>JBBSJT010000001.1:0-60451 GCA_038257035.1 Chlamydiia bacterium
TGCAAGTTTTGCAGAATTTTTTAAGGATGTTCCCGGTGTTTTTAATGATGATCCAAAAAAAAATCCCTATGCAGAGCTTTATGAGCGATTATCTTATGAAGAAGCTTTAAAAATTGTTTTGAATGGAGCTAAAATTTTGCACCCAAGATCAGTTGAACTTGCAAAAAAAAATTATTTACCTCTTCATGTTTGTTCATTCATAGATGGCGGGCAAAAAGTTGGGACTATTATTCATGAATTAGCCCTTTTACCTAAAATAGAGACTTTTTACGAAATATTATGACTGAAAACAATAGTTTTTTTCCGAAGATTTCAACAGAATTCTGCAAAGGAAATAGCGATCATTTAAATACAGGCACTTTTGCCTCTAACGACACGCTTTATACAGCAGGATTGACAAATATTTTAAAAAATATTTTACCAAAAGATATTTTTGAAAATACAACATTGGATCAACCTTCATTAAATAAAGCAAAAAAATCTTTAAATGAGCTTTTGCCTTTATTAACGTCTTGCGTATGGTCTGAAAAACCGATGAAAATGTCTTTTTTTATTTTCTCAAAATACCGATCAAACTCTTTTCGCTTCTTTTTTGAAATGATCAGCCATTGGTTAATTCCCGGAAAGCGTTTGAACGTTTTACTGATTTATGCAGCAGATTTTAGTTTTCCCGAATTTGGTTCTACTGTTTATACTGTTTGCGAAGTGATGGTAAAGGTTCAAAACAATGAAGAATATGAACAAATTCAACGCAATTTGCCAATCATTGAAACTGAAGTAAGACTTGGGATGCAATCGAGTTTTTTTGCAAGACGAATTCTTGAAATTAAAGGCCTTTCTGCCGATGAAAAAACAGTGCTAATTCAAGAACATATTACTTACCTTGTAGAAAGACTGCCTAAATTTTTTGACCAAGATCTTTTAACTGAAATGCAACACGTTCTTGTTATTTGCAGGGATGATTTTAAAGCAGCAAGGGATTGTCGCCTCTTAAGCAGAATTATCAGTGTTCACTATCTATTTAGAAAAAATTTAAGGGAAGCTGTTAAACAAGCTCCGACACATCGACATTTAAGCTTAAAACTGATTAAAAGTATGATCCAGGTTTCAAGCAGTCCAAGAAAAGTTCTTGGAATTATTGTGGGTATTAATTTTTTAAAAGATAAGGAAATTTTTGAACAAAAGCACTTAATCAATTCGATCAGAACCTACATTCCTGAAGCTATTGCTGTTGAGAATTCTTATTTTGCAAACAGGCGAGGGGCTGAACACATTTGTACGCTTTATCTTGAAATTGAAAAAAAGGGGGGGCTAGATTTTACTTCCAACGAAATTAATCTTTTGAAGCAAGAGTTGCCCTCACACCTAAAAGATAGTATTGAATATTTAATGCACCCGGTGTTTATGCCGCGTAATGAAGAAGAGATCATGCGCAATATTCTAACTTTGAGCAATCAAATTAAATACCTTCGCGACATTCCCCAAGTCTATATTTCTTTTGATGAACAGACGCATGTCAATCTGTTTTTTACAATTATTTTGGTGCGTGTTTTAACTCTTAAACCAAATGAGCTTACCATTCAGGAGCTTTTCAAAGATAAAGAAGGTTTTACCTATATTCACGAACGCTCCAAGCAAGTTGGGAATTTGCGCAATAAATACCCAAAAGAGGCTACGGTGTTTCGTGTTAAAATAGCAAAAGAGCAATTTTTACGACGCGATCATTCCATTAATTTATATGAGGCAAGACAAGCAGTTGTACTTGAACTTTTACGAGTTTTAGGCGATTTTCGCGATTTTAATGGAGGCATTATTTCTAAACAAAAGGAATTGCTTTCAACAGTAAAATCAATGCTTCATGGTAATTTTAAGTACCATGACCTTGTCTTGGAGAATTTTTTCTATTCCCTATATCCCACAATTATGCGAACCATCGTACAGCCTGAAGCCTTCAAAACCCTATTTATTATGCTTCTTGAAGCCATACCTATTAATTTTGGAAAAGGCGTTCAATGTCAACTCAATATGCATAGCGATAAGGCATCTGTTTATATTTTAGTAAAAACATCTCTTCGCTCTGTTAAGGATGCGCTTCACGTAAAGCTCCAACAAGTTCAGATCCAGTCGCCCGAACTTGCCAATGCTTACATGCAAATGCATGGCATCCATTATATTGGATATATCTATCGATCGGACGACCTAGATAAAAAAGATGTTTTCCGTAAAGTCATCCAAGAGTGCATTTCCACTATCTGCGGATAACAGAGCGTTGTCAGGGTGACCGTTTTTTTTTACCACAGAGCTTAACAGAGAAGAGCAATAGAGAGGTTATTCAAGAAAGATATACTTCTATTTAAAAAATCGAATTGCTATATTAACTAACTTAATTAACTCTATCTTTGATTCTTGATTTCAAAAAGCTGTTTCTAGCTGATATCTTATTAATTGATTGCTTCTTGCATGAAGACTTTGGAATTGGATTCTATGTAACTATCATGTCTTGATTTGGACATAGCTTCTTTTTCCGGATGAGTGAGGTCGTAAAGCTCGTAGACGGTAGTAAACTCATTAAAAGAAGGGTGGCAACTGGGGCAGAGGTTAATTAGGACTGAGGCTTGATTGTAGTTTTCAGGGGTGCAGGTGATGATAACAGCATCATGGCATGGTGCAGTTGCAATTGTATGGGGAATGAAGCTTTCTTCGGTCATACGCCAAAGCAATTGGTCAATATAGTTTGCCACTTGCTCATTCGGTGTTGAAATTAAAATATTTTGAGCCAAATCAAAATGTCGTTCAACGATTTTGGTGATGGTCACAAGTTTTTCTTGGTTTGTTCTAACTTTTAAAAATGTAATTCGACTCATTTAAACCCCGGAAACATGATGCCGCATGAAATAATAAATTTTAATGCATCGTCGACTTTCATGTCTATAAAGATGATTTGTTCTTTTCGATAAAGAAAGTTAAATCCCATCATAGGGTTTGGTGTGCCCGGTATGTAGACAGAGATAAGTTCGATGTGCTCCAAATCGGTGCCTTCAGGAAGGCAATCTTTTGTTATGAAACCGAGACAGTAAGTATCCTCTTGTGGAAAGGGGACCAAGGCTACCTGCGAAAAATTTGTTTTGTCCGATTTAAAAATGGTGTGCATCACTTCTTGCAGTGCTATATAGATTTTGTTCACAATTGGAATTTTATGGATCAAACGATCAAAATTTGCAAAAAAGACATCCGCGAAAAAGTGTCTTGTTAATAAACCAATCAACAATGTGGCAGCAAATAGAAGGAGTAAAACAATGATTCTACTAACTAGGCAGACAATTTGTTCACCTGACAAAAAGAGGAATGTTTTGTCAAGAAGACCTGTCTGTGCAAAGACTTGAGTAGTGAGGGCAAGGAATGGTTTTGTCAGAAGATTGACAAAAAACATGACGATCATGAATGTAAGCACGATTGGCAAGAGGATTGCTAAACCTGTTAAAAAATTCTTCTTCATGATTATTCCTCAAGTGGATCTTTCAAGTTTTTTGTTAAACGAACAGCTTCTTCTTTGGAGATATTTCTAAAAGGGGTAGCAATCATACCGCAGGAAATGATGTATTTAAAAGCATTTTCAATTGGCATATCGAGATAAATCAAATCCTCTTCTTTGAAGATCACTAAAAAACCTGAGGTTGGGTTTGGTGTTGTCGGAACAAAAACGGCAATATTTCTGCTTGACTCATCGCCCGTAAAAGAAGGTAGATCATCTCTTGTAACAAGTCCTATTGTGTAAGTGTTTTTGTTTGGAAATGGCACCATAACAACTTGTTTAAAAGAATTATTATTGGATGTGAAAATCGTGTTGATCACATCCTGGCAGGTTTTATAGATGGAGCTGATCAGTGGAATGCGATGAATCATGTAATTCCAAGTATTCATCAGATAGCTAAAGAAGAACATTCTTGCAATTGTGCCAAGAAAAACCGTAAATGAAAAGAGCAGTGTTAAAATAATGATCTGACTTAATATTTGCTGCACTTGGGATGCTTTTAAAAATAAAAAGCCATCTTGCAGCAAATTGTAATGGTTGAAAATGGACTGAATAACACCTGCAAAAGGCACCGTTAAAAGGTTAAACAACCAGACGACAATGGCAATCGTTAACGTCAGCGGTAGCAGGATTACAAGGCCTGTCACAAAATATTTTTTCATCTCATTTCCTTATTTCAACTCTTATTACTAATTACCTGTTTTTTGCAATTTGGAGTGCGGTGACCTGGCACCGCTTTGTTGCTCAAATCGACCTGGCGATTTGACCGTAACCTGATTTTCAAAAAATCAGGTTACAGAAGCCCGCCAGGTCGGGCTTAAAAAAGCGGTGCCAGGTCACCGCACTCCAAATTAGCAAACTATCACAAGCTGATGTTTATTTCGTTCTAGGGCTCTTTTTATTTTTGGGTGCTGTTTTTTTTTGAGGTTTTTTATCAGCTTGGCGACCCATTTTACCAATGATCGATTCTTTCTTGATTTCAGGTCCTAATTTTTCAGATCTTGGTTTTGTTGTAGGCCCTGATCTTGGTTTAGTTTTTTGGCCTTTGCGCGGTCCGCCTCTTTGTTCAGACTTTGGTTCGGTCCTTGATTCAGTTCTTGGTCCTTTTCTTTGTCCTTTTCGTGGCCCTTTTCTTGGCTCATCATCTTCTTCTTCGGCCCAGTAGGGGATTTCCTTTTTAGCAGCAACTAACGACCATTTACTTTCTCTTGTAATCAAATTAATTTCGCTCAACATCACAGTCATTTTGTCGCCTGAAAAGAAGGTCGATCCGGTTCTTTTGCCGGTAAGCTGCTGCTTTTTGTCGTCGTAGACGTAATAATCATTTTCAAGTTCAGAAATATGAAGAAAGCTTTCCAGCATCAATTCAAGTACTTCAAAATAGACGCCAAAATTTTTGATTTTAGTTACAACGGCTTCATATTGTCTCTGAGGTTCTTTCTCGAATAGCGTTTGTAATAAACGCAATTTCTTAAGTAAGACTACACTACCTTCAGCTTTTGCGCTGATGCGTTCTTGCTCGGAACATTTTTCTGCAATGGTAGCAATTTTCTCATGACTAAGCTGTTGGTCAAATAAAATACGATGGACAACAAGATCTACATAACGTCTGATCGGACTTGTAAAGTGGCAATAGTAGTCAAGTCCAAGACCATAGTGGCCAATGTTATCAGCAGAATATATAGCAAGGCGCATTTTGCGGATGTAACTTGTGGCAAGGTATTCACCGTAGGATGTAGATTTAGCCTCTTCAAAAAGTTTTTGAAGCTCTTGTGAGGTTGGAATCTCTGACAGTTTAAAACCAAATGCTATGGCCAATGTAGAAAAATCTTTTAAGTTTTCTTCCGCAGGAATATCGTGAACACGGTAAGTTAATGATTTTTCAAGGCGAGACAAATGAGTGGCTACCATTTCATTTGCCTTTAACATAAATTCTTCAACCAATTGGTGAGTAATGTCATATTCGATGTAATCAGTTTTATATGGAACACCATTTTCATCAACAATCACGACAAGTTCTGGAATGGCAAATTCAATGCTACCTCTTTCGTATCTTTTCTTTTTCAAGTGGCCGCAAAGTTCTGCCATCAATTTTAACTGATCGGCATGTTTGCTTTTCTTCTTCCCATCAAGAACAAGTTTTGCTTCTTTGTAAGTAAAACGCTTGGCACTTTTGATCACAGTTTTTGCCATGCGATGTTTTAAAAGATTGCCGTCAGAATCAAATTCCATAATCACAGAAACGGTCAAACGGTTGACGTTTGGTTTTAAGCTACAAAGGTTGTTGGAAAGTTCAGGTGGCAACATCGGAATGCAAACGCCGGGGAAATAGGTTGAGTTGCATCTTTCAGAGGCTTCTTTATCGAGTGCCGTGCCTTGTGCTACATAATGCGATACATCGGCAATGTGAACGGCAAGATGATAAATGCCGTTTTCTTTGGACAAGCTAATGGCATCATCAAAATCTTTGGCTGTATCAGGATCGATGGTTAATGATGTCACATTTCTGAAATCTTCGCGTGTGGCAATATCTTTTTGAGATACAATTGATCCAAAGCTTTTTGCTTCTGTCAAAACCTTTACCGGAAAATCTGCTCTAATTTCAAACTCTTCGATGGCAGCTTTAATATCGCAGGAAGGATCAGAGATATGACCAATGAAGTGAGAGACTTGGACTAGGGTTTCAGTGTCTTTTGATCCCCATTCTTTTACTTCCATAACAACGCGATCGCCAACTTTTAAATTAAAATCTTCCGAAGGGGTAACAACAACCCGCTGTTGGGCTCCAAGCATTGGAGCAAAGGCGAGGATTGTTCCATTTTTATCGACCGATTTTATGATTCCGCCCATGTGTGTGCGCGCTCTTTCTAAAATGGCAACAACACGACCTTCCGGACCTTTCTCAGAGACGACAGCGTAGTTGATTTCAACTTCAACGATATCGCCATGCACAGCATTTTGCGTCAAATGCTTCGGAATGAAGATATCTTGGGGGTGAAGGGCTGAATCTTCGGCTTGTAAAAAGCCAAAGCCACGCGGGTGCATGTGTAAAAAACCTTTTACAACATTGACCGGAGCTTCGTTTACAAAATATCGTTCGCCCTTTAAAATGGCAAAATCCGTTTCTAATAATTTAGTAAGGACAGTTTTAAAAAGATCCCGATGTACTTCAGGAATGCTTAGTTTTTGAATCAGTTCAAATTCGTTAAGTCCAGTATAGCTTTTTCCTGCCATGTACTGTTCAACGGTTTTCAAAAGATTTTGAAATAATTTTGTCTCTTTTGAAGGTTTGAAAGTTTCTTCGATTGTAGCTTCTGCTTTTGTAGCTTCTGATTTTTTATTTTTTTTCATAGAGAATATAAGGCTCAATTTGTTAATATAGCTTATTATACCAAAAAAAAAATAAACAACGAAGAGTAAAAAAATCGTGAAGTACAATCATAAAAAAATCGAATCGAAATGGCAGCAAATTTGGCTTGAAAATAAAACTTTTAAAGCAGAGTTTAACCCTTCAATGCCAAAATATTATGTGCTCGATATGTTTCCTTATCCGTCGGGTTCCGGTCTTCATGTGGGTCATGTTGAAGGGTATACGGCAACGGATATCATGGCAAGGTACAAGCGCCAAAAAGGTTTTAATGTGCTTCACCCAATGGGTTGGGATAGTTTTGGTTTACCGGCGGAGCAATTTGCCATTCGAACCGGCACACATCCTGCCATTTCAACAAAAAGTAATATAGATAATTTTAGGCGTCAACTTCAATCTCTTGGATTTAGCTATGATTGGGACCGAGAAATTGCGACGAGCGAGCCTGATTATTACAAATGGACGCAATGGATTTTTACCAAACTTTACGAAAAGGGCTTGGCCTACGAATCTGAAATGTTGGTTAATTATTGCCCTGAACTTGGAACTGTACTTGCTAATGAAGAAGTTGAAAACGGTAAGTCAAAGGAAGGTGGATATTTAATTGAAAGACGCCCACTTCGTCAATGGGTTTTAAAAATTACAGCTTATGCTGAAAGATTAATCGATGATTTGGATTTGGTTGATTGGCCGGAAGGTTTGAAAAAACTACAAGTGAATTGGATCGGAAAAAGTGAAGGTGCCGAGGTTAATTTTGCCGTGCCGGTAGCAAATACTCAAATAAAAGTTTACACAACAAGACCGGACACTCTTTTTGGTGCAACCTATATGGTGCTTGCTCCGGAACATTCTCTAATTGAAAAAATCACAACGGAAGAACAATTAGAAAAAGTTAAAGAATACCAAAAAACGACTGCCTCCAAAAGTGATTTAGATAGAACCGAATTAAACAAAGATAAATCCGGCGTTTTTACGGGCAGTTTTGCAATCAATCCGGTTAATGGCAAAGAAATTCCTATCTGGATTTCAGATTATGTTTTAGCAAGTTACGGGACAGGTGCCATTATGGCTGTTCCTGCACACGATGAGCGCGATTTTGAATTTGCAACATTTTTTGAACTCCCGATCATCTGTGTCTATGAACCTAAGGTTCTGCCGGTTACAGAAGAAATGCACATTAATGAAGATATTGAAATAGAGCGTCAATCCATTCTAGACGGTAAAAAGTGCTGGAGTGGTGAAGGCACTTGCATCAATAGCGCAAATAGTGAACTGTCGTTAAACGGCGATGATGTCAAGACAGCCTCTGATAAAATGATTTGTTGGCTTGAAAAGTGTGGATTTGGAAAACGTGCAATCAACTACAAATTAAGAGACTGGCTTTTTTCAAGACAACGTTATTGGGCAGAACCCTTCCCGATTATGCATTATGAAGATGGAACCAAGCGCGCATTAGATTTGGATGAATTACCGCTTACGCCGCCACATTTAACTGATTATCGCCCATCAGGAGATGGTCAAAGCCCGCTTGCAAAAGTGCGCGAATGGGTGGAGATCATCGATCCAAAAACAGGCAAAAAAGCTTTACGCGAAACTAACACAATGCCTCAATGGGCAGGGTCTTGCTGGTATTACTTGCGCTTTTTAGACCCTCACAATAAAAAAGAAGCTTGGGACAAAGAAATCGAGAAATATTGGATGGGTGTTGATCTTTATGTTGGGGGAGTGGAGCATGCAGTTCTGCACTTACTTTATTCCAGATTTTGGCATAAAGTCCTATATGACTGTGGCCTTGTCAGTGGTTTAGAGCCTTTTAAAACATTGCGCAATCAAGGAATCATTGTTGCACGTTCTTATCTTGATGCTAATAACGCCTACGTTGCACCGGAAGATACCTTTGAAAAGACAGGTAGATTTTTCCATAAAAAAACGGGCGAAGAACTAAAAAGCCAGATCGATAAAATGTCAAAGTCCAAATTAAATGGCATTTCACCGGATGAAATTGTAGAAGAATTTGGTGCCGACTCCCTAAGAATGTACGAGATGTTCATGGGCCCACTTGAAAAGGAAAAAGTTTGGAATACGAATGCAGTAACGGGATGTAAACGCTTTTTGACTAGATTTTACGATATGGTCACATCAGAAAAAGTATCGGATCAACAAACCGAAGAAGCTCTAAAATTAGGTTTTAGACTTGTTGATGCAGTGACAAAAGACATTGAAGGAATGCAATTTAATACTGCCATTGCAAAAATGATGGAGTTTATGAATGATTTCACTAAACTTGAGATTTACCCTAAGAATGTTCTCAAGATGGCAACACAGTGTTTAATGCCATTTGCACCCCACCTTGCAGAAGAAGCTTGGGAAATTTTAGGATGCAAAGAGTCGCTTTCGGTTTCTCCTTACCCTTACGTCGATCCTAAATATTTAGAAGAATCTACAATGACTTATGTGGTTCAGGTCAATGGTAAGCTTCGCGGTAAGTTTGAATTGCCAAAAGATGAAACAAAAGAAGTTGTATTTGCGGCAGCTATGACTAACCCTTTAATTGTAAAGCATGTAGATGGTCAGGAAATTGCGAAGGTCATCTTCGTCCCAAACAAGCTTCTAAACCTCGTCGTTAAATCAAAGTAACGTTATTTTTTATATAACGCGTTGCAATAAATATAAAGCAGGCCTACAGCCTGCATTTTTTTCATATCATACCTAGGGCAACGCCCTAGGGTATCGGTATGTTATGGTTGCAGGCTGTGGGCCTGCCTTATGATTATTTTTCTTAGGTTGATGTGCATGCGTTCTTCGCGGTAAAAAAGTCCCTCACAGTTATTTTTTTAAACCAGGGAAGATTATCTAACTTAGATTTTTCCGAAGTTGGTGTTACCGGCCAATTAAATTTACCAATTTTGTTAAATTTGTAATTCCATTTTTAGATATTAAATCATTATAGTACAAAGACAATTGGGTTAAGTTGGTTAGGTTTTCTAATCCATGGTCAGTAATTTTATAGTTACTATTCAAATTTAAATCTGTTATTTTAGTTAAATTTTTTAATCCATTGTTGGTAATTATACCGTTATAAAACAGATTTAAATTTGTCAAGTTTGTTAAATTTTTTACACTCTCATCTGTAATTGAATAATTTTCGTGTAAATTCAACGAAGTCAGTTTTGTTAAATTTTTTATTCCATCATCATCTATTTTATTTAAGTTCAAATGGGATGTCATACTGTTACACTTCAAATTTAAATAGGTTAAATTTGGTAAATTTTTAATTCCTTCATTAGAGATTTTACAATTAGAATCCAAATCTAATTTTTTCAAATTTGATAATTTTTTTATTCCATCATCTGTAACATTTTGGTTGGTTTTTAAATTTAAACTCGTTAGATTGGTATGGTTTTTAAGTATGTCATTACAAAGACGGTGATGAAAACCAAGGGAGTTTAAATTAGGGAAAGATTTTAGAATTTTTTCCAGCTCATTAGCAGAAATATCAGACTTTGCTTGATAGTGTAAAGTTACTTTATTTGCAAATTTTAAAAAATCTTCGCAAGTCTCACTTAGTGCATTTTTTGATGAAACATCTGGAAGCATAAGGTAAACTTCCTTAAGAAGTTCCGGCGGCAAGGTCTTTAAAGGATTTTGAACCGGAGTTATTTGGCTTTGCACGAAATTAGTTGATGAAACTTGCATAGTATTTCCTTTTAGTTAATTATTATTGGTAAATACTATTATATACTAATTAAATATTTTAAATCAATAAAAATCTTTTGTTAACTATTTACAATACTTTCTCTTCTCAAAAACATTAATCCCAGAAGGTAGGCTGTCTTTGCGTTGAAAAAATCGTAAACTTTAGCATCAAAAACTTTATACTCTCTTTGCTTTCTCTCTGTCTTCTCTCGTTCTTACTCTGTGTTCTCTGTGTTAAAAAAAAACGTAACACCTCTCTAACTCTAATCCCAGAAGGTCGGTTGCCACCAAGAATCATTTAGGCGGTCAAGTGAGATGCCAATGAGTCTTAATGGAGTGCCTTGCAAATGATTAGTTTTAAAAAGAAGGTAGGCTTCATCAAAAATAGTTTTAAAATGGTTTGTATCGGTATAAAAAGTGCGCGATCTTGTAATTGTTTTAAAATCGCTAAAACGGATTTTTAAGGATAATGCCTTTGTGCGCATTTTATGCTCCTTTAAACGCTTTGTCACTTTTTCAGTCAGCTCATACAGGTAATTTTCAAGGATGGTGGAATCAGAAACATCTTTTTCAAAAGTTGTTTCTGCCCCAATAGATTTTGGAATTCTATCTTCAAAATTTACAGGCCGATCATCCTCGCCCCTTGATTCTTTATATAAATGATAACCTTGAGCCCCATATCTACAAATAAGATCATCAACAGATAGAGCGGCTAAATCTTTCACAACAAAAAAACCGTCATGATTTAATTTACTTTGAGTCTTTGGACCAACGCCTGGTATGCATTGTACGGCAAGGGGTGCTAAAATAGCAGCTTCATACCCCGAAGGAACATCATAAATACCATTTGGTTTTGCAAGGGAAGAGGCAATTTTTGCAACGAGTTTATTTTTTGCAATTCCAATCGAACAGTTGAGGGAGGTAGCTTCTTTAATTTTTTTTCTAATTTGTTCTGCCAAGTTTATGGTACCACCAAATTCATGCACGATCGAGGTAACATCTAGGTAGCCTTCATCAATACTGACAGCCTGAACTTTATGTGTGAAGCTTCTTAAGATTTCGAATATTTGATCAGATATTTCACCATACGATGAATAACTTCCCTGAACAAAAATAGCCTGAGGACATAATTTTTTTGCTTTAAAAAGAGACATCGCAGAGTGAACGCCAAAGGCTCTTGCCTCATAAGAGCATGTGGAAACAACCCCTCGTGAATCGGGGTGACCCCCGACAATAACGGGTAAGCCTTTTAATTTTGGATTTTTTGCAATTTCAATGGAGGCAAAAAAGGCATCCATATCCAAATGAAAAATAATGCGCTGATTCATAATTAATATTGTATCATTTACATCTATTAATTATCTTAAATTTTGCTTGAACTTCTCACATGTTTTAATATATATAGCTGGTTTTCTTCTTTTAAGTCGCGAAGGCGACGACAGTAGCCACGGGTGTTAACCCGTGGTTAAATGCATAATAAAAGTTTTAGCCACGAAGTGGCGACAGAATCGTAAATTTTGCATTCTGTCGCCGTTCCACGGCTTACATTGTTTTTCCCATTAATCCACCGGTTAACACCCGTGGCTACATGCTGTCGTCACCTTCGCGACTTGAACTATATTATTAAGGTCAATAAAGGTTTGTATGGATGAAAAGAAATTAAGGGTTGTTATTCTTGTTCAAGCAAGAATGGGCTCAACTAGGCTTCCCGGTAAAGTTTTAAAAGAAGTGATGGATAAGCCACTCCTTCATTATCTCATTGAGCGTTTAGAGCGTGTAGAATTTAAAGATGAAATTGTCATTACAACAACTGTTAATGTAGAAGATGAAAAGATTGTTGATTTTTGCCGTTTTGAAAAAATCCCTTTATTTCGTGGTCAAAGTGAAGATGTTTTAGATCGTTTTTTTTATGCAGCACAAACTTTTAAAGCTGATGTTGTAGTCAGAATTACAGCCGATTGCCCTTTTTGCGATCCCTTAATTATTGATCAAGTCATTAAAACCTATCTTGATAATTATCCAAAATATGATTACGTCTCAAACTCCCACATGAGAAGTTACCCTATAGGTATGGATGTCGAGGTATTTTCTTTTAAAGCCTTGGAAGAGGCATTTCATGAAGCCACCCTTCCAGAAGAGAGAGAGCATGTGACACCCTTTATTTATAGACGGCCGACTCGATATCATAAAAAATTGATCAGTCATGAACCTGATTTATCTAATTTTCGATTAACCGTTGATACAATAGAAGATTTTGAGTTAATAAAAAAAATACTCGAAGATATTTATCCTAAAAAACCCCATTTTACGATGGATGATATTATTCATATTTTGCAATTTGAACATCCTGAATGGGTTATGATCAACGCTGCAGTCAAACAAAGAGAACTCCCTTAACGAAGCGAAAACGTAGGAAAATTTCACCGCAGAGGTCACAATTCGTTTTTCATTTTTTTACCAGTGAGTCAGTGAGAAAGACATGAGGTCAGTGAGGCGGTTAGGATTTCAAGACCGCCTCACTGTCCTCATGTCTTTCTCACTGACTCACTGGTAAAAAATCAAAATCGGGGACACTCTTCTAACTTGGCACACCTCTTGCATGACTAATATTATTAGTCACTTCAAGGAGGTAGAATATGGCACCCAAAAAAACAAACGTTAAGTTAGCTGTAAAAGCTGAAAAAAAACCGGTAGAGGTTGTTAAAGCTTCTATTAAAGCTGCAAAGCCTAGTGCAAAAACCATTGTTAAAAAACCGGAAGAAACATCTACTGCAAGTTTAAAAAAGACGGTAGAATATCAAAGAGTTCAAACTGCGGAAGGTTGGAATCGCATGAAAAAAAGAGAAATGCTAAAAAAATAAACCCCTTTACAATTTAGCAAGCTATTACTAAAGTTTGTTTAAAAGGGTTTATCCTATGATATTAGGTGATAGTTGTGACTCACACCAAATTTATGCAGTAAACATTGAACAATTGGTAAAGGATGGCTGGAAACTAAAAGATGAGACCGTTTACATCAAAGATTTAACGCCCTACCAAATTTTTGTAAGAGCAGTTAAAGGTAAGTTAACTTTTGGCAAAAAAGAAAAAATAAAGGTGGAATTTCAACAAAAACATCTTGTGAAAGATCTTAACGCTGATTTATTTAAAATCATTGTCAAAAATTTAAACTCTGAAGATATTTTTAGCCTTTGCAAAGTTGATAAAAAACTACAATTATCCCTTTTGCTTGATGTTAAAGAACAAAAAGATATTTGGCAGTCGCTCATCCAAACTAAAAACTATCTAGATTTAGCACTATCAAAAACTCATACCCTAGACATGAAACTCTTAAAACTTTTTTTTAGATTAGCCCATCTCCTAAAACCTTATAATCTAATGATGGCGGAAAATATCTTAAACGACATAAATAAAAAAATTAAAAAAAGTACACGAAACGAACAATTTTACGAAAATTTATTAAAGGAGCCTGATGAACATAAAAGATTACAGCAGCTTCCATATAATCATACTATAAAGCTCTACACAGACCTTTTTAAAATTCTTGACTCATCTCTCACTAAATATTTAAAAAACAATTATTCTGAAAACGATAATTCCGTATGTAAATTCCAGATAGACTTTTTTCGAACTAACTTTCACGATTTCCCTTATGAATTCGAGTTAGAAGAAATTAAGCATCATTTTCAAAAGTTTTTAGAAGTAATCAGACTAAAATCACTGATTAATCATAATGAGGCTAATGCCCTTTACCAAAAGTACATTGAATTTACTTTAACTTATGAAGACCCTTTGATGTTATTAGATAGAGATTTAATTAAATTTTTCGTTTTAGAAGGTTTAGATTCAAATAATCATCATAAATTTAATGCTAAAGATTTAAACGATGAAATTTACTCTACAAGTTCCTTAGCTTCCATAGAAAATTTCCGAAAATCAATTTTACATGCAGGCTTGAGCTTAAGTGAAGATTCTAAAAAGGGTTTACAAGAAAAAATTAACAGAGATGTATGGTTCAATAAACAATGGGTAGAGTGTCAGCAACTTGGTTCATTAGCGGTGCTTCAAATTATTTTCAATCTAAGGGTAGCCTTAAATCCGGAAGAAATTTTATATAAATTTAAAGAAAAGATTTCTTATGTTGGATTAAACAGCGATTACTTCCTTCTGCGTATGGTCAAATGGGCTAACGATTTTCCTACCGCAATCAAAATTGTCAATCTTATCGATGACCCCAATACAAAGCTAAGGGCTTTAGACTTTTGCCTCTATGATTATTCCATCTTAAAACCCAAATAGACCATTTAATATATTAATAAGCGCTATTAAATGTAGGCCCAATAAAACATATCTATAGTATAAAATATTGTAAATGTCATATAATTATATTATAACATTGTTTATTCCTTAATTTTATTAAATGTAATTATGGGTGTTAATATGCAGGTTAATAACGATCAAAATGTGCCAAATCAGTTTGATTTCACCACAATCAGACCATCTACTGATAAAGTGACGCTTAAAGCTGAAATTAATGGCCAAAAATATAGTTTTACCGTTATTAAGGCCGGTGTTGGAAAATTATCTGATACAGAACTCAAATCCCAGTATGGCGAAAAATTTGCTAAAATGGCCAAAATTGCAGAAGTTGTAGATTTAAAGGCTTGGGAAGTTCTTGCAGAGAAAAAAGATAAACTCTCCTTAAAAGGAAGAATTAATGAAGCTGAAGGCAATATGGAGAAAACTGAAACTCATGCCCTCCAAGGACAAATAAGTATCAAACTCCCCTTAAGTCTTAAGCCCCAAGTCCAGACAATCAGGCAAATTTATCAAGGAGAGATCAACCAAGCGGGCAATAATCAAGCTAAGAATCCAGTATCTGATAATGCAAGTCCTCTTGTTAAGGAACAACAAAATCCTTTAATGGAGAACAGGGAAGTGAGCTTAAGTTTAGAGCTAGTGGAAGATAATGAGGGAGACATACCTCGAACTGATCAAAAAGAAGTAGAAGACACTGCTAAGAAAGTAGAAAAAACAAAAGTCTTTTTTGGAGCTGAATATGAAGAATTAACAAAAGGTGCTGCAAAAGTTGTCTGGATACCGAAGGCTGATCAGGAATTGAAACCGGAACATGAAGGGCAAGTATTTTATACCCCCGTTCCAGATGGTGTATTGAACAGTATCTTTAATTTGAAAGAGAAAGAAATTAGAGAAGAGGTTGTAACACAAGGAAACATGATAGCTAAATCGCCCGATAAACTAGGTAAGCCCGAGCCTCAATTTTTAGCTGTTGATATGAAAATCATAGAAAATGAAGATCAGTTTATGGCATCTGCCTCAAAGGCGCTTGGTGACTTGGATTCATTAATCAGGGAACCGAATCTGACTCCTTTACAGGCTGCAAAACTTGCCCTGGGACCCGTAAAAGGAATGAATGAACTTCATAAATTAGGGTATGTTTTAGGAGATGTTAAGTCTGAAAACACCCTTGGATATGCTGCAAAACCTGAAGATGGGGTAGGAGATACACTTGTAAAACTTGCAGACTTTGGTAAAGCTGTAGAAATGGAGGCAGATGACAGTAGATTCTTCTATTCAGGAAACAAGGCCTATGCTCCACCGGAAAGGAATTTAAGCCAAAAAGGTGATGTTTTTGGTATGGGAATGATCACTTTAAGGGCGATGGAAGAAAGAATCTTGGCTAAAACAGGAACTACCACCCTAGAGAGAATATCCAAAGAAAATAAGACTGGATTAAGAGGAGTAGAGCATTTTAGAAGCACAAAGAAATGCTTTGCAAAAAGCCGAGTTGACTTTTTCTTTCCCACAACAGAGAGCAATATGAGAAGTCAGGAACGTGCTATGAATTTTTATGTGAATGAATTTACATATCAATTTGGACTGAATTTTGGTGAAGATCCCATGTATGACCATATTACACTTTATACAAATCTTTTGAAGGATACATTTAAGTCTGATCCGAGTCAGCGTCCGACTGCAGCGCAATTTGAGCAACGTTATGTTGCATTTCTGGATGCGGTTGAAAACGGTGTCTAAAAACCTTAGTTTTTGATCCGAAAGCGGTAAGGTAGCAATGCATCTTCTTTTGCATAAGCTACTCCAATTCTTGGGCTTGCTACAATTTGATCGTCGGGGATTATAACACCTCGATCTTCAATCCAGACTGTTTTTCCGATTGGATCACCTGAGATAATTTTTGTGATCCCAAGAGCTTGACTAAGGGATCCCGGTCCGTTGGTTAATCGGTTAATTGAATCAATCCGTCGCCTTTTTTTCATTGTGTCAATCCCATCGCAGGGCTTTAAGGCTCTAATTAATACCGCTTCAGGAACATCTTTTGCATGCGACACAATATTTGTTAAATAATGAATCCCATAGCATAAATACACATACCAATGACCACCAGGCAAATACATGGGCTCATTGCGCTTGGTCCGCAAATTATCAAAGGCGTGACTTGCTCTATCTTTTGAACCCAAATAGCTTTCCGTCTCTATGATCATTCCTGATGTAATAACATTGCCAATGGAAGATATCAAAAACTTGCCAAGAAGATTACGCCCTAAAGCCAAAGTATCATTAGTTTGAAAGTATCTAATCCCTAGTTTTTTTCTCATAGCCATTTTTTAGCATTAAATACAATTCTCATCAAGAAATGCATTTGTCTACCAAGAAAGTTGGTAATATTACCAAATATATTGGTACATTATGGTTTTGTTGTTGAAATGTACCACCTTTATTGGTAATATTACCAATAAAGGTGGTACATATATAATGTCTTCTTTTTTTGTGGAGGTTGTCATGCTAGAATCATTATTTGGTAATGTAATAATCGAAAAAATCATGTTTTTTTTGCTAGTTAATGAAAAATGTTATGCGTTGGAATTAAAAAAAAGGTTTGAGTCTCCTTTATATAGCTTTCAGCGAGCTCTTGCAAGACTTGAAAAAGGGGGGGTAATTAGCAGTTATCGCGAAGGAAAAACAGTTGTTTATCATTTTAATACACAACACCCATTTTTAACAGAACTGAAAGCTTTTTTACAAAAAGCCTATGATTTCTTACCGCAAGAGATACAAACAAAATATTATGAACCAGTTATTAGAAAACGACCAAGAAGACGAGGGAAGCCATTATGATGATAGATTGGGAAAAAATCACCCTTAGAGACCTGGCAGGTTTTGTTTCAGAAGAACTCAAAAAACGTGGAATAGATACTATTCTTGTAGGGGGAGCTTGTGTAACAATTTATTCGGAAAATCGATATCAATCTTACGATCTTGATTATATTACTTATGAAGATATGAAAAAGGTAAGGAAAGCCTTACATGAGTTGGGATTTAAAGAAAAAAACAAATATTTTCAACATGATAACTGTCCATGGTTTTTGGAATTTGTTTCTCCTCCTGTTGCTGTTGGTAATCAGTTCATAAGCGAATTTAATAAAATAATGACACCTTTTGGGGAAATTAAATTACTTCGAAAGGAAGATAGTGTTAAAGATCGCTTATCAAGTTTTTATCATTGGAATGACAAACAAGCCTTAAGTCAAGCTGTAAATATTTGTTTAGAACAGAATATAGACCTAAATGAAATTGAAAAATGGTCCTTAAATGAAGGACAATTAGAAAATTTCCAGGTATTCATTTCACGTTTAAATAAATCAAAAAGAGTGAACGGATAAAGTCTTTGCAAATAAATGCATTTTTCATGTTAATTTACCACTTACAAGTTAACATGAGGTGATCATCCATGAATATATCCACAATATCTTGCAACACATTGCTTTATCAAGATCCCATCGAGTTAAAAAACTCTGATGTTGTGCAGTCAACTTATTTTGACTTTGAAGGAATGGATAAAAGCGTGCTTCCAAGCGATGACTTTTATCGATACGCCTGTGGCAAATGGCTGGAAACTAACCAAATACCTAAAGGTCATGCTGATTGGGGCTCGTTTCCCATGTTAAGAAAAAAGGTAAATGATAATTTAGGTTTAATTACAACTTGGGGTGCCTTTGGGGCGGTTATTGCTCATGAAATTATTCATTCCTTCGATAATAATGGACGTAAATATGATGCAGAAGGGGATAAATCAGATTGGTGGCAGGAACAGGATGCCAAAAACTATGAGATGTATGTGGATGAAATTGTTGAGCAATTTAACAACTATACAATAAAATTTGATGATGAAACTTCGCTTAATGTGAACGGTAAGATGACGCTCGGAGAAAATATTGCAGATTTTGGTGGACTGAATGTTGCTTTTGCTGCGATGCAAAAAACTAAATTTAGCAACTTTTGATGGCTTAACAGCTGAACAACGTTTTTTTCTTGGATATACACAAATGCACCGTAAAAAAAGTCGGAACGAAAGTGTTAAAATTAGGATGAACAACAATCCTCATAGCCCAGCAGAGTGGCGTATCAATGGAACATTATCGCAAATGAAAGAATTTAAAGAGGCATTTAATCTTCCCTATAATTGTCCGATGGTCAGGCCCTGAACACCTCCGCTCCAAAATGTGGGATTAGACAAAAGACCACCTTTAACATTTTTTAACAAAGAACAGCAACAGGAAAACCAGCCTTCAAACTGAAAAATTTAGACCTCTACAATTTATCACGTCTTCGATTTTTTACAAGATATGCATGATCGCTTCGTGGCAAGATAATATCAACCCTCAATAAAGCTTAGAGGTTGATTTATCTTGCCGCGAAGCGATCCTGCCGCGAAGCGATCCTGCCGCGAAGCGATCCTGCCGCGAAGCGATCATGCATATCCTGTAAAAAATATCATTGATATAATTCAAGTGAGACCGGCATAGTTTTTTCACTTTGAAGTAGAACCAGTATATATTCCTCTACAACTTTTTTTCTGCTCTCATTCTTTCTCTTTAGTCTTAGTGTTAAAAAAGGGTATTAGCTGAGGTGGTGGGCAATCCATTGTTTGATGTTGAAGCCTTTACCCAAGATGGGTGAAAAGATTTCGCCGACCTCTTTTAGTCTTGCACCCATCGTTCTGATGTTGAAATTTTCGGGCTTCAATCCTTTTTTTAATTCTTCCCAATGAATAGGTGTGGAAACAGGCGCGTGAGGGCGACCTCTTAGGGCGTAAGGCGCAACAATTGTTTGCATTGCCCGATTTTGCAAAACATCCAAATAGATTTTATTTTGCCTTTTAGATGGGCTCCTTTCAAGTGATGTAATGTTTGGGAGCTCTTCATGAATAAGTGTCGCTATTGCTTGACCAAAATGTGAAACTTGATCAATTGTATATTTTGCATGTAAAGGGATGAAAATATGTAAACCGCGCCCACCGGAAGTTTTACAATAATGGGGGATTTTCCATGAATCAAAAAGGTTGTGTATCACATTTGTTGACTCAATCACTGTATCGAAAGGAACATCTACAGGGTCAATGTCTAACACAAAATAATCAGGGTAGTCTAATTTGCCGACGTGTGAATGAAAAGGGTGTAATTCAATGCTTCCAAGATTTACAACATATTTTATTGAAGGCTCATCTTGTATTAAAAAATAAGAAATGTTTTTTTCAGTGTGTTCAATTTCAATGACTTTAATCCAATCCGGCAGATGAAGTGTCTTTGTGTCTTTTTGAACAAAACTTCCCCCTTCAATTCCATCAGGAAAGCGGCGAAGGACCATTGGCCTATTTTTTAAAAATGGCAAAATGTATTCCACAACAGATTCGTAGTAGTCCAACACATCTTTTTTTGTGTATTTCTCTTGCTGCCAATAAATTTTATCAGGATTAGTAAGAATCACTTCTTGTTTTTTTTTCATATAGGATTCTCTCTTTTTACTTCTTTTGCAGATTTGTCAAGGCGAAGTCCTAAGAAAGTTGGATGCCTTAATATATTTTCATCTGTCCATTCCGTAAAGGCAACTTGGCCTACAAGAATGGGTTTAATCCAGGTAGCCGGCATATTTGTCTTTATTTTAGTATCAAAAGGGCATTTATCAACGATTAACGGGCTCATTTTTTCAAAAAGGTCTTTTAAAGTTTTTTGAGTAAAACCCGTTCCTACATGACCTGCATATTTTAATTTATTATTTTCGTAAACCCCAAGAAGCAAGGCTCCAAAATGTTTTCTTGAGGCTCTTGGCGTTGTAAACCCTGCAATAACAAATTCTTGAGCATTAATCGCTTTTATTTTAAGCCATTGTTTACTTCTTAAAGAACTATAAGCACTCGACTTCTTTTTAGCAATAATGCCTTCAAGTTTTAATCCACGACATTTTTTAAAAAGAAAAATCCCTTTAGTATCAATGTGATCGCTATAACGCACCCATTCAAAGGCATGCGCTATTAAAAACGCTTCTAACTTTTCTTTTCTTGTTGTCAATGGTAGCTCTCTTAAATCTTCGCCTTCAAGCCATAGAAGATCAAAAACATAAAAATAAAGGTTTCCTTTTCCTGTATTCTGATAATTTTGCATGAGCTGAAAGTCAGATTTTCCCTTTTCATCTAAAAGAACAACTTCTCCATCCAAAATGCATTGGATCGCGACTTTTTCCAGCTCTTTAACGATCGGTTGAAAAAGCGCATTAAATGAATTTTCATTTCTAGAATAGAGCTGAACTTTATGATTATCGACAAAAGCTAAAGCACGATATCCATCCCACTTAATCTCAAAAAGCCAATCGGGATCATCAAAGGGTTCTTTATGGAGTGTAGTAAGCATGGGGCGAAAAAATAATGGAAGCTTTTTAGCTGTTTTCTTTTTTTTTAACGAAATACCACCTGCAATTTCATCTAAAGATTTTTTTGATTTAACTGAAATATCTAATTTCTCAAGGTCGGCTTCTTTTTCATATTCATCTTTACCCTTGATCATCAACCATTCATTCTTTGATGATTTTATTTTGATCAAATTAAAACTGCCCTGAAGCTTAGTCCCAGTCAAGATAAACTCCAAATGTCCCTTTTTTAACCCTGCATCGATTGCTTTTTCTATCTCTTTTTTTGTTTTAGCATTTTTTCCTGTATAAGTTCCCTCATCCCAAAGCATTACGGTACCTGCACCGTAATTCCCTTTAGCAATAATTCCTTCAAAATCGTGATAGTCGAAAGGATGGTCTTCAACCATAATGGCAAGGCGTTTATCATGACTATTAAATGAAGGACCTTTCGGCACTGCCCAACTTAACAAAACACCCTTATGTTCAAGTCTAAAATCATAGTGTAAACGCGAGGCATCATGCTTTTGCACACAAAAAATAGGCAAGTTGGAAGAAGCTTCTTTTTTTACCTTGCCTTTAGGCTCATTCGTTGTATTAAATGTCCGCTTTTCCTGATATTTTTTTAAAGTCATGAAGCCCTACGTTTTTTTGCAGGTTTTGGCTTCTCGGTTGGTTTTGTTTCTTGCGGCTTTGCCTTTTTATCTTCGTTAAGACTTTCCTTTAAAAGGGCGATAATGTCATGGACTTTAGACGTTTTTTTCTCTTGTCCAATAGGATGTACTTTTTTACCTTTTGCTTTTTGCTCAATCATTTTCATTACTTCTGATTCATAAGTGTCGGTGTAACTTGCAGGTTTAAAATTGGTTGTTAAGTGATCGATAAGTTTTAAGGCGATTGATAGTTCTTCTTTTGATGAAGATGTGGCTTCCGGTAATTTCAGATTACTCGTTTTAACAATTTCGGCATCATAGCGCAATTCATTAAGTACAATGCCATTTTCATAAGGTTTGATTACTGCCAAATGTTCACGGTTATGAATGACAAATTTAGCGATCCCTATTTTTTTTGATTTTTTCATCGCTTCAAGTAAAAGGGCGTAGGCTCTTGTCGCATTTTTTTCAGGCTCAAGATAATAAGGCTTGGAATAATAAATGGTATCTATCTCGACTTCTTCAATAAAATTGAGGATTTCGATCGATTTTGACTTATTAAGATTGATTTTGCTAAAATCTTCTGCTGTAACAACAACAAAGTCTCCCGGAGCATATTCATATCCCTTGACGATTTCCTCATAAGGAATTTCTTTTTCCTCAGCTTTACAAAATCTAGCAAAGCGAACCTGGGAAAGATCTTTTTTATGAAGCATCACAAATTTTAAATCATGTTCCCTTGCGGCCACAAACATTTTTACCGGAATATTAACCAAGCCAAAGCTAATTGAGCCCTTCCAAAGAGCTCGCATATTGTGATGGTCTTCAGTTTCTTTATTCTTAGTTTTTTTTTCGGGTGTTTTTTTTTGTGGCATAAGGATCCTTTAGGCTATTTCCCTCTTTTTAAATAAAAAACTATATGTTTTACAGCTTTTTTTTCACCGCTAAGGGGGGATCTTTTTACCGTTGAGTGGGACCTTTTTACCGCGAAGAACGCGAAGGGGGACGCGAAAGGCACGCGAAGAAGCGCGCTTAAAAGCGCGAAAAACAATATAAAGAAGAAGTTATAATTTACACAGTTCAGTTTACACTTCCAAATTTAATAACTATCTTGCTCTATTTCGCGCTTCTTCGCGTTTCTTCCCGCAGCGTAAGCTGCGCTCCTTCGCGTCCTTCGCGGTAAAAGATCCCTCTCAACGGTGGAAAAAAATCCTCCTTAGCGGTAAAAAAAAGCTAAAAAAAGGGATATATTAAAAAAAGGGTTTTGAAAAGTGAAGTCTTTGGTTATAAGGAAATTAAAAGGCCTTGGAATTTAAATTTAGCTTAAAAATTAGGTTTAAACATGGAAGAGTCCAAATTATCAGATGTCTCTTGTGTGCGCAAATGGGGAGGATCGGCATCGGATGCGGTTCTTGATTCAACAAGTACAATTTTTCGCACTTCAGGTTGTGACGGGATTATTGGTTATCGAGCCGAGAATAGATGTGCCATTGTATTTGGGGATCCCGTATGTCCTGAAAATCAAAGACAAGTTTTAGTGGAAGCTTTCCATGTTTTTTGCGCCTTGAAACACTTGAAAGTGGTCTATCTTGTAGTTTCTGAAGGTTTTGCGGAATGGTTGCTTCATCATGGATATTGTAAATCGATGATTGAGTATGGTGAGGAATTCGTTTTAGATCCAAATGAAGACCCTAGAAAAAAAACAGGCGCTTCGGCAAGACTTGTCAGAAGAAAAACAGGGCATGCCATTAATGATGGCGTTCTTATTAAGGAATACATTCCTTTTGATGAGAGGATAGAGCAGGGAATAAGGCAAGTCGGGGAAAAGTGGTTGAACGGGAGAACCGGTCCCCAGATTTACATTGCCAACGTAACACCACTTGATAATCCTTCAGGGAAACGCTGGCTTTATGCTGAAAAAGATGGGCAAATCATTGGAACAATCGTCCTTAGTCGACTCGAAAAAGAACAAGGATGGCTGTTTAATCATCTGATGTTTGTAAAGGACGCACCTGCCGGAGTTCCTGAACTCCTTGTTGTGACAGGTCTTGAGATTGTATCTGCAGAAGGCTGCAAACATGTTAATTTTGGTACAGTACCTTTGAGTCAACTCGGCAAAATTTCCGGGCTTAATGGTGTTTCTAAGTTTCTAGCTATGAATTTTTACCACATGGCCAACAAACTCTATAATCTGAATGGAAAAAAAACTTTCTGGGAAAAATTTGATCCTGTCAGCAAAAAAGAATTTATTATCTTTAAAAACTCCCGCATTTCCTTGAGAGAGGCCTTGGCTTTAAAGAAAGCTTTAAATGCGAGTTTAAAATGATGACGTCAGTGGAGTCTGTTAGAAAGTGGGGCGGATCGACAACAGATGCGATCCTGGACCCTTCATGCCAGATTTTTCGTCTACCCGGAATCGATGGATTAATCGGATATCGAAATATAAATGGCTGTGCTGTTGTTTTCGGAGATCCATTGTGCCCACCTGAAAAAATTGAAAATTTGATCGGCTCATTTCATGAATATTGTAGAGGCATTAACTTGAAAGTGATTTACCTGATTGTTTCAGAACCCTTTGCAGCATGGCTTGTAGAAAAGGGCTTTTGCAAAGCCAAGATCGAATATGGCGAGGAGCTCGTTTTAGACCCGCATGATGACCCAAGAAGAAAACAGGGGAGTCATGCAAGCTTGGTCAGACGAAAAGTGCGTCATGCAGAATCTGAAAATGTGACCGTTAAAGAGTATGTTCCAACAAATGAAACCATTGAAAAAGGAATCGTTCAAGTAGGGCAGAAATGGCTTGAAAATCGACAAGGGCCACAAATCCACATTTCGAATGTCCGCACGTTTGACAACACTTACGGAAAAAGATGGTTTTACGCACAAGTTAAAGACCAAATTATTGGTGTTCTCACCTTAAATCGCCTTGAAAAGTACGATGGCTACCTTTTAAATCATCTGATGTTTACGCCTGATGCACCGGGTGGTGTACCCGAAATTCTTGTGATTACAGCACTCGATACTTTAGTTCTTGAAAATTGCAACTTTGTCACTTTTGGCACTGTCCCTCATGCTGCCCTTGGTGAAATTATAGGCTTAGGGCCTGTTTCAAAATATCTTGCCGTGAATATCTATCTTCTTGCAAACAAGATGTACCATTTGGATGGAAAGAGAAAGTTCTGGGAAAAATTTGCCCCATCAAGTAAAAAAATGTTTCTTGCCTTCCAAAATTCCCATATTGGCTTAAAAGAATTAATCGCTCTTAAAAACGCCCTCAATGCAACCGTCGTGTAACTAATTCAGTGTGATAATCAACTAAAAAATGCTACAAAAAGACATAGTACAAACATTATAGATGCCGGAAGAAATTTTTTTATTGGATCGCGAACTTTTAAATGCATTAAAATGGCACCTAACATCAAAATGGCAAGCCCAAGGGCTGCTGGCCTTGTTAAAAATGGAAACCAAATACCTGCAAAAAGAAGGGTCGCTAAAAAAATTTTTAGAAATCCAACGATGATCATAACGATTGGAGAAAGCCCATATGTGGAAAATTCATCTTTCATGTTTTTTGAATCAGCCCCACGCCATTCTGTAGCTTGGCTAAATCTTAAAATCCAAACATTATATATCCCCATAGCTATCACTACTTGAGCAATAATTACGCTTATTTCTAAAAACATATTAGTAATTCCTATTAATGATTTGATCAATATATCCATAATACAATAGAAAAAGGCCAATTAAAAACCAGCCAATTCCAATTAATCGGTAGGCAAAGATATTAGCATTGATAATCGGCTTAAAAAGTTTTACAAATTTTGGAATGATTAAAATTCCCGCACCCTTGAAAATTGCCAAATATCCCATTATTGTAATTAATATAGGCCAATCCATAATCCAGATATTGTGAAGAGCAATAACAGAAACACCAATTATTAGAGCAAGTGTGCCTGCAAACAAAAGATTAAGATCTTCATCATCTATCATCTCTTTAGACCAAGTCCGGAAACGTTGCGGATCAAAAAATATAGCTATGCCAACAATTGTAAGGTAGATACCAAAAGCTTTGGCAAATAGAATAGATGTTTCTAATGATTCCAAAATAGATCTTCCTCGTAAACAGTGTTAAATTTTATTTAGCATAATATTTTAATACTGTAAATTTAAATTATCAATATTAAATCATGGGTCAAGCACTAAATCTTGATATGATCCAATAAATCAGATAAGCTAAAAATCTAAAATGAATTTTGAGAATTTATAAATGAAAGAAGTCACCTTAATTTTCCCCGATCAGCTTTTTGAAAATCATCCGGCACTTGATAAAAAACGTCCGATTTTCTTAGTAGAAGAATTTTTATACTTTAAAGTTCAACCATTTCATAAGCAAAGGCTTGTTCTTTTAAGAAGTGCCATGAAAAATTATGCCAATTTTTTAAAAGAAAAGGGTTTTGAGATTCACTACATTGAATCCAAACTTTTAGAAGATCGAGATTCCCTCTTTTCAATACTTTCAAAACAAAAAATAAATAAAATTCATTTAACAGAATTTGCAGATGAATGGCTTAAAAATGGCCTTACAACAGCCTCACATAAATACTCTTGGAATATAGTATTTCATCCATCACCTATGTTTTTATGTTCAGAAGTTGAGGTAAATTCCTTTTTTAAAGGAAAACAAAAGTTTTCAATGGCCCAATTCTACTCTTACCAAAGAAAAAATTTAGATATTCTGATGTTAGATAAGGATCCGATAGGCGGAAAATTCAGCTTTGATAATGAAAACAGAAAGCGTTTGCCAAAAGGTATTGTAATCCCGAAAATAGAATTTCCAACTCAGGATGCAGTTGTTAAAGAAGCTATTGCTTATGTGAACAGCCACTTTTTAAATGCTATTGGTTCAGCTAGCCCATTTTTATACCCTGTAACATTTAAAGAGGCAAAAAAATGGTTAGCAGATTTTATAAAGAATAGACTTCATTTATTTGGTGATTATGAAGATGCAATAAGTCGTGAAGAATCTTTTCTTTTTCATAGTATTTTAACACCCATGCTAAATATCGGTCTTCTTACTCCCTTAGAGGTTATTCAAGCCACTCTTAAAGCTTATAAAGGCGGTCAAGTTCCTTTAAATTCTGCAGAAGGATTTATACGCCAAATCATAGGTTGGCGAGAATTTATGAGGGCTTGCTACCTGCTTAAAGGCAATAAAATGAGAAATTCTAATTATTTTCAACATAAAGCATCTTTACCAAGAGGTTTTTGGGATGGAACAACAGGAATTGAGCCGGTTGATCAAACGATTAAAAAAATTCTGAATACGGGTTATTGTCATCACATAGAAAGGTTGATGGTTCTTGGGAATTTTCTTCTTTTAACAGAAACAGATCCAAATCATGTGTATAAATGGTTTATGGGTTATTTTATTGATGCTTACGATTGGGTAATGGTGCCTAATGTTTATGCCATGAGCCAATATGCAGATAAGGGGAGTATCACGACCAAACCCTATATTTCAGGATCCAATTATATTCTAAAGATGAGCAATTATGCCAAAGGAGATTGGGTTGATATTTGGGACGGCCTTTTTTGGCGTTTTCTTTCTAAGCATCGTATCTTGTTTCAAAATAATCCAAGAACACAAGTTCTTCTAAAACTCCTCGAAAAAAATGCCACCACGATCCTGCCAAAAATCGCTCTCGCAGAAAACTGGCTTGCAACCCATCGTTAAAAATGGTTTCACCCCTAAATGGTTGAGCGATTGGGGGACGGCACTTACGAAGAACTGTCCCCAATCTTTTTTGAAAAATAAACCTTTTGATATTGTTTTCAATAAGCATGTCGTTTAATTGAAGGTCCTAAGAATGAATAGCTTAGTTTTTGCCGCGGGCTATATATAAATTTAGAACCCATTTCAGGAAGTGTTTGGGGACAGTTCTTCATAAGTGCATAACTCTTAATCGAAGCTAAAGCTGATTAAAGTTTCTTTTATCGATTAAGAGTTATGCACTTATACGAGAACCGTCCCCAAACGAACATTTTAAGAGTGCTCGGCTGGATCGTTAAATTGGTCAACTTGTAAATTGGACAATCATATAGAAGGAGTAGTAATATTAGACCTATCAATTTTTGATTATTCAACTAGCTACTTTAATATAATAAATTAAAATGAAAATTACTAAAACTAATGACATTTCACTATGTAATTGGTCGGCCAAAGTTCATTTTAAAAACACAAGCGTTTCTTAGTAAAGAATTTAATGACAAATAGATTGAAAAAATGCTTGACAGGGGAATTGACTAAAGGTTACAGGTATGACTAAGAGTTTAAAGTATTTTTAAGGTAAAAATTTCAAGCCAAATTAAGAGATCAACTTAATGGCATAATTGATCAAATGATATAGCAGCCTTTAAATTTATAAAAAAAGGATAATATATGTTATTTAAAACCTTATTTATCTTAACTGCCTGTATTTCACTTTTTACAGTGTCAACACATCTTGAAGCAAGGCACCATGGCTGTCACCACAATTGCGGACCCTCTGTTTTCATCCAACCAACTTATGTAGCACCTGCACCAGCCTACGCTTACTACCCGCAACCTGTTTATGTGCAGCAGCCTGTTTATGTGCAGCAGCCAGTTTACTACGAACAGCCCTATTCGCCCTCCTCTTTTAACTTTAACTTTGGATTTGGCGGAGTGTTTCGCTAAACTGATTTGTCATGGATCATCCTTAAGAACTGAGGAATTTGTTGAATGGAATTAGAACCTTTATTTCCCAATGCGAAAAGCATTTGAGGGTAAGTAATTTCCTGTTTGCTTTTCGTATCTTTTATATATGAACTTTCTCAGGCTCAAGATAAAAAATGAACTATGATTTCTATTGGCAAAAAGGAGATCATCGAAACGTCATTTTTTGTACTAAGAATATAAAAAGCATTCTGTTTTTTTTTATACCCATCAACTAAAAATAAATATTAAATCTTTTTTTTTATTAAAGTTTTATAATTTTCAATTTTAATGTTATTATAAATTAATTACGATGATTATATGCTGAAATAGTAAGCATTAACAAATTAATGGTGAATGATTATGGATAATATAAACCATTACATCAGTAACTATGAAGATTTTTTAGTATTTTGCGACCCTGATTACAAAAATGAAATCTATAAGAAGATTGAAGTACGTTTAAAATTAATAGGGGGATTAAAGGGTGAAGCTCTTCGCCAAGTAATGGATAACTTAAAATCGCAATATGAAACTCATCTGATAAAGCCTGAAAATCAAATAAACTTAAAAAAATTTGTGCAAATAGCTTCAGAAAATTTGGAGTCTATTAAAAAATCTCCCGAAAGCGTTCTTGTTGCAGGTAAGCTGAATCTTTTATTATTCCAGTATAAACATAATCCTGGAAAAAAAGAATTCAGTTTACCTTTTTTTACAACACTTGAAGAGAAAGCACATAAGTTAGAACTCGATCTTAAAGGAATTTATTCAAAGGGTGAGCTCGATAATTATTTTATGACAGCTGAACTTTTCATCACAAAACCTATTAAACAAGCCATCAAGCATTTAACACCCGATCAGGTAAAGGAATATGCCAAAAATAATGTATTCCATTTAAGTGAATCTATTGGAATCTCTAATTCTATTCTACTAGAAGATCTTATCAAGATTTTTTCAGAGGATCAAATAAAAGCTCTTTTTCAAGGCATTACTGAAATGAAAGATAAGGAGCAATCTTTTCGACAATTATTCTGTTGCCTAATTCATGCTAGAAAGACCGCTTCAATAGTATATGAAAGCTTCCCTATAGATTATTTTATTAAATACTTTGAGAGTCATTTAAAAAATATTCAAGGTATGAAAATCAACGCTATGGAAAAACCTTTATTGGCATTGGATGGAGTAATTATTCAGGGGCGTCTAAATCCAATCGCTAAAATTGTGATTCAAGATGCGGTTAAAAACAATAATTATCTTAGGAGCAATGACCTCGTAAAAATATATGAAATACGGATTAGGGCTTAAGATTGATATCACTTATAAGGGTTTAAAATCTGATCAAATTACCAAACGCTAAAGCTTAATTTTCATAAACAGAAAAGCGTAGGGGATTACTTGGACATGTAGTCTTGGCAAATAGGAATACAATAGATATTTTTTGTAAGAATGATTTTTCTACAGCAAGGTACAGTTGTTGTGAATGATATTCCTTCCACAATACCGGAGATTGTTTTTTCGGTGTCGCCTGTATTATACAAATGCAAAAACTTTTGATCTGGATTCAAGCTATAACTTCTATCTCTTACCGGGTAATCAAAACCTGTATAGGGCAAAATTAAACCTAAAATATCATCTTTAAAATTAATAATATGTTGGTCAAATTCGCGCGCAATATTGAAAGTTTTAAGAGTGGGGGTATAGGGATAACAGCCACTAAATCCCCAAACAGTGGGTGAATTATATTCGTTTTGCATGTGTCTAGGAATTCGTATTCAAATATTAAAAAGCAAAAAAAAAGCAGGTAAAAACCTGCATTATCAAAAGGAACGGAAGAGGTAGGATTCGAACCCACGGTCCCTCGCAGGACTTCTGTTTTCAAGACAGACGCAATCGGCCACTCTGCCACTCTTCCGCATTTGAATCATCAGTTATACCTCATTCTCGGAGATAAAATCAAGTTTTTTTATAGCTCAATTCCACAAAATTAATATTTTATGTCGTAAACTGTAGGTAATGTAGGGTTTAGGGCACGTTTAAAACCATTTTTGATAATTTTCTTATGAGGGGTGAGTTTTGATCTTTACCAAGTCTTAAATCAACTACATTCTACAACTAAATCGCAATTAAATCAACAAATATGGAATAAAATTAAATAATAAATAGTTTTAATAATAAACTATTATAATGTAATAATAAAAGTATGATTAGTTGTGGCACAGCACGAACATGAAGGAGTATTATATGCCTTACCGTAACAAAACAGAGCAGCAAATGACTTTAACAGATGCCGTAGAAGCGTTATCAATGATTGTTGATATGGAGCCTGCAAAAAACAGTGCAATGAGCTCTGATGATTATCAACATTTGAGCGATCGGTTAAAAAGATGGTCTGAAAAACCGTCATCTGCCCATCAAAACAGCGATATTGAATTGGTAAAAAATATATTTGGGACTATTCTTTATCACTTAAAAAACTTATATGTCGATGAATCCATATACATTGCAGATGAACAAAAAAATAGAAGGGTAAAAACGATCATGCTTCTTGTCGGAGAAGCTGCGTCAAATCTTGATCGCTTGACAGGACTATTTCATGACACTCAATTAAAAAGCGTGCATGAACTTAAAGAATTTAAGCAGCTTCAAGAATTTTACCTCAATCGCGTGGCAAGAAAAATCGATACCGGACTTTTAAGTAAGTGGATTCTTGGAATACAGGGAGTTAAGAGCGTTGATGAAATTGCAGTTAAACCTTCTTTAAAAACCCTGCACACTGAACATGTGTTTATTGATCTTGAAGGTGTGAAAAAAGATACTGAGTATGAGTTGTTTTTCATCAGAAAAGAAGATGGTACTAGGTTTTTTGATCCAAAACTCATACGTAGCATAAAGCTTGTGTGCGATTTTGACTCCTATTTTAAAAACGGAGTTTTGGACGATCCTTTTGCAGACATACACTGGGTGGTCGATAGAAATTTACATATCACAGCAAAAAATATGATTGCTGTTTTAAATAACTCGATTGGCAAATTTTATCGTGAAATGGCAAGCTACAAAAAAAATGATATGGTTTATGGCTTACAAAAAGCAGTTATGGCTTTGATGCTTGCTTCAAACCCAAAAAATCTCTTACGAAATAATCCACACAAATCTTGTTTTGAGTATTTTGTTGATTTCCAACTTTTTGTAAGACAAGTGCTACAAACAAGGGAATATCATCGGATGATAGCTTATCCCGATCCATCTATCGGAAAAAGCAGCCCTTTAATGGAAATGCTAAACGCTCTAATTCTTAGCTACTATACAGCTAAACAAGAAATGCACTCAGAGGTATCCTTTGTTGAAAATATTATCCACGAAGCAACAGAGAATAAATCTGAAAACCTTACCGGAAGATTACTAGAGCAAGTTTTAAGTGCTAATTATGCGGCTATGGGAAAAATGATAAAAACACATCCAAACGGGCATCTTAAGAAAATTCTGGAAATGGTAGAAAATGGAAACACACCGCATTTTGATCCACTTTTTCAACATAATCTACCAATGGAAATGTACCAATTGTATGTTGACAGCATAAAAATGGTCAATATTCGATTACCGGCTCCAATAATCCAAGAAAATATACAAAAAGTTTGGGTCAATGATGAGTTTAAAGCCTTTTTAAGATCTTTAAAAGTGACAGAGCAAAAATTGTTGATGTTCAACTTTCAAGATAAAACATCATGGAGGGAACATTCACGGGTTAAAGCGCTTGAAGATCTACATAAAAATCCTGAATTTGCAGACAATTTCATTGTTGTCACCATTCCAAAGGATACGGAGTTCTACCATCAAGCAGCCCCTTACAATAAAGAAAGTCATGCTGATGTATTTATAAAGAATCTAAAAGAGCAATTGGTTGATGAAAGCGCTGGATTTTATTTTCCGAAAGCTGATGACTTTGAAGCTTTTATTGATCGTTCAATTAAGCTTGTGCATGAAACGTTCTTTCAGTCAAAAAACGTTTTAACAAGAGATCAGCGCCTTGATTTTATTGAAATCTTCTACTTCTTTTTAGAACTGAAATTTATAGACATTTATAAGCCCAACTATTTTAGTTTTACATGTAAAGACGCCATTGATATTTCAGGTGCTAGTAACGCTTGTCTATTTGCTTTCCTAAAACTCTTAAACCAGGAAAAATTGTCAGAGAAGGACATGGAGTTTATGAATTTCTTGATCTATGCAATACCGATCACTGTACGCGAGCGTCTTATGTTGCGTGAGCGATTTATTCGCATGGCAAGCGCGATTAAAAGTTTTGAGTCATCCAAATCCATTGGACAAGAGTTTAAGCAAGTGTTCGCAGAACTTTACGAAGCACCAATCTTGGACTCCAAGTTTAGCTTCGGAAGTTGAGGGGATGAGCGTGTGATTTTAACACAGAGATCAAAGAGGAGGAATGAGAGGAGGGAGAAGGTTCTTAGAAAGGACGAGGCTTTATAAACCGGTTTTATTTGGAGTGGAACATATTAATATTTCGTTTCACGAGAAAAGCTCAGGCTTTAAAAGACCTCTCACTAATCTCATTCCTTCTCTGTGTTCTCTGTGTTAAAAAAAACGTGTCTTACAGAGGTTATTTTTTTTCGGCGATGATGGTGAGGAACATAGGGAATTCTTCACGACTGCGGTTTTCCATTTTTGCAGCGCCACCTGTGCTTACTTTATTGGAGCACCACTCTTCCATGTCATCGACGAAAAAGCCGGCTTTTTTTAGCCAGTTGACGTATTGGGACAGTGGGTGGTGAAAGGAGATTGTTGTAGCAGATGCCGCACCTTGACTTGGATGAGCCTGTAATGGAATACTCATTGGGGTAAAGTAGCGATCGACCCTTCTGTATTGAAGTTTTTTTGGTTCATCAATTTGCCAAGAGGACTGCCTTGGGATGCGGTAACATGGGTGATTCATCACGATAATGAGTTTAGCACCTTTTTCAAGGAATTTCGCGGCATTTTTGAATACTTGCTCAGGAAATTCCATATTTTGGATAGCTAAAATGATTGTTGCATGAGTGAACGTACGGTCCTTAATTGGAAGAGGTGCTGTTACATCAGAAGTTATGTATTCATGATTAGCAGACCTGTCTTGGACGCTTGCAGCTTTAATGAATGAAGGTGCGGAGTCAATACCAAGGTAATTGATGTTTTTTGGGATATGGCGGCCTAATATTCCATCGCCACAGCCAAGATCGAGTAGGCGATCGGTAGCTTTAAGGTTCATTAAACGAGTTAGACCTGGAAGAATCAGATTTTGATGGAAGTAATGACCATCATCTCCGACGATTCCGCGATACCACTTTTGGACTGGCTCCCAAGAAGTTGTTTGCGAGTTCTGCCGAGGAGGCGATTTACGTTGATCTGGATTTGGTTTTTTGTTATATCTCATAATAGAAGTACTATATAGTTTTTAATCAAATTTGTCTAGAGTAAAGAGAGGGTTTATGGGAAAGTTAGAACTTTCACAGATTAAACAAATTTTGCAAAATGCAAGCAACGAAATTATGATTGTTCATAAAGAAGCTGTTCATATGCATGGCAATGTTTCAGATATTAAAGTAGAAAAACTAAAAAAAATTCTTAGCGAATCAGAAGAAGCATTAACCGAATTAAATGGAATAAATGTTAGCTTAACTCCGAAGCTTGAATCGGGACAGGTTCAGAATTTAATGGATGCCATTTTAACAGTACGTAAGAATCCGATCAATCCGTCAGTTTTACAAGCTGTTTTGTCTAGTTTGCAAAAGTTAAACATGAACCTTGATGAAGTTAGAATTGATAAAGACGAGCGTTTAGGTAATAAAATTGAAGGGATCAATAAGTCTAAAGGGTCTTAAGAGACTTTAAGTCCTCATTAAATAAAGGGTTCTAATATGGATATTACAAGCCCAAGTTTCCAAAATAATGGAATTATCCCTAAAAAACATGCATGTGAAGGTGATAATCTATCTCCTGCTTTAAATTTTACTGACGTGCCAAAAGCCGCGACCACACTCGTACTAATTGTCGACGATCCCGATGGGCCTTCCGGCACATTTGATCATTGGATCGTTTGGAATATTCCGGCCGACATTACAGGAATCGAAGAGGGGCAAAAAGGGTTAACCACTGGCCTGAACAGTTTTTTGGTCAGTCGCTATAAAGGCCCGTGTCCGCCCGTAGGCTCCTCGCACCGTTATTTTTTTAAACTTTACGCATTAGATACAAAATTAAAGTTACCCTCAAGAGTCAATAAAAAACAACTGTTGGCTGCAATGCAAGGACATATCATAGATAGAGCCCAGCTTATTGGTATCTTTCAAAGATAAAAAACAATGTGCGATATTATTCTGCACCCGAGTAGAATTTTCTTTCTTTTAAGATCATCGCATTAGAATCCATTTCAACATGAGCTATAGACAATCTTCTATAACTCAATTACATCCCAAATCATGAGTTATAGAGTTAAGTCCTATAACTCAATTACATCCCAAATCATGAGTTATAGAGTTAAGTCCTATAACTCATTTTCTGAGCTCTATTAAATTTTTAAATAGTTTTAATTAAAATAATTTCTAGACAAAAAGAGGCAGTTTTCCATATATGTCAATTTACAAAATAATGGAGTGAATTAGTATGGAGCCTATTTTAAGTTATAATAATGTTTATATTTCCGGAACTTTAAAAGATTTTAACGAAAACGTAATTTCAAAGAAAAAAATCTATCTTTATCGGGGTCATGAAGAACAATTGGCCTTCTTCAAAACGCAACCTGATGGAAGTTTTAGAGTATCTATTCAAAATAAATACCAAGCAAAAGCAATTGATCTTCTATTTCGATTAACCACTGAAATTAAGCATTCTGATCCTGATACAAATGTTACACTTTTGAGAGTGCGTCATGAGATAGAAGAAGTTTCAGTTGCGGCTAATCTGAATGTGAGCGAAATTTTCTTTGGAATAATTCAGATGCAGACCGCCTTTGACGAGGAGCAAGTTCCTTTAAGTTACACCTTGGATATTGGTAAAGCGGCTATTCCTTCACTACTAAAAGGAACTGTTTTACAAGCAAAAAGTAGATTTTTGGGAACGGAAAGATCAAAATCCATTGAAGAAATTCAATTGAGCTATGGTGTTACACCTGTTCCTTTGATCGATCGAAATATTTGGCAGCTACTTACAAATGGAATTTGCCCTATATATTTTAAAGATGAGCAAAATGGTACTATTTCAGCGGAATTTAATTGGAATCATTATCATTTTGATAAACTGAGCCTTCCAAATACTAAAGCTTATTTCAGCGGTTGGCAGGGGGCTAATGCTAAACCAACAATTGAAAAAATTGAAATTCAATACCGAAAAGTTTTAGATCCCGTTATTTATGAAGAAGATATGCATCCAAAAACAACGCATTATCCGAAAGATCCTGATTTTATTAATATGAAGAGAAAATTTAATAGCGGAGCTTTTGTCTTTGGGCAAACAGTCTTTCATTTGGGCTGGGGTCATGTTTATGGAACAAGAATCGCACAGCTTAGCTACGACTATCTAAAAGAGACAAAACTTGGGAGTTTGATTCTGCCTCATTGCGTGTTCATAAGAAAAATCACAAATACTCTTGGGAAATCAGCCATTATGGGTAAAGGTGGAATTTTAGATCGATCACCTTTAAGTACACAGGGTATTCTTCAGGCCATTACAAGATCAATTGGTGCATTGAACCCTTTCACGTCTAAACCTAGAAAACCAATGAATGATGATCACGTATTTGCCAAGGACAGTCAAATTGTTTATGATGAGTTGTATGCTGCGATTGACGAAATCATTACTGAAAACTGGCAAGAAATCAGTACCAAAGATTGGAAGGCTGTAAGCGCCTTTTTTTATAAAGTTCATTCAGGCTCTCCGTTCTTTCAACAGTGGGAAAATGTGAATATAAACCAATGGGTGGATAGCCGTGAAATTGGTGGCGTACCAAATCCAAGAGTGCCGAAACGCACTAAGTCGGACACTTCGGACTTAAGAGTAAGAAGTATTCCTTTAATTGCAAACGATCCAATGGGACCAAAGGAACATGATAAGGAAATGATCCTATTATTTTTCACAGATTACATCCATCGAGTTGTTTTTTGGCACTCATCTATCCATAGAACTCAATACAAAGAATCTCCAAATTTCCCTCATACAAAAGATGTTAATTCCACACCCATCAGTTTAGAAGGCAATGGTGATGAAGAGTTTGGGGGCATATTAGAGGCTGATGCGTTGCAGCAGCTTGAAATCCTAAGCACTTTCGAGAAATTCCAAATACAAGATTTTGCCCTTACACATCCAGATTCAGGTGCACTTCCAAGGATTGTAAAAGCCTTTAACACTATTGCTTCAAGAATTAGCGTCCCTCTTGAAGAAATCTCCGTCTCCACCGTCATCTAATCCATCACAGGACACAACAACAATGTTCCTGCTTCAAGCTAAGCTTTTCTAACGTATTGTAAATGTAAATTTGGAGTGCGGTAACTCTGTTACCGCTTTTTAGTTTAGCCCGACTCTGGCGGGCTACAAATCGCCTTAAGCGTTTGTCAATTGCTAATTGGCAGCCTGCCAGAGTCAGGCTGAAAACAGAGCGGTAACAGAGTTACCGCACTCCAAATTTAATTTTACATTTCGTTTTGGTAATTAACCAATTATGTTTCTTTAAATAAAATTTTGCTTCAAGTATAATGATCTTTTTTTTTAAAAGAGGTTGTTATGAATGTAAATGGAAATTTATTCAAATTGATACAAGAATCAAATGGGTATTCATCAAATACACTCTTTTTATCCTATTCAAAACCTAATAATGCAACTAACGTGGTCAGCAAAAATTCAATATGTGAATTGCCCAAAGAATTGCTTACAGAAATTTCCTCATACTTGAAACCTGATACTCAGAATGTCTTTAGATTAACGAGTAAAAAATTTAATGAAATCATCTTGAACAATGCCAAAAGAGCTGAAATTGATTTAATAAGATTTAGCAATCTTCTGGGAAATGTTGATCTTGATAATCTTGCAAAAAAAATATCTGACTCCAATGACCTACAAGAGATCCTCTATTCGGCACACAAATTAAAAGAATCCGTTGTAAATACATTCACCACATTAAAAAAAAATGAAATTGATTTGCTTGAAAAATCAGCTATCGATAAAAAATTACCTGAATTTTTTAAATCCATCATGGAATTGGGGGAGATAACGACAAGATTAAACGAAATCATCAATGCATGGCCGGATACAATTGATAAATTTTATGTCATTCAATCAACAATTAAAGCATTACTAAAAAATGGCAATGGCAATATAGATAAATCCATTGCGGCTTCAAAAAAAATACTCGACCGTTATTATGGAGCAGATATAGTTGCAAAGATCATTGAAGCATTGGTGAAAAAAGGTCATTTGAAAAGAGGACTAAATATTACAAAAGCAATGATACACGTTTCCAATCAATCAAGAACCTATGTAAAAATCGCTTTAGCATATGTGAATGAGGGGGATATTGAAAAAGCACTTGAGGTCGAAAAGCGAATCAATAAAAACAACCAAGAGAGTCTATTTATTTACGGAGATACCCTTAATTTGGCTTGCCAAGAAGTTATTTTTAGCGCTACTTCGCTAGGATTTGCGAAAAAAGGCGATTGTGCAAATGCTGTTCTGATGACTATATACATCCCTTCTGATAAAAAAAGAATTAAAGTTATTGATCGGATTAACGAAATCTCAAAAATGACGCCCGAAGAATTGTGCAATTACCAACCAAGACAAGATAAACATCTCATTTTCGCAACATATGGTTTCGGCCTCTTTCTACCCTAAGAGACCATAGGGGTAATTTACCGTTGTGGGAAATTTTTTTAACCACAGAGGCCTAAAAGCTATGCATAATTCATAATCTGTTCTTTTTACCAGTGATCTTGCTCCTCTGTGATCTCTGAGTTAAAAAAAAACTATCTAAATCTCAACTAAACCCTATCAAATGGTATGACCACGCAAAGAATCATGATCATGAATAAAGACAAGCGAAACATCTGCTTGCCCCACAGCTGATCATTTAAAGATTTAAACCCGGTAATGCAAAGAAATAACCATGCCCCTCCAACGACCGTTGTCATCGCCAAATAAACATTACCTGTATATCCAAAAAAGGTCAGCATGGCACAAGCGATCATAAAGCATATGATGTAAATCACCATGTGAACTTTAGCCTTATGCATGCCTTTTACGATAGGTAAAACAGGAATTTTAGCTTTTGAGTAATCATCGAAATGGTAGATTGCGATTGAAAAAAAATGAGGCATTTGCCAAAGAACAAGAATTGCAAATAAAATCAGGGCACCAAGATCTAGTCTATTACTAACGGCACAGTATCCAACAATTGGAGGGATTGCGCCTGCAATGCTACCGATGGCTGTTCCGTAGATCGTGTGACATTTCCAAAAACTATAAAGGAAAACATAAACAAAAAAACCAACTCCTGCAACCATTACAGTTAAGGGATTTGTAGCTGCATACAACACAACAAAGCCAATAATTCCTAATAAAACAGCAAAGAGTAAAGCGCTTTCGCGGGCAATAATTCCTTTTGCAAGAGCACGCTCTTTTGTCCGTTCCATTTTTTTATCAGACTCTGAATTAATGTCGTTATTTAATACGCAAGAGGAGGCCATAATAAATCCAAGCCCAATGAACGTTGCTAAAAAAAGCCAAAAATCAAAACCGCTTTTTGAAGCTAAGAAAAATCCCGCTGCAAGTGTCACTAAATTTCCAAAAAGAATTCCTGGCTTTGTTAAAAGGTAATAATTAATCATGATGGCGACTCCGTTGTAGCATGTGGCATTGACATGTCCGGCATCATACGCATATTCAGATCACTCATTATCCATAATGACCCTACAACAATTACAATCAAAATTAGAATTGTGAAAAAAAGTGTTAATGATTCCCATGAATCTGATTTTCTATCTTGTCCGACATGTAAAAAGAAAATGAGCTGTGCAATTGCTTGAACTACGCCAAGAACAATCAAAATGTATGTTCGGTTAGGAAAGGGCAAGTTTGCTTCTGTTGCTGCATAAAATGACAATCCTGTCAGCAATAAAGAAAGAATAAAGCCGATTAAATAGGATTTAAACGATCCATGCCATTCATGTTGAATTTTTTTTAAGGTTGAGCGACTCATATTAGTTGACTCCTATCAAGTAGACGAATGTAAAAAGGAAAATCCATACTAAGTCAAGAAAGTGCCAAAACATATTGAAGAGCACAAGGCGTCGAAAAGTTTCTATATTTACGCCAAATTTTAGAACTTGCCAAATCATGACGACAAGCCATAAAAGTCCAAAAAATATGTGAAGCCCGTGGGTGCCAACAAGAGTGAAATAGGAGGATAAAAATGCACTTCTATCCGGTCCATGCCCTTCATGAATCAAATCTTTAAATTCTGTGATCTCAAGAAAAAGAAACGCCGCACCTAAAATAAAAGTAATCATCAACCAACCGATGATTTTAGCTTTTTGAAATTTTAATGTTGCAAGCAAAGCCATACCAGAGCTAAAGCTGCTAAATAATAAAATCATGGTTTCAATAAATGCAATTTTTAGACTGAAAAGTTCATTTGATGAGGGACCACCTGCTGTTTGGTTATAAAGAACCCCATACGTACAAAAAAGCGTTCCAAATAGAAGGCAATCTGTCATTAAATAAAGCCAGAAACCAAAAACTGTTCTTTTAAAAGTCTCTTCATGCAAAAGATCAAGATGAATATTGCTGTGCCCTTTTTCGACTTTATCCATAAGTTTTTTGACTCCTTATTTGGTCACTTTCCATTTTTTTCACTTGTTCTGCCGTTATCAATTCATGTTTATCAGTAGATGACAATCGAATGATAGCGGTAACAATGATTGCAATAAAACTGATAATAGCAAGCCACCAGATGTGCCAAGTCATGGCAAAACCAAAAAACAAACTAAAAACCCCAATAAAAAAGCCCATAGTTGTGTTTATCGGTAAATAAATATCTTCATATTCTTTTTTAGGAGGAGGGTTACCACCATGCTTAATTTCCCATAAAGGATCACGGCTATTTACAGTGGGTATGGTTGCAAAATTGTAAATGGGTGGAGGTGAGGGTATTGACCATTCTAAGGTTCTTCCATTCCAAGGATCTCCATTTGTGTGGTCCCAATTTTTTTTGCGATTGTAAATAGACCAGAAGAGTCCTGCAAATTGAATGGCGGCACCACAAAATAATATAATTGCCCCAATAAAAACGACTATAAAAAGGAATTGCCAACCTGTTTCTGCCTCATAATGGTCCAACCTGCGTGTCGCCCCCATGAACCCGAGCATATAAAGCGGCATGAAGGCAAGTAGAAAACCACTAAGCCAGCACCAAAAAGCATACCAATTTAATCTTTCATCCAAATAAAAGCCTGTGAATTTAGGAAACCAGTAGGTAAAAGCTGCAAAAAAGCCAAAAAGGACTCCGCCAATGACCATTCCATGAAAATGAGCAATCAGAAACAAGCTATTATGCACTTGGAAATCAACAGGCGGTACAGATAATAATATACCCGTCATACCTGCTACAGTGAAATTGAGTAAAAAGGCAAAAAACCAAAGCATTGGCGATGTAAAATGAACACGGCCTCTGAATTTTGTAAAAAGCCAATTGAAAATTTTTACTCCGGTTGGAATAGCAATAACCATGGTTGCGATCCCAAAAAATGCGTTGACATAAGGGCTTGCTCCCATTGTAAAGAAGTGGTGAAGCCAGACAACAAACGAAATGAAAGTTATAAAAAGAAGTGCCCAGACCATTGATGCATACCCAAACAATCTTTTCTCTGAGAAAGTTGGAACAATCTCCGAGAAAACACCAAACATCGGCATGATTAAAATGTAAACTTCAGGATGGCCCCAAGCCCAAATCAAATTAATATACATCATGTAATTTCCACCGCCATCGACCGTAAAGAAGTGTGTGCCTATCGTGCGGTCTAAACTAAGCATGGCAAGTGTTGCGGTTAAAATAGGAAAAGCTAAAACAATAAGAATAACTGCACAAAGGCAGCTCCAAACAAAAATTGGCATTCTCATTAAAGTCATGCCGGGGCAACGCATTTTTAAGATAGTCACCAAAAAGTTAATTCCTCCGATTGTGCTTCCAACTCCTGAAATCTGGACAATCCATATCCAATAATCTACTCCTTCACCTGGGCTATACTGAAGGCTTGAAAGTGGTGGATAGGCTAGCCAACCTGCTCCTGAAAATCTACCGACTGCTAGTGTTATCAACGAAAGGAAAGCGCCGGATGCAAACAGCCAAAATCCAAGAGCGTTAACAAACGGAAAAGCGACATCCCTTGCACCAATTTGTAATGGAACAATTAAATTCATAAGCCCAAAAATTGAACCCATCCCGACAAAGAAAATCATTGTGGTTCCATGAGCACTAAAAACTTCCTGAAAATGAGCAGAATCAAGAAAACCTTGAGAATCTCCTACAGAAAGCATTTGCTGAAGCCTCATCATCATCGCATCTGCAAAACCTCTTAGAAACATGACAACGACAACAACAATGTACATAATCCCAATTTTTTTGTGATCAACCGTTGTAATCCAATCGTTCCAAAGCGTCTTCCAAAGTTTAAAATAAGTTAGCCCGATCACAAGGGCAATGGCTCCAACAACCATGCCGACGACAGCCTGGGTTTGGATAAAATCATGTAGAAAAGCATTTACGGTAAGTCTTCCGAACATTTTTTTTTACTCTTGTTAATGGTGCATGTATTTATTTACGATTCGATCAAAGAGCTCAGGGTCTTCTAGTGTGAAGATTTGAGGATCTACAACGCTTGGAAGGGCTAAATTATCGAAGGCTGTGATCTCAAGTTTATTCACTGTCCCTTGAGTAGTAGCGACCCATGAATCAAAATCTTCTTTTGAAGTGACTTTTGTATTGAAATACATTCTTGCGAAACCTTCACCACTAATATTTGCAGAAGAGCCTCTGTAATTACCGGGCTCATTAGCGATCAAATTAAGGATTGTTGTCATACCAGGCATTGCATAGATTTGTCCACCAAGACTTGGAATCCAAAAAGAGTTCATTGGTGCGTCAGCTGAAATTTCAAATCGTACAGGTGTATTTACGGGCAGTTGCAAATAATTTAATGAAGCGATTTTTTCTTCCGGATAAATGAATAACCATTTCCACTGTAAAGCCACTACCTGAACAGTCATTTCTTTGTTTTTAGATTCAATAGACTTATAGGGATCAAGTTCATGTGTTTTCACCCAGGTTAAGACACTAACGATTACCACCATGACAAATGGCAGCCCCCACCAGATAATCTCTGCAGGAACACTATCAACAAGATCAGGATCATAAATCCCTCGTGGATTGTCTGCACGGTAAATCCAAGAGAACATAAATGTCAAAACGTATACCGGAATTATCACAAGCAACATAAGCGCTTGTACAATGAATAAAAGATTGCGTTGCTCGTAGGCGATCAGTCCTTTCGGGAACAAAACCCCAATTTTTTCACCGAATTTCAATATTGTAAAGGGTTGCATCAAAAGGATTATGAAGATCAAAATCCCTGTTGCTATTAACATCGGAAGGACTGGCTTTTTTGGAATTTTCATTGATACTCGTCTATTTTAGATTAATTTAAAATAAACTCTACCATAAATTATCAGATGAAAATGTCAAGCCTTTTTTTGACAACTCACTTTGAAGGGGTGGCTTTATAGATATCTTTGGGGTCAGGCTTTACAGAATTACAGTTTCCATTAGTATTTATACAGTTATTTCAAAGAAACTGTCATTCTGTCAATCCAGACCCCAATCTCTCGTAGCTTTTTCGTTTTTTTTAGTTAAAAAGGGGTCTGTGGGGTCTGGATTGACAATATGACAGTTTCAGTCCCTAAAGATATATAACATACCGAAACTGTAATATTGTAAAGCTAGGGCCCCATAAGATTTTCAGACTGATGTATATCATTTGGTCTTGGTCGATTCGCACAAGAAACAGTCTTCCATATGATCATTAACCATGCCAACAGCTTGCATGAATGCATACATGATGGTTGTTCCAACAAAACTCATGCCTCTTTTTTTTAAATCTTTTGCTAAAGCATCAGATTCAGGTGTGCTGGTCGGTATGTTTTCCATCCCTTTTGGCTTGTTAATCTTTGGTTTTCCATCAACAAAGGTCCATAGGTATTTATCAAACGATCCAAATTCCTTTTGAATGTTCAAGAAAACTAGCGCATTTTTTCTTGCAGAAAAAACTTTTAGACGGTTTCGTATAATGGCAGGATTTGCTAGGAGCGATTCAAGTTCGGAATCACTCATTTTAGAAACTAAATGCACATCAAAGTTTTTGAAAGCATCTAAATAGCCTTGTCGGCGTTTTAGAATTGTCTCCCAACTAAGTCCCGCTTGTGCGCCTTCCAAGATCAGCATCTCAAAAAGTTTTCGATCGTCATGGACGGGAACACCCCACTCAAAGTCATGGTAATCTTCATAAAAAGGTTTACCGGTACCTACCCATGTGCAGCGCTTTTTCATTTTAATCCCATATAATTTTATGTAGCATAATTCTTTTTCTATTTTGCAGTACACTTTTTTCGATTTTTACAGGAAGTTGTATATAAGTTTTTACCCCGGCAGGGGTCAACAGCTTTCAGCCCCGTGTGTAATTAAGGCCTTTAGGCCTTACATTACACAAGGGGCTGAAAGCTGTTGACCCCTGCCGGGGTAAAAAATCCTACATAACTCCTAACCCTTCTCTTATAATTTTGCTTTGGCTCTTCGGCGCCTACCATAGTTGCTATAATTGGGAATTATTTACTATCTTAACCGTAGTTTAACAATTAATTTTAATATTGTAATTATAATTTGTTTATTAATATAATAAGAGTTGTGTTTGTTATTAAATGGTGTTTCCGGAAGGAGGCTTTTTATGAGTTACGTAAACTTAGGACTATCGCAAGGTGGAAGCATACAGCCTGAGGGCGCAATTAAGAAACCTGAAGAAGAGGTTGAAGCCAAGCCTATTGCTGTTACAAGTGCAGTCGTCAAAGGTGGGAAAGAAGAACCAAAGGGGTTAGGCGAGCGTATATCCGCTAAACTTAAAGAAATTTTTGGCTCGAAAAGTGAATCTACAGACCAGACCCCCTCGCTTAAATTTTCTCAAAAAATAATTAGAATGCTAGTTCCAGGCAGCAAAAAAGAAGTAAGTGCCAGAACCAATAAGGTAGGAGAACAAAATTTAAAACAAAATCCTGATAATTTTAAAGAATTATCGGATACTTTAACTACGAAATCGACTATAGAACCAGGGGACTTGCCTCCTTCAGATTTACCACCAGCTTTACCGCCGGAAGTCAATTCATCGGTAGTTGAAGACAATTCATTCCCAACAGATTTACCACCTGCTTTACCGGAAGCTGAGGTCAATTCATCGGAAGTTGTAGACAATTCATTCCCAACAGATTTACCACCTGCTTTACCGGAAGCTGAGGTCAATTCATCGGAAGTTGTAGACAATTCATTCCCAACAGATTTACCCCCTGCTTTACCGCCGGAAGCTGAAGTCAATTCATCGGAAGTTGAAGACAATTCATTTCCAAAAGATTTACCTCCTGCCTTCCCAGCTGCCGATACAGAAACACCTCCTTCTTCAGGCGAGGTACCCATTGCAACCAGAGAGCAAACGCAACAAGCTGCAGTTCGCCCTCGTCCCGGAGAAAAACGGGTTTTAGATTTAAAAACTCAAGAAGCTCATAAAGCTTATGCAGCGAAGATGAATAACAAACTTGGAATGTTGCTAGATGAGTTTCCAGAAGGAGAAAAAAAAGCTTCTAAATTAATGGGTCAAGTTCCGAACTTAATTGATATTATGATGTCAGATAGTATTGATAAACCAGTGCTTCAAAGTATGCCTCGATTGACAAAAAGATTAGAGGTTTATAAAGAAAATTATAAAAATGCAGAGGAAGCTGCAAATAAATTTGGTAAAGGACTTGAAGCTATAATTAAAAATAAAACTCTTGACCCCCTTGCTAAATCTGCCGAACTTGGTAAGTTTTATACAAGGGAGTTTCAAGATTATGCAAATTTGTTATCACCATGTATCTCAAATTATAAAGAGTTTTTAGAAGATACTCAAGGATTTGGCGCGCGGACCGTGGAGAATGAACCTGATGCGGGAAAAGTTTCCCAAAGACTAAATGCAGCCGGTAATGGCCCTACACAGCGTCTTATGAGACACGGACTTTTGCTTGTTGAGGTGGTTAAAACTATGCCAAAAGATGATCCTCGACGCGCTGATTTGCAAAAAGTTTTGGATGAAGTTAATAGAATTACTACTGAGATAAATCTTCGACAAAAAGTTACTTAAGTGTTGCTGAATTTTAAAGCTTATGTTAACCATAAGGGACTTCAATTAGGCATGACACTAAACCTTTTTAAATTTTTTTTCAAGAATGCCGGAGAATAATTCATGAATGCTTATCTTCTACTTATTTTCGGCTTGATTCTTGTGTACCTCGAGTTTTACCTTCCCGGCGCAATTTTAGGAATCCTTGGGAGCGCGCTTCTTTTAGCAAGCATTATGATTTTTATCGTAGAGCATGATTCATGGATTTCCATTCTTTTATTTATTATCGCGCTCTTTTCATTGTTAACCCTATTAATAAAATTTGCTCTTTGGCAAATTAGAAATGCAAAGCCAAACTCAAGCATCTATTTAAGTTCTAGCCAGGAAGGATATAAAGCCTCTCATTTTGATGAAACTGCAATTGGTAAAAAAGCTATTGTATTGTCCGATTTAAAGCCCGGCGGATTTATTTTAATTGATGGAAAGCAACTCCAAGCAATTTCAGAAACGGGTTATATAGAAAAGGGATCGGAAGTGATCGTAATTGGTGGCCAAGAGACAAGTTTGATTGTTAAACAGTTTGAGGAATAAATATGAATTGTATAAATTTTTACGTCGGAGATATTTAAGTGGAATATTATGTATTTTTTCTTTTTTTGGGTCTTGTAGCCCTAATTATTATGAGCAGTCTGCTTAAATTTATTAGCCTCTGGTTTCAAGCCTTTGTTTCCGGCACGCCTATTTCAATATTTAATATTATCGGAATGAGTCTAAGAAAAATTCCCCCTCAAGTGATTGTCAATGCTCGAATTAATTCTTTTAAGGCAGGCCTAAAGGATATTACAGTTTCAGATTTGGAAACCCATTACTTGGCAGGCGGTCATGTGACCGATGTAGTCGGTGCCATGATTGCTGCCGATAAAGCAAATATTCCGCTTGACTGGAGACGCGCAACAGCCATTGACTTAGCAGGAAGAGATTTGCGCGATGCAGTTCAAACATCCGTTAACCCAAAAGTTATCGATTGCCCAAGCCACGGTAGTTACATCACGGGTGTTGCAAAAGATGGAATTCAGATCAACGTGCGAGCAAGGGTAACAGTAAGAACAAATATTGCTCAATTGGTTGGTGGTGCGACCGAAGAAACGATTATTGCAAGGGTCGGTGAGGGGATTGTATCTGCAATTGGCGGGTCGGAAACTCATCTTCAAGTGTTAGAATCTCCACAGAGAATATCCAAGGTTGTACTTGAAAAAGGACTTGATTCATCCACAGCCTTTACTATTCTTTCCATCGATATCGTAGAAATGAACCTTGGCGAAAACATTGGTGCTAAACTTCGCGCAGATAAAGCAGAATCAGATAAGCGCATTGCCCAAGCTGAAGCCGAAAAACGCCGTGCTATGGCTGTTGCTATGGAGCAGGAAAATATGGCCAAAGTTAAAGATATGGAAGCCAAATTGATTGAGGCGCAAGCTGCAATTCCAATGGCAATGGCAGACGCTTTTAGAAATGGCCGTCTTGGAATTATGGATTACCAGCGCATACAAAATGTGCAAGCAGATACCGATATGCGAAATTCCATTGCCAAACCTGAAACGGGGAGTAAACAATAATGGAAAATTATAACGAACCTTACAACCCTTATGGCAAGCGCGTCGGAAAAATTGATTTGAGCAAAATGAGCCCCTCTTATGGGGTCATTGGAAGAGATACAGCCTCAAAAGCAAGCGGAGCACTTTCAAACTTAAAATCCAAAAGAGAAATGGTTGTTTTACATGAAATTTTTAGCCCTCCTATTTCTTTAAGATGATTAAAAACAATTACAAAAATATTCTTAAAGAAATCCCAAAAAATGTTACTCTTGTAGCCGTTACTAAAGGCCAAACGTTAGAGGCAGTTTTAGAGCTGTATGAGGCCGGTTGCCGCGACTTTGCAGAAAACAGACTTGCTGAGGCCTTTTCTAAAATGGAAAATGCCCCGTCAGATATTAACTGGCATTTCATCGGTTCCTTGCAAAAAAATAAAGTTGCCAAAGTCATCAATCGCTTTTGCCTCATTCATGGGGTGGATAGCTTCGATCTTGCATCAAAAATCTCTAAATGTAGCGAGGAGCGGAATGTTGTCACTTCTATTTTGTTGCAGGTCAATATATCTGGGGAGTCTAGCAAACATGGCTTAACCAAAGAGGCGTTATTAGAAAACTTTGATAAATTTCAGGCCTTACCCGCTTTAAAAATTTACGGCTTGATGACTATGGCACCGCTGACGGATGATAAAGAAGTTATTCAAGCTTGTTTTAGCGATTTACGAGAATTAAAAGATAAGTTGCATTTGCATCATCTATCCATGGGTATGAGCAACGATTACCCAATCGCCATCAAAGAGGGTGCCACGCTCTTAAGAATTGGTACGGCCCTTTTTGTACCTTAGGCTTTAGCACAATGTCTTTAACTTAAGAAATTAAAACCTTATACTAACATATTCCTGTAGACCGAAGGTCTTAAATTGCAACAGCCTAGGGCAGCGCCCTAGGTTAAGAATAATTTAAATATGCAGGCTGAAGGCGGCCTGCAAGAAATGACTTTATGGCAGCCCTACAGGCTGCGTCATGTTAACTATAAGTACCTAGGGCGCTGCCTTAGGCTGTTGCAATTTAAGACCTTCGGTCTACAGAACTTTCGGTTTGGTGCAGGTTTTAACCTGCACCTCAAGTTATTCCAAGACAAACGCTTAAAACCTTTTGAACAAGCTCAGACTAAAGCCTAAAGTACTAAGAAAAATCACGATAATCCGAGATAGGCCTCTTTGAATAGTGTTTCCAGCATGTCACTATTTTGATTTTTATTGTTTTGCAAGGCGTGGTTTTCAACCAGGCTCAAACGCTTTTTAACTTCATCGAGCTCTTCTTTTAGCAAAAGGCAAAGGTTTGCAAGGTCATTATGCTTTGAGCAAAGTGTTTTCTTTAGCTTTTCGTTTTGCTTCTTTACAAATTGAAGCTCTTTATTCAGTATTGTAAGTTCATCATTTGATTCAAAAAGTTCAAGATGGGTGGTGCTGGACGACATATTTTATCCTTTCTAAAACACCAGAGATTATGCATTCTCTTAAAAATTTGCAATTTATTTTTTCTCTTAAGATCAATAGCATTTAGAGAATACTACAAGAGCAATCATTCGTTTCTACTGCATCAGATTCTATTTTTTTCTTTTTTTCCAAAGTAGGCAAGTTTTCCGTTTTAAAGAAATCAATTTTAGAGACAATGCAATTAGGAATTTCATTAATCTCCATAGGCATGCTTTCATTATATACCGTAGAATCAATTTGAGTGATGTAAAGAGAATTATTTTGGAATGAAAGTTGCTTGATCGGAAGAATATCTTTTAAAAGAATTCTTCTGTAAAGTTTTGTGGATATGAGATCGTAAATCATGCATGTATTTCTATCGGCAGTTACAACCAACATCTGTTCAGGTAAATAAAGTAGAAGGTGGCAAACTTCAGCACTCGCATCTCTTAAAGTAAAACGTTTCAAAAGCCTACCTGTTGAAACTTCATAAATATTGATATTTAAATCGCTAGCTTAGAAGTGCCGGAGAAAAAAACAAGATGGTCTCGCGCTTCATTGTAAACAAATTTAAAAAGACACTCGTTCAATTGAAGGCTAAACTTTATATTATTTGAATCCACATCATAAATAATAATTGACTTTTGCTCTCCGCAACTTAAATAACCTTTTTCCAGGCTTACAATACCTGAATTTTGATCACTCTCATAAATTAAATAACCTTTTTTCTCATTATAGATAAAAATTGAATTTTCCATTTTAGAGAGTTTGGCAATTAATTCAGATTTTAAATTAAAAATTAGAATAGAATCCCTCATTTTCACTCCGGTTATCCTATAATTTCTTATCTCATCAAAAATACCATGTATACAGTCTGTAACGGTTGCACAATCTGTTAAAAATGGCATGCCGTTAACTTTATGATATCCGGAAGTTTTAACAGCAAAATCAAGCCCTAATTCAAGATTTCTTAAATCATGAGTTTTCGTTTCCCAATTGGTGATAATGAGCTTACCGCTTTTAAGTTCATAAATTTCCTCGTAAACCCTATAACATTTATTATAACCAATATTTATTCCCTCTTGCAAACCCTTAACCGCTAAGATTTGGCTGCCCACATGATGATTGCATAGGTAACCCCTTTAAGCTCTTTTAAAGGGGTTATTTTTATAGGCCAGTAAATAATGGAATGCTCTTTTGCAATTTCGTTGAATCTTTTTGTGCAACAGGCAAGGGCTGTGTAACTTTTATAAAAGAGATGCGGAATACAAATCTCTTTTATAAGTTCTTTTGGAAGGTTTGATAAATTATACTTTTCTATTTGCATGATGCACCTATCAATTATTAAGAAATAAAATAACATTTAATACATTTGACCTACAAGACATTTAATCTAAGTATTATTCTTTCCTTACTAGGGCACCAATTGGGGCGTTAACCACATAACAGAATAAAAAACGAAGGTGCGTTGGTAAGCTATAAAGAATTTAGTCACACATTGTCATTAGGAATTTATTTTGCCCTTACCTCGGCAGCAGTAGAAAGGTATTAGCACCATGTGAAGTGAAAGGCCGTCAGGCCTGAACAAGCGTGGGGAACTTTAAAAAAGGAGAATTAGCCGCGGCAGCGGTGTAAGAAAATAAATTTTTTTCTTCTTCATCCTTTATAAAAATTAATTTTAGAAGTGATGCAATTCGGGGTTGGTCCTTGAGTAGCAATAGGATTATCATCAACTTGAGTGATATAAAGAGAATTAATCTTAAATGAAAGCTGAACAATCGGTAGATTGTCTTTTAAGGAGATTTTTCGGAAAAATTTTTCTGATTTTAAATCAAACAAGAGTAGGGTAGTACCAACATTACTTACTATAAGGTTTTCTTTAGGTAGATAGAGAAGAAGATTTTTAGTGTCGAAAAAGTTATTCATTGTAAAACGTTTTAAAAGTTTTCCACTTGAAACTTCATAAATATTATGTTTGCCCTCATCCCAATCTGAAGAAAACACAAGATGATCTGATTCTTCATTATAAATGAATCTATGAAAGCTTTCATTTTTTCTTAATGTATGCGAAAAAACAGTTTTATTGGAATCCACATCATAAACAATTAGCACTTTTGTACAATCGACAGCCCACTCCAGCCTCTTTTCTTTTTCATAAATCAAATAGCCTCTTTTCTCTGAATATAGAAAAGATTTACCACTTTGCAAGTTTATAGTTTCTTTCCCCTCACTTTTAATTGTGAGATGACCACCATAATTGACTTTAATATCACATTTTCTTGTTTCATCTCTTAATTTATGCGGCTGATTGTGAAAAAAGCTATCTGTTAAATATGGGGCAGATTCTTCTTCCATGCATTGGGAAAATTTATGTTCAAGATTCCTTAAATTTGCTTGTCCCACCATGCAGTTCCCAATGCGTTTACCGGTTGTGAGCTCATATACTGATTCGGATATTTCATACCTTGCGAAAACTCGCTCATCCAACCCTTCTTTTTCGTGAATTTGATTAACAGCTAAAATGTTACAGCCCAAATGATGCAGCGCAGTAGTTACTTCTTTTAGTTCGATTAAAGTCGTGATTTTGATCGGCCAAGAAATGATCGAATATTGCTTTGCGATTTCATTAAAACTTTTTGTACAACAAGCTAAAGCGGTATAAGTTTTATAAGATGTCATGTACGGAATGATTTCGCTCACTATCTCATTTGGTAGATTTGTTAAACCAATTTCTATGTTCATATGCGCACCTTAGCTCTTGTAAAAATCGATTTTAGAAATGATGCAATTTGGAGTTTCCATACCACAACACCTTGAATCATTTTGAGTGATGTAAAGAGAATTATTCTTAAATGAAAGTTGTTCAATGGGAAATTCGTGTTTTAAGGTGATTCTTCGCAGAATCTTCTCTGAAATTAAATCAAAAATCAGGAGGGTATTGATGTGATTAATTATTATAAGGTTCTTCTCAGGTAAATAGAGAATGAGGCTTATATTATCCAAAAAACGGTTCATGCTAAAGCGTTTTAAAAGTGTGCCTGTGGAAACATCATAAATGGTGAATTTTGCATCGCCGAATTTAGAGCCTGAAGAAAAAACAAGGTGGTCTGCCGTTTCACTGTAAATATATTTATGAATAAATTCATTCTTTTTTAATCTATATAAAAGCTTATGTTTATTGGAATCTACATCATGAACAATCAACATATTTTCAGGATCCTCAGATAATCCTGAACCTTTTTCATAAATAAAATAACCTTTGTTCTCTGAATAGATATAAGAGCTATCGCATTGGAAATTTATAGTTTCTTTTTCGGCGCTTTTAATCGTAATAACACCATAATTATTTTCGATATCAAAATTTCTTTTTTCATCTGTTAGTCTATAGGGTAGAGAGCGGTAACAAGTATCTGTTACAAAAGGATATGAAGTCTCTTCTGAATATTGGGAGGATTTATATGGAAAATCATACCCACATTCAAGATTCCTGGAATCATCATGACCCACTGAATGCATAGCGATGAATTTACCACTTTCAAGTTCATGGATCGATCCATGAACTCCATAAACCCCACTAACCTTCTTATCTTCTCCATCTACCTTGACCTCTATTTTAAGAAGCTGAGTAATAGCTAAAATGTCACAACCTAAATGATGAAGTGCGTGGCTTACGTGGTTAAATTCGTTTAAAATTGTAATTTTGATTGGCCAAGAAATGATCGAATACTGCTTTGCTATTTCATTGAACTTTTTTGTGCAGCAAGCTAAAGCGGTATAAGCTCTATATGTTTTGATGTAAGGGATAATTTCCTTAACAAGTTCAGTCGGAAGGTTTGATAAATGATAACTTTCTATTTGCATAATGCACCCTTCAATTTAATTAATGAAGGTAGCATTTAAGACATTTGACTTACAAGAATCTTATGAAAACTTTATGGGGTCAGGCTTTACAATATTACAGTTTCCGCTAAATATTATATCTCAAAGAACAAAAACTGTCATATTGTCAATCCAGACCCCATTGATGCCTTTGTTTTAAACGCAAATAAAAACGAAATAGTTTTTAGAGGCATTTGGGGTCTGGATTGACAATATGACAGTTTCATTACCTTGAGATATAAAACTTAAAGGGAACTGTAATATTGTAAAGCCTGACCCCATAATTAAAATCTTTATAATTTATTAACAAATATAGTTTATAATTAATGTAAAAACTAAGTGGAGGATTTAATATGATAACAACTAACAACAATACAGCAAATAACACCCCGGTAAGCAGCATCGATCTAACTCGACCAATTGAAAAATGCACTCCTTTAGTGCCCGATATTTTAAACATCTTATTCGGTCAATCAGACATTAAATCTCTAGGAAATATAAGCTCTGTTTCAAGAGAATGGCACGTAGAAAGTGGCAAAGATAAAATTTGGCAGGCTCATAAAGGCGAATTTAAGGTGGAAGGCCCAAATATCAAAGCAAAAATCAAAGCTTCTATACCGACCATTGAAGAGCTTTTTAATGAAATTTTTACTGAAATAGATGAGAAAGTTTTGAATCTAGAGATAAAAGCCTTTACTTTGGATTTAGTTAAAGTTTTATTCCAAAAAGAAAATACCCGTAGTATTCAGATAGAAAATTTATCTTCATATGATGGTAAAAAAAAGTGGTTTACTCTGAATTCGAAAGAAGTAAAACAAATAAATTTCAATAATTCTGATATTTTTAATATAGTTGTTCCTAAAAAAGTTTTATTTGCCCCGGGTGGCTATGGACTTGATTTCGTAAAGGAAGATTATAAGAAATGCACAAGAGAACATTTTCCTATTCAAATAAATAATAAAAAATTAAGTTTTGGCATCAATAAATGCATGAGTCTTTTAATAGATTTTGATAGAAAGCTTGTAGCCAATTGCCTGTATGAAGGTAAATTTTTTGGAGGTAGTTTTGAGAACTTCACAACAGACAAAACTCTTCTCGACACCATTAAAAAATAAATTGCCCTTACCGCGGTAGCGGTAAAAGGTATTAGCCCCATGTGTATTGAAAGGCCGTCAGGCCTGAACAAGCGTGGGGTACTGTTATAAATATAATGAGCCGCGGCAGCGGTGCAAGAAATCGATAAAATTCCTTGCACTGTAATTAATTTTTTACACTTCTTTATAATTTATTAACAAATATAGTTTATAATTAATGTAAAACTTTAAAGTGAAGTGAGATACATGATCACAAATAGCAACAATACAGCAAGTAATAACCCGGTAAGCAGCATCGATCTAACTCGACCAATTGAAAAATGCACTCCCTTAGTGCCCGATATTTTAAACATCATATTCAGTCAATCAGACATCAAATCTCTAGGAAATATCAGCTCTGTTTCAAGAGAATGGCATGTGGAAAGTGGCAAAGACATCACTTGGCAGGCCCATAAGGGTGAATTTAATGTGGAAGGCCCAAATATTAAAGCAAAAATCAAAGCTTCTATACCGACCATTGAAGAGCTTTTTAATGAAATTTTTGCAGAAATAGATAAGCAAAATTTGTATCCAGAGAAAAAAGCATTTACTTTGAACTTAGTTAAAATTTTATTTACTAAAGGAAATATCCGTAGTATTCAGATAGAAAATTTATCTTCATATAAAGGTAAAGAAAAGTGGTTTACTATTATTTTGAAAGAAGTAAAACAAATAAATTTCAATAATTCTGATATTTTTAATATTGTAATACCTAAAAAAGTTTTGTTTTCTGTGTTCGATCGAGGACTTGATTTCGTAAAAATTGATTATACCAAAGACACTGTAGAGCATTTTCCAATTCAAATAAATAATAAAAAATTAAGTTTTGGCATCAATAAATGCAAGAGCCTTTATATAGATTTTGAGGAAAAGTTTATAACCAATTGCTGTTATGAAAGTAAAGTCTTAGCACCTTCTCAAGAGGTATTCAAAACAGACAAAACTCTTCTCGACACCATCAAAAAATAAATCGGCCCTTAACGCGGAAGTGCATAGCGATAGCGCTAACTAAAAAAAATTATAAAGCAGGCCTACAGCCTGCAACTTATTACTTACCTTCCTAGGGCGATGCCCTAGGCTTTTACAAGTCAGGCCTTCAGCCTGGAGAAACGGTTTTTCAGGGCAAAGCCCTGGTTTATAAAAGCCTAGGGCACCGCCCTAGGTAAGATATGGAATAAAAAATGCAGGCTGTAGGCCTGCTTTATATTTATAAGTATATTTTACTTAATTAATCTGATCCTTAACTTGTAGCGGTTGAACTTTTTGATTCGCCCTTTCCCTGCCTCTCTTGTTTCTCTATCCATTGACTTTTTTTCTCTTTTTAAGGTAAAGTGAGCTAAAGTTTTATTAACAAGAGAAATCCATGTGCGAGCCAAAAAAAAATACCAATCCCAACTTATATTTTGCCCTTGCAGCTTCTATTGGCTTGTGTGCAGGGTACTTCAATATTCCACTCATCAATAGTTTTGCAAGCACTGTGGCAGATTTATTTATCAGCTTATTAAAACTTGTCAGCTTGCCAATCATCTTTCTTTCGATTGTTTCGACAGCCTCAGGCATGAGCAGTATGGATGAAGTGAAAAAGATGGGTAAAAAAGTTGTCAAATATACCCTATTGACAACTGTATTATCGGCAATGGTAGCTTTAAGCCTTTACGTTATTGTCAATCCGGTAAGAGGCATAATCCATCAAATGCCATCAGTTGAAATGACAAATACAGCTGCTACCCAGCCAACCTACTGGACTTATCTTGCAGATCAAATTCCATCAAACTTCATTAAGCCATTTCTTGAAAACCAGGTAATCAGCGTTTTGTTCCTTGCCATTTTACTAAGTATGGCTATTTTGGCCTTACCTGATGAAAATAGAAAGCCACTTAACACCCTTTTTTCAAGTTTATATGCAGCTGTAATGAAATTGACATCGTGGCTAGTCCAGCTTATGCCAATTGCAGTTGCGGCCTTTATTATTCTTTTTATGCGTGACCTAAAAGAGGGATTAGAAGTTAAAGCCTTGGCCCTTTATTTAGCAGTTGTTGTGATGGCTAATTTAATCCAAGGCTTGGTCATTCTCCCATTATTTTTAAAATGGAAGGGGATTTCGCCATTTGCAACAGCACGCGGTATGTTTCCTGCGCTTTCAGTTGCTTTTTTTACAAAATCCTCAGCAGCAGCTCTTCCGATGGTGATGCGTTGTGCTGAAGATAATTTAAAAGTCACAAAAAAAGTATCTGGATTTACGCTTCCTCTTTGCACAACAATTAATATGAATGGGTGTGCTGCTTTTATTTTGATTACTGTTCTTTTTGTTTCTATGAGTAATGGCGTTGTTTATACTCCCGTTGAAATGATGACCTGGGTTTTTGTTGCAACCATTGCAGCAGTCGGCAATGCGGGCGTTCCAATGGGCTGTTATTTTCTTTCGAGCGCCTTTTTAGCGGCAATGAATGTACCCTTAAATATTTTGGGCATTATTCTTCCTTTCTATACCCTGATTGATATGCTTGAAACAGCCATTAACGTATGGTCTGATTCTTGCGTGGCTGTAGTGGTTGACAAAGAAATGAAAGGAGAAGTATCGGTAAGTTTAGGATCAATGCCACAAATAACGGAAGTTTATGAACCAGTTAAAGAGTAATCCAAATTATTTTCAGGCCGATAGCAAAAAAGTCATTGAACAGTTGGGTAAAGACAAACTTTTAGAATGTCTTTACCAGATGTTATTGATTCGCCATTTTGAAATACGGGCAGAGTCTGCCTACCAGACCGGTAAAGTTGGCGGGTTTTTCCACGCTTATACAGGGCAAGAAGCTATACAAACAGCAGCCGTTGCAGCACTTGGACAAAAAAATTGGTGGACAACATCCTACCGCTGCCACGCTTTAGCTATTTTATTAGGAATACCTGTAAACGACTTAATGGCAGAGCTTTATGGTAAGTCTACCGGCAATGCGAAGGGTCGTGGCGGCTCCATGCACTTTTTTGCAGAGCGCATGCTTGGCGGCCACGGAATTGTTGGCGGTCAAATACCAATTGCCACAGGCGCCGGTTTTGCCGTAAAATATAAAGAGATTAAAGACGAAATTTCTGTTTGTTTCATGGGGGACGGCGCTGTTGCACAAGGCTCATTTCATGAATCTCTTAATTTAGCCTCCCTCTATAATTTACCCTGCATCTATGTGATCGAAAACAATTATTGGGGTATGGGAACAGCCGTTAGTCGCGCAATTAGCGTCGAAAGACTTGCAGAAGACAAAGCAGCAGGTTATAATATGAAAGGCTACACCTTTGACGGTGTTGATTTTTTTAATTGTTATGCAGGTTTTTCTCATCTAAAAGAAGAAGTTTTAAATACTTCTCGTCCGGTTTTGGTAGAAGTCAGAGCCGATCGTTTCAAAGGCCATTCTATTTCAGATCCTGCAGCCTACCGAACCAAAGAAGTTTTAAAAGAAGTAATAGCAAAAGATCCGATCTTCTTTTTAAAAAATGCCTTGATCGAAGCTAAAATGGTTGATGAAGAAACATTTAAAGAAATGGATAGCAAAGCAAGAGAGCAGTGTGTAAAAGCGATGGAATATGCGGACAATAGTCCCTGGCCGGAACTTGTTACTTTGGAAGAAGATGTATTTGCACCTTAAAAATTGGACTTTTTCATGAATCAAGAATTTCAAAATATCGAAATGCGAGAAGCCTTACGTCAGGCAATTGATGAAGAAATGGCAAGAGATCCTCTTGTCTTTTTAATGGGTGAAGAAGTTGCAGAATACAATGGCGCTTATAAAGTTTCCAAAGGACTGCTCGATAAATATGGACCAAAACGCATCATCGATACACCCATCTCTGAACTTGGATTTGCAGGTCTTGGGGTTGGCGCTGCCATGTGCGGCTTAAGACCGATCATCGAATTTATGAGTTTTAACTTCTCTTTTGTAGCAGCAGACCAGATCATATCGAACGCCTCAAAAATGTATTACATGTCGGGAAATCGCTTTTCTGTTCCTATTGTTTTTAGAGGACCAAACGGATGTGCAGCGCAAGTCTCGAGCCAGCATTCCCATTCTGTAGAAGCCATTTACAGCAATTTCCCGGGGCTTATCATAATCGCAGCCGGTAACTCGTACGATGCCAAAGGTTTGCTAAAATCAGCCATCAGAAATAATAATCCAGTGCTTTTCTTAGAATCGGAACTCTGTTATGGCGACAAAATAGATATTCCGAAAGGGGAGTACCTTGTTCCTATCGGTAAGGCTAAAGTTGTACGCGAAGGGACAGATATCACACTCATTTCTTATAGCAATGTGTTAAAAAACTGCCTACATGCCGCAGTCGAGCTTGCTAAAAAGGGGATTAAAGCTGAAGTTATTGATCTTCGCACAATCAAACCTTTAGACATTAACACGATTTGTACTTCAGTTAAAAAGACAAACCGTGCCGTACTAGTTGAAGAAGGTCATCTTTTTGCAGGAATCGCCGCAGAACTTGGCTTTCAAATCCAAGAGTTTTGCTTTGATTACCTCGATGCACCCCTTCAAAGAGTTTGCCAGATGGAAACGCCAATGCCCTATTCAAAAGTATTGGAAAAAGAAACATTACCTAATGTGGACCGTATTTTAAAAGCTGTTTATAAATCGTTAAATCGGGGTCTATAGTCTATGCCTACAACCGTGACAATGCCAAAACTATCACCGACAATGGAAGAGGGAACAATTGCTTCCTGGCATAAAAAGGAAGGCGATTTTGTCGAAGCAGGGGATTTGCTTCTTGAAATTGCAACTGATAAAGCAACTTTGGAATATTTGGCATTAGATGCAGGTTTCTTAAGAAAAATTATAGTACCTGAGGGTAAATCTGCTGCCGTGAATCAAGCGATAGCAGTTTTTACAACAGATAAAAATGAAAACATAGAAGGTTTTCCAGCAGAAGAGGCTGTAAAACCGGCAGTTGTGGCAGAACCTTCAACAGATTCTAAACCAGCTGAACCAAAACAAACGACATTAGCCCCTATTGCAAAGGCAACTTTTCAACCTGAACCCCCACTTGAGAACTACACTTTTAATTATCCGACAGAAAATGAAAACCGAATGGCTTCATCACCTTTAGCAAGAAGCTTAGCAAAAGAAAAAGGTTTGGATATCGCTTCTGTCAAAGGTACAGGACCTGGGGGACGTATTGTTAAGGCAGATCTTGAAAATGCGCAACCCTTAACTGACTTTTCTTTTAACCGAAGCAAAATTCCAACTGAAAGCCCCGGTTCTTATACAGAAGAAGAATTAAGCCCTATACGTAAAGTCATTGCGACAAGGTTACAAGAATCAAAATCTTTCATCCCTCATTTTTATGTCAATCAAATGGTCAATGTCGATGCACTGGTTTCTTTAAGGGAACAATTAAAGACAGTTGGTCTTAATGTGACCTTTAATGATTTCGTTATAAAAGCCTGTGCCTTTGCTTTAAGAAAGCACCCCACGGTCAATAGCGGCTTTAATTCTGCGAATAATACCATCATCCATTTTAAAACAATTGACATTGCCGTTGCCGTCACAATTGAGGATGGCCTCATCACACCAATCATTCGCCATGCCGATTATAAAAATTTGGGTGAAATTTCTGTTGAAATGAAGGCTCTTGGAAAAAAAGCAAAAACCAATAAATTGAAGCCTGAAGAATTTAAAGGTGGCTCTTTTACAGTTTCTAATATGGGAATGTTTGGAGTCAGCGGGTTTGGTGCCATCATCAACCCACCGCAGGCAGCAATTCTTGCCATCAGCGGTATTCAAGAACAGCCTGTTATTAAAAATGGCGCTGTCGTTCCGGGTAAAGTAATGAATATCACCTTATCCGCCGATCATCGTGTTGTCGATGGCGTAGCTGGGGCTGAATTCATCAAATCCGTCCAGCACTACCTCGAAAACCCCGCGGCCCTCCTCCTCAACTAAATTAAACTTGCTAATTTGGAGTGCGGAGACTCGTCTCCGCTTTCACCCTTAGCCCGACTTGTCGGGCTCTGTAATTCTGATTTTTTTCTAAAAATCAGAATTACAGACAAATCGACGAGTCGATTTGAGCTACAGAGCGGAGACGAGTCCTTACAGTCGGACACATCTTTTTCTTGACTTTTTTTTGTCATTATTTGACTCATGAATTATTCCTTAATCCTAAGATCATTTTATGAGTCAATTCATATCCATATATCATGTCTACCAATCTCACGATACCCCTCCAA
>JBBSJT010000002.1:0-55706 GCA_038257035.1 Chlamydiia bacterium
AATAACGCTGCTGATTCAATCAAGCCGATGGCTGCAAAGCATTTACCAAAAACGGCAGGCTTTTTAGCTGAGGCTTGAATTCCTGTTGCGCAAGCCATGCCTTGAAAAACAGCAGAAAGACAAATCGCTAATCCTGAAAATGTCCCAATACCGATAGCAGAAACAGGCGATAATGTTCCGGCTTCAATTGCCTTGCTCATAAGGAGCATCAAAAGAAATCCGTAGATAATTTGTGATGAAGGTGCGGCAGACATTCCAATAAATTTACCGTGACCTTCTTCCACTCTTGCCATGGCAGCGTGTGATGCTGCGCCTGCAATATACAAACCAATACCGCTTCCGATGCAGGGAAGTCCTAAGGCTATTGCCGGTCCAATCATATCATAGTTCATGTTAAAACTCCTAAATTGTTTATTCTATTGATTTATTGCGAAGAGGGTTGAATTTTTTTCCACCGCCCTCAAAACTGTAGTGATACCACTCGATAAAATTTAAACGCAATCCATGGATGACACCACCCATGATGCCAAGTGCCATGTTAATAATGTGACCAAAAATAAAAAGAATTGTACCGAATACAAAATTGGTCGACATAGCAAAATCATTAATCGTTGAGGCAACGATAGCACCGGCAAGGCCTAGGGCATAAAGGCGAAGGTAAGATAAAACATCCCCAAAAACTTGAATGACATTCATCATTTCAAGAAGGCCCCAAAACTTATTTCTAATTAGACTTAAAGCCAAAGCGAGCCCAAGACCTAAATAAATTAAGATCAAACCACCCTTTGCCGCATCATCAACAGTTAAGCCAAAAACATAGTTGGCCATCGAGATGGTTTTAAGGTAAAAAGGAAAATAAAAAAAACAGCCCCACATGAATAAAACCCAGCCAATTCCTGCCCAATTGCGGTTTATATAACGAAAAAAACCGGTTGTAAGATGTATAATTCCAACAAGGAGGGCAATTTCCATCATGATTCCATCATTTAAGCCACTTGCAAGCTTATGTTGTTCGACACCCTTGTTAACCTGGAAACCTTGTTCTAGAACTTGGGCCCCTGTTGTAGCGTTTTTAACTGCAGGGTACTCTTTGACCCATGCTTCATAAGTTGGCCCTTTTTCATTTAGGTAATAGGCAGCTTTTTTTTCTGCAAGCCAATTAAGGGCTGATATTTTATGAAATTTACTGTGCACGCTCATTTCAATTCCAAAAAAGGAGTGGGCCATCGTTCCCCAAATGATAGTAAAAGTACTTAAAATCAGAAATAGCACCCACATGCGGTGACTAACCCCTTTTAAAACACCTGTTTTGTAGCGAATAAAGAGAGCTGTCAATAAGAAGACAAGTCCATAACCTGCATCCCCGATGATCATAGAAAAAAAGAGTGTAAATGCAAGTAAAACCCATAAAGAGGGATCTGCATCCGTATTTGAAGGGGTATCATAAATTTCTACAAGATCTTCCCCAACTTTATGAATTCCCTTGTTTTCAAGATACGTTGGTAAGGTTTCTTCGTCATCCAAGGCGATTTCTTCAACAAATACATTCATGCTTTGGCTTAAAGTTTGCATTTCTTCCATTTTGTCTTTCGGCACATAACCTGTAGTAAAATAAAGTTCACCATTAAATTCGGATGTAGCGCTCATTGTAGCCGCTTTTAAATGATAACGATTCAGTTTATGTATAAGCGCATGATGGAGAAATGTATTGTATTTAGCTAAAGGATTTAATTTTTTCGTGATTTCTGAAATACTTTTTAAAATATCTGTATTGCGCTTAACCAACTCTTGATAAGGCTCGTCTATTTGCATTTCAATCATATGATCATAAGATGTGGGCTCTTTATTAATGGCAACAAAGTAGTCTAGATTATGATCTGATCCAACAAAAAGAAGACCTTCCCCAAGATCTGGGTTTGTAGAAAAGCCTTGTTTTGCATAAAAAAATTGAATTTTTCTTTGGCCTTCACTTTCAATATTTGTCAAATCTTGAATGGAAAAATTGCCAAAGATCTGCACCCGTTCCATTTCAAGCTTTAAAATTCTCAACTCTTCTGCTTTTTTTTCAAGTTCATGCTTATAGTTTAAAATCTGATCGGCAATTTTATCCGCATCAGATTCATTGGATTTTTCTTCTTGATCAAGCGTCGGCAGTGTGAAAAGAAATTTAATGGATGAACTAATTTTTTGGATATCTTCCGGAACATCTTTTAAAAATAGTTCATTTTGATTAATGAAATGGATAATTCCAAGCTCTTGTGCTTTTTTAAAAAATGCTTCCTTTTCAGCGATGGGTCCGCAAAATAAAAACTTTTTGACATCGATTCTCATGCTGTAGCCCCTTTTGAATGCTCTAAAAGCTCTTTTTGGGAATGCTCTCTTTGCTTTTTCAATTTTAAAATCAGCTTATTTGCAACTATTTTAGATTTTGCAACTTTTGCCTGAGAGACTGCCGCTAATTGCTGATCCCCAAGAAATACTTTGATTTTTTTAATATTCGATAAGCTTCTTGGAATTAAAATTTTTTCAAATAAATTCACACGAATAGAAACAGCTCTTAATTCTTTATCAAGCGCTTCTTTTTTTTCGCGGGCAATGGTGATTTTTGCGCTGTTTGTTGCAAGAAGGCGCAAGCCACCGACAACACTATCGATCCAAGGTGGAGTGTCAATCAGGTCATAATTGAACTCTTCAAATGTAATTCCTTTAAAATAAGGAACTTCCACGCCTGCAATATTCTCATAGTGTTTATCAACGTATAAAATTTTGGCAGCAGCGCTAAGGTTTAATGAAATTTTTTCCGTAAGCAACGCAGAGTAATGTTTTGCTTCTTCATGAAGTTTATGATAGCCTTTTTCAAGGCTGGCCATTTCAAGTCTTGCTTCGCTGACTTCAATTTGCAGCATAGCTTTTTTTAATTGCAAAGTCGGAAGATATTTTTCCAACTGAGCAAGTTTTATCTGCTGGGATCGTAGTTCATTTTTTGTTAACTTAAATTCTGCCATCATTAGACCTATTTAGAAATTCTAATTTTATTCAGGCCAATATTTATCTAAATAAGTATTTTTAATACCCACCTGAGACTTTTTAAAGCATTCAGAAAGGGTCTTCCAACCAAGATCCAAAGCATCTTCCAACGCAAGATTGACATCTAGGCTCATCATACGCTCTTCAAAGAGGTGAGAGTAAATTAGGAGTTGTTCATCCCATTCGGATAATTTAAAGCCCATTCCCTGACGTTCACGCGCTTTTTTCGATTCGGCATAAAGCCTGATCATCGCATTGGCTAAATCCCCATGATCTTCTCTTGTTACTTTTCCAATAACCAACTGCTTCAATCGCGATAATGAACCGAAAGGATCAATTGTTTGGTCATGTAAGTAAAATTGTCCTTCCGTAATGTAGCCGGTATTATCAGGAATTGGGTGGGTTACATCATCACCCGGCATTGTTGTCACTCCGATGATGGTAATCGAGCCACTACCATCGATTTGAACAGCTTTTTCATACCTTGCGGCCAAGTCAGAGTAAAGCGAGCCTGGGTATCCACGGTTTGAGGGTACCTGGTCCATTGTTATGGCAATTTCTTTGATTGCATCAGCAAAGGCTGTCATGTCTGTCAAAAGAACAAGAACATCTAAATTGTTTACGGCAAATTTTTCTGCAACAGCAAGAGCCATATCGGGTACGAGCAAACATTCAACCGTCGGATCTGTTGCACGATGGATAAACATTACTGTTTTATCCATGGAACCTGACTCCTCGGCGTTATCGATAAATGCTTGGTATTCCTTAAATGTAAGACCCATGCCACCAATAATAACCACGTCGGCATCGGTTTGATTAGCAATTCTCATCAATAATTGGTTGTAAGGCTCTCCCGGAACCGAAAAAATCGGAATTTTTTGTGATTTTACAAGGCAATTGAAAACATCAATCATCGGGATATTTGTGCGTACAAGCTCTCTTGGAATAATTCTTTTAACAGGATTAAATGAAGGTGTTCCGATATTGATGCTTGTTCCTTCTATTTCAGGCCCCATATCGATTGGAACGCCGGCGCCATTTAAGCGTCTGCCAAGAAGAGAATCTCCAAAGGTTGCCTGCATCTCACGGCTCAAAAAAGTTACTTTATCGTGAGTTGAAATTCCCCTTGTGCTTTGAAATACTTGAAGAGTGACCTGATCACCGTCGATACCTAAAACAGATGCGTAAACGCTTCTTCCATTTTGCATATCAATTTTAGCAAGTTCGCCAAGCTTCGCGCCCTTGGCAGTCACGGTAATGAGATTTCCTCTCATGTTATTGATTCTTTCATAGACCATCTTCATAAGATTTGCCCCTCTATATTTGCAGTATTGACCATTTGCTCGATCTTAAGAAAGGTTTTACGGTATTCTTCACTATTATAAGCCAAAAAGTTCATGTTCTTTATTTGATTTTGTAAATTTAAAAAATATTCTCTTGCTGCATTATGAGATTGAAACTTAAATTTAGTATCAAATATTTTATTAATCAGCACAAATAGTTTAATTTGTCTTTTTAACGGACAATAAGCATCTTCCTTATCAAAAGCATTTTGCTGAAGGTAACTGAAATCGTAGAGTTCAGCTTTTAGGTAAACCATCATATCTTCAAGGGCTGTTCCCTCTTCGCCAACAACTTCCATACGCTTACCAATTTCATTTCCGGAACGTAAGATTCGATCTGCTTTTTTGACCATGTCTCCCCAGCCCGGAACCTCAGACTCCAAAACCATGGAAACTTCGCGTACGTATTTTGACCATGAGATTAATGGATCGATTGCAGGGTATCTTCTTGAGTCGGATCTTTCTCTTGATAATCCTAAAAAAGCACCGACAACGGCAAGTGTGGCCTGAGTAACCGGTTCTTCAAAGTTACCACCGGCCGGTGAAACTGCCCCGCCAACCGTCACAGAGCCATAGCGATCATTTTTTAAGGCTATTACACCGGATCTTTCATAATACTCTGAAATTCTTGAACTCAAATAAGCAGGAAAAGCTTCTTCACCCGGTATTTCTTCAAGACGTCCCGACATTTCGCGTAACGCTTGTGCCCAACGGCTTGTAGAATCGGCAAGAAGTAAAACATCCAACCCCATCTGACGGTAATATTCTGCAATTGTCATTCCCATATAGATGGATGATTCACGTGCGGCAACCGGCATTGAGGAAGTGTTGCAAATAATTACTGTTCGAGTCATTAACGTTTCACCCGTATGCGGATCGATCAAATGCGGAAATTCACGTAGAACCTCTACAACTTCCCCTGCTCGCTCACCGCAAGCTACAACAATTACAATGTCAACATCGGAATATTTTGAAAGATGATGCTGCAAAACTGTTTTACCCGCACCAAATGGACCGGGAGTACAAAAAGCACCACCTTTCATTACGGGAAATTGCGTATCGACAATGCGACAACCTGTTTCCATCATCTTGGTCGGTTTAACTTTTTCACCTTGAACCAAGCTATTTTTAATTGGCCATTTTTGAATCATGGAAAAAGCATATTCTTCTCCTGATTCATCAACGGCTTTTGCAATAACTGTGTCAGCAGGGTATGAGCCGTTTTTTATGACCCAAGTAATTTTGTATTTACCATAAAGCGAAAAAGGCACCATAATTTGATGATGGAATCTGCCCTCAGGTGTTGTTCCAAGAACATCTCCTCTTTCAACCTGATCATTAATTTTAGCCCGGCTTGTGTAATCCCAATGTTTTTTTCGATCAATTGGATCAAGATAAACGCCACGTGGTAAAAACAATCCTGAAACTTCTGCAACATTTTCCAAAGGATTTTGCAGACCATCTAAAATAGAAGTTAAAAGTCCCGGCCCAAGCTCAGCTTCGAGAAGCTCTCCTGTAAAAGAGACCTTGGTATCTAGCATGACGCCTTTTGTATCTTCAAAAACCTGAATTTTTACTTCGTTTCCAACAATTTCAATCACTTCTGCTTTTAATTGGGCATCCTGAGCATGCACCATCGCCACTTCACCTTGTCGTACATTGCCCTCAAATTCCACTTGTAGAAGGTTACCATAAGCTTTAACAACTTTTCCGGTTGCCATTTGTTTTGTCGTTTTTGTAAGTTGCACTGTCATTAGACTCTCCTTTTTTCACCGGTCGATTTTTCTAAAATTTCATCAATGATTTCCATACCCTTCTTCTGGTCTAATTCCATCCATTTCAGAACGATAATGAGCTCTGCCATAAAACCCAAAATTCTGGAAAAAGAGAAAGTATCATTCCCCATCATCTTTTCAATATTATCGAATCGAAATTCACAAAGCGATTGATAGAGTTTTATTGGATTATCTTGATGAGCTTCAAAAATAGCTTTTAATTCTTCAAATCCTTCCGGTGGCTCAAATTCTGGCGCATTTTTTTGGGCCAATATTTGAGCAATTAAATCTTCATTTGGATCTTCAAATTGAAGTTCTTTTTCTAAATTGCGTTTTAGTTTTTTTGCACGAAAACCCACCAAAACAAGCTGTAACTTTCTTTCAAAATCTAAATATTTCTTTAGAAAAGGATCTGCATCTTTAATTTCTTCCTTAAAAAATTGGGAGATTAAAATAGGGAAATATTTTAATCGCTCTTCTTTAGTTTTATAAATGTCTAAAAAATCAGTTACATATCTTGGTAGATCGATCTGATCAACCACAGCCTCTTCAAGGTCATTTTCATCTAGATTTCCATGAGGATCAAAAGAATCGCCTTTCCATAAAGCTCGAATATTTAAGATATCATAGAGCCGTCGAAGAATTTGAGTTTGCTTATAATCGCTAGGGTTTAAATTTTCGTAAAGTAAGGTGTCAAGTTGCTCAAATGTTATTTCAGGCGCTTCCCCAATTTTTAACGGCGGTAAAGAAGATGTTGTAAAAATATACTGAGTCATAAAATTAATCGATTACTATTGTTTATTCAAAAAAATTAATTTACGAAAATCTTTACGCACATAACGAGAAAGAAGCTCTTGGATGGCAGAATCGCTGATATCAATGGTCAAGCCCTTATCGTGTAATTTAATTTGTGCACCACCTGCAAAATTTCCAACTTCAACCGAGTGTTCTCTCAATTGTTTCAAGATGTTTTCAGCAAGAATCAGGTTCAGTTGACTTTCAGGAATATGCTTTGGAATAATTGCTGATATATCTGCTGAAATGCCTTCTTTTTCAATTGCATTTACAATACAGTTAATCAATTTTGCAACAATTTCCGGATCCTTTGTACCATTTTTAACTAGATTGGCAAGATGATCATTAAAAAGCTTATGCTCGATTTCTTGTCTAAGAGCGTCTAAACTTTGACGCACACCTTGAGTAAGGGTTGAATTAAAAACATTTTGCTCCTGCTCAATAACCCCTCTTGCCGCCTGGATCAAACGAGTGGATTCTTCTTCAGCTGCCATAACTATTTCTTTAGCACGTAAATGGGCTTCTGAAATAATATTTGCAGCTTCTTTTTTTGCAGGCTCCAAGGTAGTTTCTCGAAGTTCATCCATTATTTTTTGTAATTTGTCGTGGCCCTGATCTAATGTTTTCATAAAAACCTTAAAATGCTTTTAGAATATTTTTTTCTTATAAATAATTGATTATCTCGACTTTGCAGTGCCTCAATTTAAATTGAGTAAATGTCTAATCAGAGTCGTTATCTCTTATTTGCGATTTCTTTTCAAGTCTTAAGTTCATCTCTTATTACCTAAAAAAGAGATCCCTTGAACAAATTTGTTTGTTTAGATAAACTCTGAAAGTTAAATTCATAAAGGAGTTTCATAAATGAAAAAATTTGCAAAAATGATAATATTATCTATCGTGACTCTAACTATCTTTGGTTTTGGAGAAGTCTTTGCTGATGAACCAAACAATCAAGTGACATTTAATTTTCCAAAAGGTTGGAAAGCTGCTGACACGAAAGAGCTTTCTCCACTTATTAAATCCATGTATATTGGAACAGGAAAGGAAGAATTTCCTCCGTCAATTACACTAGCAGTTGAGCCTTTTGAAGGTACGCTGAAGGACTATTTAAAAATCGTAAAAAATATTAACGATGATCAAAAAACGGAATGGAAAAATCTTGGAAAAATCAAGACAAAAGCAGGTCATGCAAATCTTTCTCAATTTGATGAAAAATCAAACTGGGGATTAGTAAGAACGATGACTGCAATATTAGTAAAAAATGACAATGCTTACATCCTTTCGGCAACTGCTTTGAAATCTGAATTCTCAGGTTTTTACAAAGATTTCTTCGAAGCGATGAAATCTTTTTCAATAGAAAACGAATCCGTAAAGAACTAGATTTAACACATTGATATACAGTAAGAAACAATTTTGTTTTTATTTACACCGTTTTTGCACAGGAAAAAAATTGCAGGAAAATACAAACTTGTGTGAGAATATAGTCTTTGATAAACATCATTAAATATTAACATGCAGTTCTAAAGGAGTACACATGAAAAAGTTATTTACAATTATGCTAGCAGTAGCCGCTTGCGGTTCATCAGTTGCACATGCACAAATGCCTTCTGAGTCAATGGGTGGATTTGGTTATAAGGAAGTACGTCGCTCACCATACATCGCTCCGGCTGTTGCACTTGCAACTGTTGCTGTTGTTGCGATCGTTGCTGTTGCAGTACAAAATTCAAGCCATAGCGGTCATGGTCATAGCCATAACTAATCTTTGCTGATTTATTAAAACCCTACATTACATTTTAAATTAAATGGGATGTAGGGTTTTTTTTTGTCAAAGAAGGGATTTGAAGGACTAAAAGGACAAAAAGGACTTAAAGGACTAAAAGGACAAGTCCACCGTCTTGAAAGTATCCTAAGCCAAAATTACTTTATCATGAAATAACTTAACAGATAGAATTTATAAAGTTTAATTTGTTCTTTAAAATTCTATCTCACCTTAATGGAGCCAATCACATTATCGATGGCATCCAAATATTGGTCCACGAAAAGTAATTTATCTAAAACCTTGATATTTCCATCCTTTAAAGCCAAAAGGTCATGCAAATAATGTCCAAAGAAATAACGCACTTCAAGCAACTGAACCGAAACATCCCTCACAGTTTCCACAGTAATGGTTTTATCTTTGTCACTTCCCTTTGAAATACGTTGCACATAGCCTAAGAAATCTTGCAAAGAGCCTTTAATATCACTAATGGTAAATTCAATTTCTTGATGATTCGTGTAAAATGATTTGGTTTTTATCAAATCTTTCAACTCAATTGAAAGTCTTCTCAGTTCATCCAAACGATTTAAATAAAGTCTGTTTTCGTGTCTGCCACCTAAAATGCCAATGTGCATCGCATAAATCTTTTCAAATTCCGGTATGGTAAACAAAACCTGATATTTCCAGTCGCTTTTAAGAATTTTGGAAAGACTGTTGCCAACAAAATCAACAACCTCTAGATCATGACTTGTCAGTTCGTGAAGTTCTTCTAGAGCTTGTAAGGCTTTTACAATTAAATCCTTCATCGTAGCTTCAGAAGCAAGCGGTTGTGCCATTTCATGTAGAAGAGGCTCTAAAGTTAGATGCGCATTTTTTAATTTGATTTTTTCATGCCCTTCTTCTCCTGTTTCTAAAGCATGAATCATCTTTTCAACAAGTCCATTCATCTCTTCGAGTTCGTAATTGATCAATAACATATTTTTTGTTGTGGCAGGCTCTTCCCCTACAATCCATTCGGGAAACCCAAAGCGACAGCGGACATAAGGGTCTTGATCTGTTTTCAACAAAAATTCCCGATACTTTGCCACAGTTGCGGAAAGAAGAAGAACTTCTTTTAACAACATGAGGGATGCATTTTCTAATTCATTTTTAATTGGAAGATTTTCAATTCCATTCTTTTCAAACTTTAAACCCCCGCTTATTTCAAACATTTTTTTTAGCAAGGAATTTTGATACTCTTCAAATAGATGAGACATGCGTTTGGGATCTATCGACGTTTTTAATGGATCCTCGATCTCTTTGTTTGGTATTAATTTTGAGTGTTGGTTTATTTCCCACATTTTTAAATATTTATAAACTTTTGTAAAAGCATCTTTTGTATCTATCTGTTCACTATTTAATGTTTTATAATTTTCAAGATTTGATACATGAGGTTCTACAATTTTCTGTAAAATATGATATTTTTCATAATATTCACGGAATTTTCCTCCGTAAAAAAGAAGATACTTACGTGTTTTTTTTAAATTCTTCAAAAGAGAAATTTTGATGTTAGACTCAAAAAACCAGCGGATATTTTTCAATTTTCCAAAAAAGGTTTTTTCTAAAGCTCCATGGTGCAACTGCCAAAGCTGTCCATTTAATCGTTTTACAGCCCATTCCAGATCATCTAAATGGTGTAAAAGCAACATTTTTATGGATTGGAAATTTTCAAGCAACTCTGCATTCCACTCATCACATTTTGTTGAATCAATCTGTAAGAAAAGCTCTGAAACACAATTTTCAAGTAGCTCTAAATAATTCCAGCAATTTTGGCTCATTTTTTCGTTAATCTCATCGTGCAATTGCTTTGTTTCTTTAAATTCTTTATTTAAAATAAGTGAGCGAACTTTTTTTCCAAAGAGCATGACAGCATCGCTTAAAGCTAAACTTTTAATTTCAGGTACTTCAAGTTCCGGATAATCACTTTGTATAGGACCGATTGATTCTAAAATTTTCAACCCAAGTTCAGATTCCTTTTCTTTCAAGAAACGGTTTAATTGAATAACTACATCATTGTCTAATTTCACAATTCCTTTAAAGTCCATAATTAACCCAATCCTTTGCAGTTTTAGACATTGCCGACGTAATTTGACCCTAATTCAAATTATATCAATAAATTATTTTAATAACTAGATGTTGTATAAAATTTATAAATCCTTTAATATGAGCAAAGAAGATAAAACTTATCTTTTTTTAAACATAGCAGGAGCTTAAAATGTGTTATCCAAACTATAGGTTAGCAAGTCTTAGACTTAATAATCTTCAATGTCTTTATTCTCAATCTTTTTCAAGTTTCACTTCTTTGAAACGTAAACCTTCCCTCGTTTGTTCTAAACGAAAATAAATCCCCTTTTCTCTTTTTTTGTTGTTACTTTTAGCTGACTTTTAATTTTTATTTAAAACAGCATATTATTTTTATTTTTTAAATTTTTATTCATGATTGGAGATGAACATGTTTAATTTTGCCTTTTTGACGGCGCTTGATAGTTTTTTTTGGGGCTACATCGCCTTTGTATTGATTATTGTATTAGGCTGTATTTTAAGCCTAAAAGCTAGATTTTTTCAAATTCGTGCATTTCCCTCTATTGTTGGAACATTTTTTTCTTTTTTAAGAAAAACACAAAACAAAGAAAACGAGGTGAATTCACGAGGTATGCACCCATTAAGGGCTTTTTTTGCCTCTGTTGGAGGAATGATCGGCATAGGAAATATTGTTGGCATTGTAACAGCAATACAGATAGGAGGGCCGGGAGCTTTATTTTGGGTCTGGATAGCCGGTATTGTCGGGGGGATCATTAAATACTCAGAGATTTATCTTGGACTTAAAACAAGAGTGCGTAACGATCGCGGGGGCTACGATGGTGGACCTATGTATTTTCTTCAAAAAGCCTTTAAAAATCGCTTTGTTCCTCTTTTTATTTCGGTACTTTTGTGCATTTATGGAGTTGAGATTTACCAATTTGCAGTGATAACAGACAGTCTTTCAACAAATTTTGATTTAAATCGCTATGCAGTGATGATCACATTACTTTTACTCATTTTATATGCAACTGCCGGTGGTGTTGCCCGTGTTGGCAAAATTTGTAGCTTTATCATGCCATTTTTTATGCTTCTTTATTTAAGCATGAGTTCATGGATAATATTGCAGGAAATTGCGCTATTACCTGAAATCCTTAAAAATGTGTTTGTTTCCGCCTTCACCGGACATGCCGCGATCGGCGGTTTTGCAGGGAGCAGTGCGCTTTTAGCAATACAGCATGGCATTTCAAGAGCGGCATATTCTGCCGATATTGGGATCGGCTATGATTCCATTATACAAAGTGAATCCAACACAGTTTACCCCGAGCAACAAGCAAAATTGGCGATCCTTGGTGTATGTATAGACAATCTTGTCTGCACGATGAGTATTTTAGTGGTTCTGGTATCGGGTATATGGACAAATGTTTCAATTGATGCATCGCGGCTTGTACAAACAGCACTTGGCCAATACTTTCCTTACATGGATATATTTATGCCTCTTTTTCTTTTTATTGTGGGTTATACGACAATGATTGCCTACTTTTGCATTGGTATTAAATGCGCGATTTTTTTATCACCGCAACATGGTAAAAAAGCCTATTTTATTTATGGTGTTATCGCATTAGTTTTCTTCTCCTTTTTTGATCAAACAGAGGCCCTTCTTGTCATGTCACTTGCAGGGGCAATGCTTTTGATCACTAATTTATTGGGAATTTTTATTCTGCGCCACGAAATCGCTTTCGATGTTGAAGCCGACAAAGAAGTTTTGGACAAAGAGGCGTTAGACAAAGAGGCGCTTATAGAATTTTTATAGTTTAATTCTCTAGTTTGTGTTGGATTTTTTTACCGCGAAGACCGCGAAGAAAGACGCGAAGGCACGCGAAGAAGCGCGCTTAAAAAGCGCGACGAGGAGAACATGTCAAAGACTATCTTGTAAAAATCAAGTCTTTTATTCTTAATCCTTTTCGCGCTTTTAGCGCGCTTTCTTCGCGCTTCTTCCCGCAGCTTAAGCTGCGCTTCTTCGCGGCCTTCGCGGTAAAAAAATCATCACTAACGGTAGAGGGTTGCATTATTTTGGCAAAAGGGTTATGAGGAAGCTTAAGAGACAGGACGATTATGGACCAACATTTTCTCGACGAGCTTAAAGAAGGGACAATTCAAGTCCATGACGATTTGCAATTTGAGCTCAAATTAGAATTTCAGACTAGTTCAAAAAACAAAAATAATGTCTTCATCCAGGAATTTTATTTATTTATTCCTGAGTCCCTCGTTATTAATCCTGAAACTTACTCCAAAAATGATTTCTATGTGGATGAAACAAATTTCATTCGTTATAAGACCCCTAATTTTACATTTAAAGAACTTTTAGATCCATTGTCCAAAAAATCTCCTTTAAATATCATTTTAACTATGGATTTAGAAAATGATCATCAACTGAAATTAATCATTGATGAAATCAAGTTATTTGGAAATATCTTTAGAAGTACTTTAAGAAACGAAACATTTTTCTTAATTCATCAAATGCAAACTAAACAAAACTTAAAAAGGGTTGGAGAGTCCATTCATAATTTTTTAGACAGTGTATCTAAAACTCATTCTCGGTTTTTGGACGTTTTAAATCAGTTAATAGAAAAACATCAAAATGTAATTTTAGCTGAAAATCTAAAATTTGTAGATGAATTTATTACTAATATCATCGAGTACTACCTTACAGGCTTTTTAAAAGAACTGAGAAACTTTCAATCCCCTTGTCTAAATTTGTGCGACAAAAAATTTTGTGAGATTCTGATTTTTGAAAGCAATCATAGAAAAACGCTTTTACCGCAAATCACAAATTTAAACGGGCAAGAGCTTCAGGAAATGATTGCTTATAGACAAGCGCTTTTGCAAAAATTTATGCTGGAAGCACTGCAACTAAAAAGTAATCGTATCGCGGCAAGTGAACATCATGGCACTTTATTTCAATCAATTGCTGCAGGTTTAGCCATGCTTATCTACATGATACTTTTCACTTTAACTTGGGCAAGCTCAACTTTTGTTATAAACTCCATTCCTTTTGTCTTAAGCCTAGTTGTTTTTTACATCTTAAAAGATCGCATTAAAGAAGGTGTAAAATCTTATTACGCACAAAAAGCTGTGGAATGGTTTTCGGATTATAAAACAAAAATTTATTCAGAAGATGGTACCCCCTTAGGATTCTTAAAAGAGAATTTTTATTTTATTAATACAGAAAAATTAGACCCTGAAATTGATAAAGTACGAAATAATGGATTTCATAATCATCTCGAAACACTTCATCGCCATGAAACCATCATGCTTTATAAGCGGGAAATCTCGCTTATTAACCCACCAAGCGAATCAACGCTCCTTCATGAGCTTAATATGATCTTTCGCTATAACATTCATCGCTTTTTGGAAAAAGCAAGCGATCCTATTCAACAAAGAGCTATTCTTGATGAAAAAACTTTGGAAATTCAAACTGAACAAATTCCTAAAGTGTATCATTTAAATATTGTCATGAAAGAAATCAATAATAATGGGGAAACAACAGAATCCAAATTCAAAAAATTCCGCGTCATCCTCGATAAGCGTGGCATTTCCAAAGTTGAAAATCTGTAATAGACCTTTCTTTTTTACAAAACTTTAATTATAATTTTCATAAAACACTTTCTATTTTGGTAAAAAAATGATTAGATCTAATAAAGCTTTGACTGAAAATTATGGTCTACAAATGAAAGAAGATGACCCAATAATGCTTTTACCTCCGGAATGTATAGGAGAAATATTTTCAAATCTTAACTGTATTGAGTTTCAATCGTCAATAACTGTGAGTCGTTTGTGGAGTAAAAAAATCATCCATGCCGCAAAAATGAAAGAATTTAAATTCTTAAATGATTTTACAAAGCTCACTTATGAATATTTAGAAAAAAATTTAAATAAAACTGAAAACCATTCTACGTTATTCACAAGTCCCGAATTATTAAATTCTCTTAACCTTAAACAAGTTAAAGCATCTATCTATGGACTGTCCGAAAACATTTTAAATACATTAAAGGATTTAAAAGATGAGGATTTACAGAAATTAGAAAAATTATCAAAAGAAAAAAAAGATTATGAACCCGCTGTTAGGTTATTTAAAGCTACAGCCTTATACAAGCGAATTGATGGTGTCGCACAGCTTAATGATGAGCATATTTCGAAATCATGGCTTATAAGAAATATTTCTAAAGATTTATTATCTATGGATATTGTTGATAAAGCAATCGAAGTTACCGCTCAGATTATTGAAACTATGACTAAAGTATTTATACTCGAAGAAATTTCTCAATACCTGGTTCAGATAGGAAACCTTCCTAAAGCGATTGTCGTTGTAAATATGCATGAGGTCATTTGGATGTCATCTTCATTTATAAAAATTTGTAAGTTATTACTTGAAAATGGACGAGTTAAGGAAGCCATTAATGAAACTCTTCAATTTGTCAAAACATGGCCTAAAAAGGAATACATAATTTTTTCTGATTTCATTAATCTTCTAATCGAAAATAAATTTATAAATGAAGCGATAGAATTCTTTAATATTTTAGACAAAACATTAAAATCTCAGCTTCTTGAGAATCTTCTTAAACTCTTAATTACAAGCGACAACAGCTCTACAATGGTTGAAGTTGTAAAAACTCTTCACTCTGATTATCCTGATTCATGTGATCTTTCAAAAATTGCTCTATTGTTAATTAATAGCGGACATGATGCTAAAGGCTTCGAAATTGTCAATCTTGTAACTGATGATTATCAAAAAGCATTCACGTTGAAGCTGATTTCCGCTTCATTAATAAACGAGGCTGATATTGATAAATCCATAGAGGTCGCTAACATGATAGATGAGGCTTTCCCGCTTATGAAAATAAATGTCCTTCGAAATATCTGGACTTTTTTGGAAAATAACGGAAATGATGCAAAGGCAACAGAGGTTGAGAATATGATTTATGGCCTTCAATATTTATCCTGGTGCTCCATCCAGTAATAGAAACTGTCTAATTTAGCTATACCTTTCTAAAGTAATGTAAAAGTTAACGTATTACATACGGGTTAATTTGGCGTAAGCTTTTTAGATTGCTTTTATTTTTAAATTAATATATAATATGATTAATAACTTTTAATTAAAGGATAAAAATGATTAATTCTAAAATTACAATTGATAATAACAACTGTTTAAAATTTAATGAAGAATGTCCAGTAAATCTTTTACCCCCTGATTGTCTAAATCATATATTTCAATATTGCTCAAATCCTGAAGTGGAATCTTTTACGGAAGTAGGCTCTGTTTGGAAAAAGGTAATCGTGGATGAAAAACATAAAGAATTTTCACTTTTGCTTAATTTTTCAAAATTTCTATCCGAAGAATTAAAGGAAAATAAAGAATTTTGTAAAAAAATTAGTGATATTAATGAATTTTATAACATGTTAAACAATCCTACAAGTTTAAAGCAGGCTAAATTATGTGTTGGTAAATTAAAAAATGAGATTTTAAACACATTAAAAACATTAGAAGAAAAAGATTTAAATTTTCTAAAAGATTTATCAGATAAAAACTTTCAACCCTATTATTCCAGCTTTTTGGGTTTAGCGGTAATTGAAAAAGAAATTGATCAAGTTATATCTTTACCCAAGAATGAGTTTAATAAAATAAAAATCTGTGAAAAATTAATCAATCTAGGAAACATTGCTAGAGCCCTCGAAATTCTCGATTTACTCACAGATCCAAGCGGTCAAAACTATTATAAAAACGAAATTTTTCTAAATATCGCCAATTTTTACTTGGATAATGGAAATTTTACAGAAGCAGAGAAATTTTTAAAAATGATTGGAGGGTACGCTATACAAAGTACTTTAGAGGAACATTTAAAAAAATCAATTAATAATTTTGATTTTGACAAGGCTATTGCGGTTGTAAATATGATGCCTAGTGTTATTGGAAACAGAGTCCCTTGTCTTTTAACTCTATTTGATATTATAATTGAGAAAAAGGAGCTTGATAAAGCAATTAAAATTATAAGTTTGTTACCCGAATATTATGAGCAAAATCAATGTATTAAGAAAGTTCTTAAATTATTAATTGAAAATGGGAAAATTACTGAGGCTCAACAAGTTATCAACCTTTGTAGTAAGTATGAAGATCAAGTAATTGATGATGTGTGTAAGCTATTTATTCAAAACAATGATATTGATTTTGCATTGGAAGCATTAAAGTTACGTAAAAAAGACTATCTTAAGTTTATTAAACTTGAGCAAATCATTGATTTATACATTAAAAATAAAAATTTGGATAAAGCACTAGATGTTTTAATCGTAATATTTTCGGATGGTATTTGTTATGATAAATTTTCTGAATCATTATTTAAAATTGGAAAATATGACGATGAGCTTAAAGAATTTTTAAAAAATAATATAGACCAAAAATCAAGCATCGAACTTTTTTTTGACATTTTAATTAGGGAAGGAAAAATTTCTAAGGCAATTGAAGCTTTTAAAACAATGCCTAGATACCTTATAAATAGCCCATCTATTAAAGAAAATATTTTTAGCCATTTATTCGAAACAGAAAATTTAGAAATGGTATTACATTTTTTTGATTCAATTGATAAATTTGAAAACATGAAATTTTTTGAACCAGTCTTTAAATTTTTAATAAAAACTAAAAATTTGGATAAGGCAAATGAAATTTTCGCTAAGAATTTTGATTATAATCAATTGCATGCATTTAAGATTATTTCCAAGCTTTTGTTAGATAGCAACAATATTGACAAACTAGTAGAAATTTACAAACTAATGCCTGAATACGAAAAAAGAAACATCAATATTTTTGAGCTTTTAGTAAAAAATAATAATATTAATAAGGCCCTTGATCTTGTCAGCACGTGCCCTAAACATCAGCAAGAAGACGCGATTATGATGATTAGTTTTGCATTATCAGATTTACATCAAAAAAATATTAAACTGGTTGATTTTCTAATCGATAATAATAATGCTGAGCAAGCCTTAAAAATTGTCGATTTGCTACCCGAAAATCAACAGACTGATGCACTTATAAGCCTTATCACTTATTTTTTAGCAAAAGAAGATTTAGTGAAGGTTGCAGAGCTTGAAAAAATTCTGTTGAGCAAACCTCAATCTGATAAATCTGGTAGATCATGCTCCATTCAGTAGATAAAATTTGCTAATTTAGGAGTGAGGTAACTCTGTTACCGCTTTGTTGCTCAGCCTGGCTCTGGCAGGCTGCTAAATCGCCAAAGGCGATTTAAAACACGCTATAAAACAAATCGCCGGAGCCGATTTGAGCTACAAAGCGGTAACAGAGTTACCGCACTCCAAATTTTACTTTTACATTTAATTTTGGAAAATTACGGTTTCGATTTATCAATCGCTTTAGGACACTACTCTAAATTAGCGAATTATCTTTAATGATATGTTTCAAACCTATGTTAGCAGTGCTGTTTATTTTCTATTGAACTTGGGATGCATTCCTGTTATTCTTGGCTAAAAGATTTAAGAGTCAAAGATGCAAAAAGGTCACCTATTAGAATTTAATTGTCTATCCTGTCAGATACCTGTCAGCTTTTCTGTTTTTAATTTAAATCAGAACGACTGTGCTTTTTCCTGCACAGGTTGCCAAAAAAATTATGTCTTTACCGACGAAACGCTCAAAAGACAGCTTAAAAAGTTTGCAGCACTATGCTTGCAACTCATTGATTCGGAAGAAATCCTAGGACAGGCAGCAATCGGAATTGATGTTAACAACACCCATGTAAAAATCCCCTATAAACTACTTTTAACAAGGCTTAACTCAAGCCTTGAACTTATGGTCGGCAAACAGCCAATGACCATTACATTTCGCATAGAGCCTCTTAAAGACTTATCTAAACTTCAAGGAATTTCATGATGGATAAAGAAAGCAAACTTGACCAATTAAAAAAAATGACAGTAATCGTTGCTGATACAGGCGATATCGATTCTATCAAGCAATACCACCCAACGGATGCAACAACAAATCCATCGCTTGTTCTAGCCGCATCAAAAAATCCGGAATATCAGCATTTAATTGAAGAAGCAATTAGCTATAGCCATGCTAATGCCACATCAAAAGCTGATCAATACACCTTGATGATGGATAAACTCTTTGTTAATTTTGGCTTGGAAATCTTAAAACAGATTCCGGGACGTGTTTCAACGGAAGTTGATGCAAGATTATCTTTTGATATTCAAGGTAGTATTGAGAAAGCGAAACATTTTATTGAGCTCTATAAAAATGCCGGTATTCCAAAAGAGCGTATTTTGATCAAACTCGCATCGACATGGGAAGGGATTCAAGCCGCAAAAGAGCTTGAAAAAGAAGGCATTCACTGCAATATGACTCTTTTATTTAGCATGGCTCAAGCAGTTGGGTGTGCTGAGGCAAAAGCTACTTTAATCTCCCCTTTTGTTGGCCGTATTCTTGATTGGTACAAAAAAGCGGAAAATGTAAGCGCTTATGCTCCTGATAAAGATCCAGGCGTTGTTTCTGTCACCCAAATTTACAACTATTACAAAAAATTTGGTATTAAAACAGAAATCATGGGCGCAAGTTTTAGAAACGTAGAAGAGATCATAGAGCTTGCAGGATGCGATCTTTTAACAATTGCACCTTCACTTCTTGAAATTTTAAGCAAATCTGAAGGGCTAATTCAGAAAAAATTAGACGCTGCAAACGCCAAGTCCTTAGATCTAGAACAAATCAAACTAGATGAGAAATCTTTTCGCTTCATGTTAAATGAAGATGCTATGGCAACAGAGAAATTGTCTGAAGGGATTCGCAAATTTGCAGAAGATAGCAGAACTCTTGAAAAAAGCATCATCGAGAAATTCAAGCTTTAAAATTCTAGCAATTATTCTTATGCCGATGGTTTCACCATCGGCAATCCAGTACTCTATTATTAAGTAATTATTTAAATTATTGACTTTTATAATAATTTATTAGTATAATATTAGTATAATTGTAGGAGACACCATGAACATAAGTCCAAAAGATTTTTATAATGATATTAAGTACAATATGGATATTCTTGCCCAAACACTTAATAAAATTGAAAATCGAGATTTAATTGCTAAAGGCGAGAAGATCGAAGGCATCGACTTGGGATTCATTGACATCTTCAAAAATGATATTAAAGAGCTTGAAAACATGGGCTTTGAAGCCGCTCTTATTAAAGAATTAAATGAAACACTGAATATTCAAGCAGAGAAAATTAGAGCGCATGCGGGAAAAACATTTAAACATAAAGTTGCTGAAGAAATCCCTCTAATTCAGAAGAAAACCACGCTTGATGCACTTGTCCAAAAAAATCTAGGAAAACCTGCAACTCATATCAAATTGGAAGCTATAGCTAAAGATTATGATATGTACCCAATTCGTGGCGATAGTCATTGCTTTTATCGTTCAGTTGCAACTTCACTTATTCAGAACATAGATAAATTCCCTGACTTAATTCCTTCACTAAAATTAAAACTTGGGGATAATAATCCCTTCATCAAAAAAGATACTTTTACAAAAGTTGAAAAAATTTTGAATAAGCCTAATCTTAAAGCTAATTTCTTTGAAGTGATTTCCGAGCGAAAAACTTCTGATGAACTTGTCAAATTTTTAAGGACTATAGCATCCGCATATCTTCATAACCAAGCCCTCCTCGATGAAGATTTTAAAGAACAAATTATTGCTTCTTCCAATGAAGAATCACTTGATGATTACCTAAAAGATATGACTTTAATGAAAAAGGGTGATGTAGGTGCAAGATATGCCGGTAATTGTGAAATTGCTGCGATCGATAATCTTTTAGATGTTAGAGTACAGGTTCTAGATCCTGAGGGACAGAATATTCCATTAAACAAAGACGAAAAACCAAAATTAGTCATCCCTTTACTTTTTGTAGACACCATCCACTTCAACCTGCTTGTGCCTAAATCTTGAAGTTCCTTACCTTTTTTTAACACAAGAAAGCACAGAGGAGCAAATGAGATTAGCGAGTCATTTTGATCCCTAGATTTTCTTAAGTCGCGAATGCGCATGCGCATTAAGCTAAGGAGTAAGTTGCTTAAACAAAGTATTTTAGGATAATTATAAAGCAGGCCTACAGCCTGCATTTATACAATATCATTCCTAGGGCGATGCCCTAGGCTATTAAAAACCAGGCCTTCAGCCTGGAAGACGATTTTTCAGGGCAAAGCCCTGGCTTATAATAGCCTAGGGCAACGCCCTAGTTATCAGTGCGTTACGATCGCAGGCTGAAGGCCTGCTTTATAATTTATTTTTAGCTTAATGCGTATGCGCGAATGCGACGGCAGCATGTAGCCGCGGGTTTTTAACCCGCGGTAAATTCCATAACAAAAAAATGAGCCATGGATATGGCGACAGAAATCACCATTTTATTTCTGTCGCCATATCCATGGCTCTTTTTTTGTTTGATTCGACCGCGGGTTAAAAACCCGCGGCTACATGCTGCCGTCGCATTCGCGACTTAAGAAATCAATAGCTCTCTTAGTGTTAAAAAAACTGGATTGCAATCCTAATGTGTCTTTATGAGTTTGGACCAGAAAGAACGCATGTTTGACGGTATCATTTCTTTTAATCTATGAAGCGGCACTTTTGGAAACCCAAAACTTTCAGTATCAACAAATGCCACTCTGCCATCTTTTGAAAAAGGAATGTTATCAATTTTTGCACAATCGATAAGGCCAACTTCTGTTAAAATACAATGGAGCCCGACAAGTAATTCTTTTGTTACCATGGAGCTTTTCCAAGCCTTCATATTCGCTTTTGCAGTTAAAATTTGCATATCCTCTTCGACCAGAATGAAGTTTTTATGGGAATATTTCTTTACTTGTTTTCCATAGGCAGGCAACGGGTAGATCCATTTTTTTGGTACCTTAAAATAGGCATCCAAATGATTTTCATTAATGCATTTTTGAACTGCAAGAGAACCTTTTACCCTTTTGATAAAATAGTCCTGTGCCTTAGTGTCAGGTTTTTTTTTTTCATTATCGAGGTAAATTTTAAAAATATAACCCGGAAAATTGGGATGCTTGGTCACCACAATCAAGCTAAATTCTTGCGGTTTTGAAATTGTGAAGCCTGCCATTTTTAATGAACTTGAATTTAAAATAGCTCGTGAATCTTTAAATAATTCATCAAGTTTACCTTTGATTTCGAATTCTTCAGGCAGTAAAAAAGGTAGAACTTCCCGCCATGCTTCATCGGTAATTTTAGCATTTGGTGCTGTATCAAGATATTTTGAAGCATTAGCCACTAATGGAGTTGCCCCTAGAAGGAACGAGATTGCCATACAACTTAAAAATTTTAATGGTATATATTTCATAATAACCTTGAACTTAATTTTTATTTTTAATTAATTCTTTCCAAATAACTTGTGCTGTGGGATTAAGCGATTTCTTTAATCTTTTAAATGGCACCGATTTTTCACCAAAAGATTCGGTGTCGATAAAAGCCACTTTGCCATCTTCAGAGAAAGGAATATTTTCAATTTTTGCACAATCGGAAAGCCCAACCACTTTTAAGATCTGATAGAGGCTTGTTAATAATTCTTTAGAAACCTTTTCACTTTTCCAAGCATCGCGATTGCCTTTAGAGTCTATTAGGTGCATATCTTCTTCTACCAAAATATATTTTTTGGCAGTAAACTCTTTTTTGGCTTTAGGGCCTTGAGGAATCAGATAAAGCCATTTTTTTGGAACTTTAAACATTTCTTGCAAACCATTTTCCTCGATATATTCACGTATGGCGGCAGCTCCATGGATGCGATTTAAAAAGGTAACCTCTTCTGGCTCATCGGATTTATAACGTTGCGCATCTAAATAAATTTTAAATACAAATCCTTCAAATTCGGGATGCTTTGTCACAATAACCTGAGTGTATTTACGTGGTTTATTGTCTGTAAAGCCCGCTTCTTTTAAGGTTTTGGTATTTAAGAGCAACCGTGATTTATTAAATAATGCATCAAGCTTACCCTTGATTTCCATCTCAGAAGGCAGGAAATAGGGTTGAAGAGATTCAGCCGATTGAAGAGCAGAAAATGTGAGGGTAAAAAAACAAGAAATTTGTAAAATTAATTTAATCATTAGTACTTTATCCAGCCTTCAATAAAATAACCGGAACCTGTAGCAACATTTTGGCCCCATAGATGCTTAAAAACCCCGGCTGATAAATAAAATTGATTATAAAAACAGTATGCTGCTTTGAGGTCTGCTCTTAATAGTCTATAATTTGCACTCAGAAGATAGAGGGGATAATTAAATTTGTTTTTTCCGTTAAAAAGTCCATATTGTAAATTTAACGATCCGTCTAAATAAAGATTTTTATAAACATAACTTCCGCAAGACAAATAGCCTCTTAACTGATCTGATGGAAAACCCTTATAGAATCGATATCCAATAATTGAATCAAAATAAAGCATTTGGCATTTAATTTTTTGGACACGTGAATAGAGAATGTCAATTTGGCCGCCGAATTTGCCATAACGCAAGTTATAAATTTGTTTTCCACTTGGAATTATGGCTGTAGCCTGAAAGGAAATAGTATTAATTTTATCCAAATAAAAAAAATGTGTCCACTTCAATTCAAAATCTGCAATTCCACGTGATCTGCCATTCAATTCTTCCTCAATCCAAACGTAGGCGCTATTTATAGATAAACAATCGATTGGTGTAATGTAGGTATCTAAATAGACAGGAATAGCCCTTAAATGAAAATCGGAATAGGTAGAGATTTTTTTTCCATCTTTATTCCAGATATGGTCGGTTTTAAAATCCACAAACCCGATTTGCAAATCAGCCTGGCATAATTCAAAGGCAATGGCACTGCCTAAAGTATTGAGAAGTAGAAGTAGAGAAAAGCCTAAAAGTTTTTTCATCATGATACTTTATATTTTAAATAAATAATTTACATACCAGAGGCAAATTCTAATGTCTACTTTTTTTTATATATTAAACATTCTCTCTCATCTTTTTGTTAAGGTCCTTAAGGACCTTAGCAAAAAAAAATGCAGTAATAGATAAATCAAAACGAAGCAAGAGAGTTATTTTTCAATCAAAGCAAATGTTAAGTTGCAAAAAAATAATAAATACTTGATAAGGTTAAACCAAAACACTAGTTCCCTTGACTTTGTAACCCTAGGTTAATTTATGTATACACCCCTTATAGCATTTGCCCCTTCTACTCTTGAGCCCCTTTTTCAAGGAGTAACCGTTCATCCATCATCCAACGATAATTTAACAAGTCCGGAGGAAAAAGTTCGACTTACAGCCAAAGATATCTTCGGGGATTGGTACTACGATTTGAACACGCGACGTGAAGACATGGGTACTTTAAAATCTTTTTTAGGAACAACTACTTTACTTTCTGCAGGAACCATTATTGTTCCGATTACAGGGGCCTTATTATTCCCGGCTGCAAGTTACTTCATTCTTCCTCATGCTTTGACTATGATGAAAACGGCTAGTTGTGTTTTTGGTTTAGGGACAGTTATTTTAACATTCACACCTGAAAATACCTGGCATTCAAAAAATGACACCCTTGCACTTGCTTGCGACCGAATCACTGATTTTGTTAATAGATTTGAAGATTTTAAAAACAACCCCGAGGAAGATACTGTAAAAGATCTTTTTAGCACATTTGATAAGATTAGTGAATTAACCGATCCTCCTTACAATATACATTTTGAAGGGCATGATATCAGCCTGCTATCAGCTACAGGGAAGTTATTTCTAATGGATGCTATTATCAAGCTATTACCAAACAATACAGATCTCTTAAATGAATGGACTTCAACACTTAAATCTACTAAAGATTCAGGGTTTAGTGAGCCATGGAGAAGGTTTAAAATTGAAAATCCTGATATGGATGCCTATATCGATTACTTTAAACAATGCGGGGATTTTGAATCCATTAATCTTGATAATCAAATGATTCAAGCTTTTAAAACTCTTAACATGGCATAGGATTTTGTATGATGCATTTTAATTTAGATGTTGCTCCCTCAAATTTTTCTACAATTGTAGAAAAAAACCTAGCTGATCCAATAGATAAAACATCAAGGAGTGCGATAGAGATCTTTGGAGAGATATATCAAGATGTTCAAAAAAAGCAAATCCAAGATAAAGACAGCAATATAAGAAATTTTAGGAAGTTTTGCCCAATTTTTTTGATGGCTATTGCCTACCCCCTGTTATTTGGTTGTCGGGCAAAAATTTCAACACAAAGATCTGAATGCAGAGATGAAAATATTTTCGCCCAAATCTTTAGTGTTCTCATTGGGGCTATAGGAATTGGGGGTTGTTTGATTTTTAGATTTGTTTCGGACAATAATGAACTAAGGATAATTAAAACTTTCGATAGTATAACCAAGTTTTCAAATGCTCTTGAAGCCTTTAAGAGCAATCCTAAAGAAGAAGATGTTAAAGAAATTTTTGATATGCTCGAAAAAATAAAACAGATATCAGCCTTTGAATACATATCATCGAAAAACAAAGATTGGTTACATTTCTTAGAGACAGCAAAATTATTTTTAATGGATGAAATTGCAGGTGCTCTACCCTGTTCTGAACTTGCAAGGGTCTGGCAAGTACATCCTGAATTGGCAAGAAAGTCAAATTATAGTGAACCTTGGGAAAGACTTTGCATTGAAAATTGCACTACAGAAATTTATGAGGAGTATCTTTACCGAAAAGAGCATTTTCCACATATTGACATCAGCTACAAAATCATCGAAACCTTCAAAGAAAGAGTTAATCATTTCCTAGAAAAACTTTAATTTTTTACCCCGGTAGGGGTAAAAGAATGTATTTCTTAGTCCTCCTCTCTCCCTTCTCTCTTTTTTTCTCTGTGGCCTCTGTGGTAAAAAAAAACTGCACCCATCCCTACCCTAACTGCTTTCGAGGGAGAGGCCGATGGGCAGGCTTTCGCCAAAAACCTCTGCTTGCTCAACAATCGTTAGCTTTTCAAGGGTTGTTAGTCGTTTTACTAAAACTTCATGTAAGGGCGATGATTCAAAACGTTTAAGTATTCTTGCAATCAGATCTGCAGAGATATTAAATTCTGCAAGGTCGGTTTTACGACCAAGCTGACAAAGTAAATTCCCTAATTTTTCCTCATCAATTTCTTTAATTTTAAGAAGCTTTTCGATCCACTCTTCAACCGTTTTTACAGCAATGATATCTGAAATTTTGCCATACATCAAATGACGTGCCCCAAGATGGCCCAAAGCAAAATAATCAGCATCTAAGGCTATTCCTTTTTGGATGCGCTCTAAAATTGAGGCACCAAGCTTATGTTTAAAGTGAACTTCTAAATATTCTAAAACAGATAATGCTCTAATTTTTTCTGAATATTCATAAGTTTCTGCCCGTCCCTTGATTTCAATTTTACCTGACACCATTGTTGGCATTAATTCACTCTTTAATTGCAGTTGTTGACCCTTAGTAAGCCCTGCAGCAAATCTTCGATAGCAAATAAAGCGTTGCAAACGACTCTGAAAGGTTTTAGTAATTCTAGAATCACTTAAAATGATTTTCCATAAATTTTTAATGCGAAAATCATCCAAAGGATAGCCAATGCCCGGCCTTAAGAAAAATCCTGCTAAATTAAAAAAACGCTCTTCATGTTCTGTCGTAAAAAATCGATTTTCGGCTTGTAATAAAAGCTCATCAAATAGAGACCTTAAAATACTCGGGGCAAATTCTTTTCTTGGGCATTGAAAAACTGTTTCAAGATGCTCCATCAATTTATTTAAAGGTATTTTGGCAGATTTTGAGAAAGCTTCAACAATAGCTTCTTTGCCAAGAGTCAAATAATTGGCATCAAATGTTTCATCCGTTCTTGGCCCTTGCAGCAGTCCCAAACTATTTTCTACAGCTGATGAATTTTTTAGCTGAAACTCTAATGCCCAAACGTGATCTGAAATCTGACTCAAAAGGGAAATTTCCAAAGTCCCAATAGCAGTTAATGTCACTTTTAAGTGAACAGGGATTTTTTCTTGATTCAAATTCATACTCTTTCCAAAACGAAGGATAGTATGAATTGGTGGCAATTTTAAAAAATCCTCTTCACTTATGTCGATCAACTCCCCTTGTGTATCATCAAGGCGCACATGAGATGTATAAAGCTGAAATGAAACAGGCGTATTGGGGGCAATAAAAAAAGTTTGTAAAGGCTCATAAGAGGCACCATCATTTGATCCCCTGGGAAGGCAGCAGATGGCTTGTTTTTTAAGATTTCCATTTTCCTTAATTTCCAACCCAAGATAATACCCTCTTGCAGCCCCACCTAATATTCTAACACCCAAACCTTTACGCACTTTTCCATAATAGGCTGCGCCTTTTGAAACGGCCAGATCCAAATGAGCCGAGGGTAGAACTGTCAAATTTTTTGTAGGACACCATTCATTTAACGTTTTTACAATGGCATCTTGAAACATTTTTGGCTTCATCGTTCCGCCATTAAAAAGAATATAATCCGGCATCTGATTGCCGGCGCTATGAAGAAATGCACCTAGTTGCTTTACAATTGAGGGTTCATCCTCAAAGGGAAGGCCTAAAGATTTAATCCCACTCGTCTTTCTTAAATGTTTTGTCTCTTCATAAGAACAAGAAGAAAAAAAACCATTCATCAAAGACGTTACTAATTCTTCGCGATTTAAAACAGTAGATACACTGCCAAGAATGACATGGGAACCATGCCCTTGTAGGTTAATTTTATAAACATCTTCTTTACCCAAAAGCGCTTCTTTTGCGTTTCTTGCTTCCTGATTGAGTTGTAAACGTTGTAACGGAGTAATATTCGGCCATTTTTTTTCAAGTTCATGAGCAATCAAAGCATCCATGTTATCACCACCAAGTAGTAGATGATCGCCGACTGCCATTCTCTGAAAGGTTTTTTTGCCCTCATTGTCAATGACTTGAATTAAGCTAAAGTCAGTGGTGCCTCCCCCCACATCAATAACTAGGATAAGATCTTTATCTTTCATATTGGCATCAAGATAAGACTCATTTTCAGCAATCCATGCATAAAATGCACTTTGAGGCTCTTCAAGTAAGGTAATATTTGTGTAACCGGCAAGTTTTGCAGCTTCAACCGTTAAAAGGCGCGCCACTTCATCAAATGATGCAGGAACAGTTAATACAATTTCCTGCTGCTCAAATTCATTTTCTACTACACCTTTTGCTTTCCTCTGATTCCAGGCTTGACGGATATGGTCTAAATATACTGTAGTTGCTTGGACTGGGCTTATTTTTTCATTAGTTGATTCATTAAATGGTAAAATGGGATCTTTTCTGTGGGCACCGGAATGACAAAGCCAGCTTTTTGCCGATTGCACAAGACGTGTTGGAATACGTCCCCCATATTTTTTGGCGAAGTTGCCCGCAATAAGCTTCATCGACTGCTTGATCGATTGATTCCACGGAAGCTTCATACTCCCTTCCGGAAATTCATTTTCAGCTGAAATGTAAAAAAAAGAAGGTAGCGTCAGTAATTCCTCTACAAAACCTACATCACTCATTTGAGGAATTCGAAAAGATTGTACGGAAAATGGGGGCGTTGAAGTATCTACAAAACTTACCGCACAGTTAGTCGTACCAAGATCAATCCCAATAATATACATACTTCACCCTTTTTTAACGTACGAGTATTTTAACACGAAGCGATTATGAAGACCTTCAGAGGTCCACAAGATTCTGATTTTTTAACGCAAAGGCGCAAAGGCGCAAAGAAAAATAATCTTAAGGAGTGCAAAGATGTTTATTTTAATTCTTTGCGCCTTTGCGTCTTTGCGTTAAAAAAATCACAACCTCAATAATACATAACGATCTTCGTGTCTTCATGTTGAAAAATCGCAAACGCCAAGTCCCAAGACGTCACTAGTTTAGCATGGTTTCGGGGGTGACGTACGGCAGCCCAAGATCTTCTGCGACATAACTATTAGTCACGTGCCCCATGCAAACATTTAGCCCGTTCATCAAACCTCTATTTTCTTTCAAAGCTCTCTTATACCCTTTATTTGCAATCAGTAATGCATAGTCCATCGTTGCATTTGTAAGTGCCATTGTCGATGTACGGGCGCATGCACCCGGCATATTTGTCACGCAATAGTGAATGATGCCGTCAACAACATAAGTTGGATGTTCATGACTTGTAGGTCTTGATGTTTCAGTTCCACCGCCCTGATCAATCGCTACATCCACAATTACGGAGCCTTGTTGCATCTCTTTTAGCATCGCTCGTTTGATCAGTTTTGGTGCTGTTTTTCCAGGAATTAAAACTGCCACAATCACAAGATCTGCAACTCTAACAGCCTCTTCAATATTTGAAGAATCTGAATAAAGCGTTTTTAAATGAGGCCCAAATGCAGCATCCAAGTAGCGCAAACGATTTAAATCTTTATCAATAATTGTCACATTCGCGTGTAAACCCATTGCCATACGGGCAGCTTCCGTTCCTACAACACCCCCGCCAATGACAAGAACGTTTGTAGGCATAACTCCAGGAACCCCACCAAGAAGAAGCCCTTTACCACCATGGTTCATTTGCATTGCCGTTGCACCAACCTGAATGGCAATACGTCCTGCTATTTCGCTCATCGGCACTAAGAGTGGCAACCTGCCTTGTGAATCTGTAACGGTTTCATAGGCAATTGCTATAACTTTACTATCTAAGAGATGCTGTGTTTGTTCAAAATCTGGCGCTAAATGTAGATAACAAAAAAGAATCTGACCTTCCCTTAGATAGTTAAATTCGCTTTTTTGCAATTCCTTAACTTTAATAATCATTTCAGCATGGTAGACTTCGGCCGCCGATTCTGCAATGATTGCACCGGCTCTTTTGTACATTTCGTCTGTAAAGCCAATTTGAGTGCCGGCCTTTGTTTCAATAAATACTTTGTGTCCTGCTTCTACAAGTACACGAACCATTGCAGGTGTTGCTCCCACTCTATATTCATGATTTTTAATTTCTTTTGGTATTCCTATAATCATATATTACTCTTTTTTTAAAAAATCTATTGAAAGAAGTTTGGAAACCCCTTTTTCCTCCATTGAAACACCAAATAACACATCAGCAATTGCCATTGTTCGTTTATTATGCGTGATAATAATAAACTGACAGCGGTCAATAAATTGTTTGACAACATTTACAAAACGCTCAACGTTTGAATCATCAAGCGGTGCATCGATCTCATCCAAAATACAAAAGGGAGCCGGTTTGACTTCAAAAATAGCAAATAAAAGTGCCATGGCCGTTAAACATTTTTCACCGCCTGAAAGCAAACTAATCGATCTCATCTGTTTGCCGGGAGGCTTTGCACTAATTTCAATTCCGGCCTCTAAAATGTCACCTGATTCTGTAAATTCCAAATCGGCCTCTCCACCATTAAATAAAATATTAAAATTCTTTTTAAAATTTTGTCGAATCAGCTCAAATGTTTCCTTAAAGATTTTACGACTTGTTTTGTCAAGCTCGGTGATGATCCCGATCAATTCTTGTTTGGAATGGTTTAAATCATCGAGCTGTTCGTTTAAAAAGCCATACCTTGCTTGATGCTGGGTGAGTTGATCAATCGATGTCATGTTGATGTCACCGGCTTCCAAAATGGCAGCCTTTAATTCAGCGATGGTTTTTTCCATCTGCTGTAATGTAAAATCAGGCTGTCTTAAATTTTGATTTTTAAGATCATCGATCATCAACTGATATCTCTCCATTAATTCAGTCTCAAGAGACTTTAAGAATGAATTAGTTTCGGCAAAGGAAATATCTGTCTGATGGATTTCATTTTCAACTTTTTTAAGCGATGAATGTAGGAGCGAAACTCTTTTTTCAAACTCAATGATCTCTTTTTTCTTATTCGTAACCTCTCCTTCAAATTTTGCCACGAGATCAGCTGTTGTATGATAAGCTTTTTCTACAATTTCAAGATTAGATTCCACATTTTCGCCTTTAGTCGATATGAAAGTTTGCATTTCAGATGAAGCTTTGATCTCTTCCATAATGCGCTTCTCTTGCGTGGCACTTTCCATATCTTTGATCTCAAAAACATTGATGGCATGAATAAGTTTACGATTTTGGTCAACAATCTTTTGAAAAGAAGCTTCAAGAAGTTTTGTTTTGGCAGTTTCTTGCTTGAATTTTTCGCTTAGCTGAGTAAGATCACTTAAAAAATGCTGTGTGGAGTTTTGTGAATCTTGCCTTTTAGCTTTTGCTTCAATATGCTTTTGTTTGGTTTCAACGAGACCATTTTGTAAAAGCTCCAAGGATTTTACTAAAGCAGCCAATTCTTCATCGATTGTGGCCATTTCTTTTTGAGCGCGATTAAAATCGGAAGTTGTGCGCTGTAAGCCAAAGTTGATTTCAACAAGGGTCATTTCAAGTTTTCGAACTTGGCGGTCAAGCTCTACCCTTTCCTGTTGTATCTGGTTTTTTTTGGTTTCCTGTGCAGTTATTGTTTTTTCCAATTCTTGGAAAACGCTTTCAGATTCATTTAATTTTTTCTCAAGGCTTAAAAGTTCAGCTTCTCTTAAAAATAAGTTACTCTCACTCTCTTCTGTATAAAAGGTTACTTGATTGGCATCGATGAAAGATCCATCTTTTGTCAAAACTTCGACACCCTCCATTTCCTTTACAAATTTCCATGCAGACACATCATTTTTTGCAATGAACATATTTTTAAGAAAATGAGTAGCAATTTCAGTTTTAGTAACAAAATCGAGTACGGGTTCAACATCAATACTCTTTCCGGCAGATTTTACAATTGAATCATTTAGATTTTCAAGACAGATAAGAGAAAAATTCTTGAGTTTTTCTTTTTTAGCAAAAGCGATCACCTCTTCCAAATGATTTTTTTCCTTAACCACAAGTGTCTCGGTATAACCTCTTAAAGATGATGCAAGTAATCCTTCGCTTCCACTATTTGGACTGATGCACTCGTAGAGCGCTGTCATTTTCTGATACAACTGACTCGATTTTTTCTTTGATTCTTGCAAAAGGCGTTTACTTCCAGACGAGAAACCTTCCATATCTTCTTTCAAGCGTAAAAGTGCTTTTTGTCGGGCTTTCATTTCTGAAATTTCTTTAGAAACTTGTGCTAACAAGGTTCGTTTGGTTGAAATTTCATTAATGGATTCAGTTAATTTTTTTTCAAGGTCTACTAAAAGTTTTTTTTGCCCATCTATTAATAAGAGAGAGTTATCAAGCTCTTTTTTCTGTCTATTTTTTGCAATCTCAAACTCTTCTGCTTGTAACTCAAGCCTTTTTTTCTTTAATTGATGTTCTGCCTGACGATCCGAAGCATGCTCAAAGCGCATTGTATTTTGTTTGAGTTCGCTCTCCAGTTGGTTTTCAAGCTGAACAAGTTTTAAAACCTCTGATTGAGCTTTTTGTTGCCCATCCCTTAATTTATTTAAGTTAACTTCTAAAGCGTTAAGTTCTGCACGTTGTTTTTGTAAAGTTTCTTCTTCTTTAACAAGTTGAATGGCAACAAGTGATTGCTCAGCCTTTGCAGCTTTAAATTCAGTTTGGCGCAAAATCCGCTTTTCAACCATTCCGTCAAGCTCTTTATTTAAAAGTGCACTTTTAGTTGTCACTTCTTTTAAACGCTCTTGATTTGTCTTTTTTTCTAAGAGTTTAAGCTCTTTTTCACTTTTTGCTTTAAAGAAGTCTTCTTGGCTTGTTTTTAAGATTTTTTCACTTGTAACTAAATCAAGTTTTGCTAAATTTAAGGCTTTATATTCCTCTTCAAGCTTTAATTTAAGCTCATCGCTGTCTTTCTTTTTAATTGTTTCCCTTGAGGATATCTCTTGGGATTTATTTGACAATGTTTCCCATTTAACTAAATAAACAGCTTTTTCAAGGGATTCAAGACGTGTTTTATTTTCTTTAAAAAGGCGAGCTTTTTCTGCCTGATTTTGTAAAACGGCAATTTGCTTTTCTTCTTCTTTATGAATATCTCTTACACGTGCTGTATTAAGATCTGATTCTTCAAGCTTTCTTAAAGCCTCGCGCTTTCTTTGCAAAAAGCGCAAAATTCCTGCGGCCTCCTCAAAAATATAGCGCCTCTCAAGAGGTGTATAGTTGATGACTTGATCAATCTTACCTTGCTCAAAAATTGAAAATGTATTTTTTCCCATTCCGGAGTCAAGAAACAAGCTCTGAATGTCTTTCATGCGCACAGGATTGCGATTAATAAAATAATCGGACTCACCGCTTCTATGCAAACGCCTTGTAACTGACACTTCAGCAAATTCAATCGGCAGCTGACCACCTTCGTTACCTAAAGTAATGGTCACTTCTGCAAAATTTAAAGGTTTTCTGTTTGAGGTTCCTGCAAATATTACATCAGGCATTTTATTGCCACGCATCGACTTTGCAGATTGCTCGCCAAGCACCCATCTAAAGGCATCGGCAATATTTGATTTACCGCAACCGTTTGGTCCGACAACTGCAGTTACACCTTGATTAAATTCAAGTTCTGTTTTATCTGCAAAGGACTTAAACCCATAAATTTCAATTTTTTTTAATTGGACTAATTTAGTTTTTTCGCTCTCAAGGCACTTGCCATTCATGGTACAATCTCCGGATTCAAAAAGATTACAACATTAATTGATTGGGTAGAATATTTCTACTTTTTTTATTGCAGAGGTTTATATTTTTGACAAGAGAGATCAAAGAGGAAAACAGATAGAAAAAAGAGGGGGAATAAAATCATTTTTTTTATTTTATAATTGTTATAACATTAGATTAAAAAAGGAGTGTGTTTAATATGAATACAAATACAACAGTAATTAGGGAAGAAAAGCCTTGTCACATAAATTTTAACGTGACTTCAACACTTCATAGAAAATATAACGTAGAGAAATATGAAAACATACCTTGTGACGTAGCAAGAAATTTTATCAACTCTTTAGATGATGCTCGCCCTAGATATGATTTAGCTCCGTTACATACTGTGAATTATACTATTTGGGATAAAGATGCAAAATACAGTTCGAAAACCATCGAAACACCATCTAAGGCTGTGGCTAAGATCGATCTCTTTATGAAAGATCCAGCCTTCCTCCCAAAATAACACCACAATTATAAGGCAGGCCTACAGCCTGCATTTTGTTATATATCCTACCTAGGGCGTTGCCCTAGGCTTTTAGAAATCAGGCCTTCAGCCTTGAGCAACAGCCTTCAGGGCAAAGCCCTGGTTTATAAAAGCCTAGGGCATCGCCCTAGGTATATTATAAATAAAAAATGCAGGCTGTAGGCCTGCATTATAATGACTTCAAAGACACTCCCTTACCTAGTTTTCGACGTGTTTTTTATTGAAGATGGTGTGAAGGGTGTTTAAACAATGCGTATCGTAGGAAATGTGATAGGGCTTTAATCCTTTAAAATGATTAAAATCGCCGTCTATTTTATGACTTTCAATTCGATTAATTAAGGAAGAAATATTTAGACTAAAAAGTCTAATTTCTTTTTCTCTTCCATCTATAAGTTTGATTTTACACATATGCTCGCAAGAAAAACTGCCGGTGCAATTTCTTTTAGTTTCTATAATAATAGAATCTACCATGCAAGGGGTTATATTGACTGTCATATATATTACCTATTTTTTGTAAAAACGAAAGCATAGACGCTAAGAACAGTCGAATTGAATGGATACTCTTCAACGGTCGGGATATAATCATCAGGGATACCCCTTTTAATTTTAGGAAAGTGTTGGTGATTTCCGATGATTTTATCTTTACCCAAATTTTCAATCGCAGAAGCAATTACACTTTCGTTTAGATAGCGTTTATCTTGTTTTCCATCAGTATAAATGATTGTGCAACTATGCATGCAACCATTCTTCTTGATGCATTGGTCATCAATTTCAAAAGTTTTAATATATTCAGGAAGAATGTTGTAATTCATAGATTTTCTTTACGTTTAACAATAAAAACAAATCTACTAAATCAAAGTATTCTTTTCAATGAAGGAATGAAGGACAGTTAATAAACTGTTTTGGGATACTTGCAAGCCTATCTCTTTTTGAAGAATGCTCAAGCTCAAACGATTTTCAAAAGTGATATTTTTATCCTCTTCATTCATTTGAATTATGAAACTTTCCAATTCTTCCAAAAAATCCTTTGCGAATGTAACGTAGAAATGATCACTTGTAGAATAAGGCTCATTTTTTAGCGTTGGCATGCTTTTAAGATCATTCATAATTTTTATGATTAAATCAGATGCTCTTTCATAAATAGTTAATAAACCATTTTCAGAAGTGTCAAAGCCAAGAAGGGTATATATTTTTTTAGACAATTCAGATTTATCAAATAGATGTTTTTTAGTAACATGTTCAAAACTCTTAACTGTCATGCCCTTATGAGGAACATCTTGCAGCAACGATTTTGAAAGTTCAAAAATTTCTGTTTCCAAATCAAGATGAAAATCTTTTTTATCAATTTTTAATTGCAACCAATTCATGATTAAATTAGCTTCGATTGAATTTTCAGGGTTGTATTCTAAATCAATCTCCTTCATTAACAACTCATCTGCTAAAGTTAGTAGCTTTAGAAGGATTGGGTCGTTGTAATCGATATTCTCTATTTTTTTTAAGAATGTCATTTTCAATTGGAAGTTTACTTCACTTAAAGTATTTGCCGGGTTTTCTTGCAAAACTTTTAAGACAAGCTCCTCAGGATAGCATTTTTTAATCAGGTTTTTGAAAACATTATGACGCTCTTTTATGTTTTCTTGTAAAAATGAAGGAAATTCTACACTGTCTTTAATTACGGCAGAACTTTCACTTATATTAAAGAGGGTTTTAATGGCATTCTCATCAAAATAATTTGGCCTTCTCCCTAATAGGTTGAGCCCAAAAAGGCTTTCAAGATGAAAAAATCGTTGAATATCCGTGGCAATTTTATTAATTTCATTTTCACTCAAAAGTTTAAAATCAAACTCCCCAATCGGGATCAATTTCGTATCGGGGTATATTTGCCACTCGCCCGTTTTACTTGAAGATGTAGCTAAATTTGAATTAAGATTTAAAGATTTTAACAATAGATTACGGTATTCTTTGTGCAAAACCATCTTTTGACTAAAAAAAAGGGCTTTATCCAGATCTTCTACCTTTTCATCCTGTAATTTATTTTCTAATGTTTTAACATCAAAAATTTCTTGCATTAAGTCAAAGGATTGTAATTTTGTGACATCATCTAAATTTTCAACATCTACAGTCTTATAAATTTTAAACCCTTCATGTTCGGGTAAATCAAAGATAAATTTCCCGTTTGTTTTTTGACCGCCGGATGCGTAAAAGACCTTTTGATCACCAAAATCAACATATTCAGGATTAGGTAGCGGTTTATGAACATATTGAAGAAGAAATGGCATTCGATTTTGAGGCTTTGAAAAAAATGGATTTAGGTTTTGCGGACCCATCTCTTTGTATTTTTTTGATTGAATCCAATCCGGAACTACATTGCAAATCGATTGTGCAAGGTAATCCAAAACACTTGAGGAAATTTCTGTCATTTTACTCATTACTTCGGTAATTGCAGGAACTAATGAACTTTTATTTTCAAATGAATTAATTAAACTTTCGATAGGAAGCATGTTGTTACCCTTTTATCTGCATAATAGTTTTTTTATTATAATGTATAAACAGATTTTTTCCTATAGCTTTATTATACTAAACATTTTTTTAATTTAAAATTACGAGATCCAAGAGAGTAATTGCAAGTCTGTAGTTTTTTTTTGCAGATTAAGGGGGAAGCAGTATATACTGACGATTTAAATTTTAAAGGGAAGAGATTTCAAGATGCTAGACATTAAATTGATCCGAAAGGATGTAAAAGCCGTTGAGACAAAACTTAAAACTAAAGATCCGGAAATTTCTTTAAGTCACTTGATAGCGTTGGACACAAAATTACGAGAGCATAAAACAGAGGTTGACCAACTAAAGAGTGTGCGCAATGATTTATCTCAAAAAATTGGCGAAGCTAAGCGCAAAGGTGAAGATTGCACTGACTTTATGAATAAAGTTTCAGAAATGGGAGATGATATTCGTAAAATTGACCATGAAATTCAAAAAATTGAAGTAGAATTCTCCAATGAAATTGCGGGCTTGCCAAATATTCCTATGGATGACATTAAAATCTCACCTGACCCAAAGGAAAATGTATTGCTTGAAGCAGTTGGAACAAAAAGAGAGTTTGACTTTCCTTTTAAAAATCATGTTGAACTGAATGAAAAACTCGATCTTTTTGATTTTAAAAGAGGGGCTAAAATTTCAGGATCAGGCTGGCCTGTGTATAAAAATTTAGGTGCAAAGCTTGAATGGGCACTTATCCAGTACATGATCGAAGTTCAAACAAAAAATGGGTTCATGCAATGGATTCCACCTCTTCTTGTGCGTCGTGACACAGTTTTTGGTTCAGGTCAGCTTCCTAAATTTGAAAATCAGCAATTTAAGCTTAAAGATGAAGACTACGAACTCTTTCTTATTCCTACCTCAGAAGTGCCATTATGCGGATTACATTCTGATGAAGTGTTGACAGAAGCAGAACTGCCTCTTAAATATGTGGCCTATACGCCTTGCTTTAGAAGAGAAGCCGGGGCTGCAGGATCTCAGGAGCGCGGTTTGATTCGCATGCATCAATTTAATAAAGTCGAACTTTTTTGTTTTGCAAAACCTGAAGATTCCATGAATGTTTTTGACATGATGGTTAAAAGTGCAGAAGATGTGTTAAAAGGATTGAATATGCATTATCGCAATATGCTTCTTGTTACAGGCGACACTTCCTTTGCTGCCGCAAGAACAATTGATATTGAAGTGTGGCTGCCCGGTCAAAACCGTTATTATGAGGTTTCTTCAGTTTCAAATTGCACGGATTATCAGGCTAGACGCTCAAATATTCGCTACAAGACAAAAGAGGGCAAACTTGAATTTGTTTATACATTGAATGGTTCAGGTCTTGCTACATCTCGATTAATGGTTGCTTTATTAGAAAATAATCAAAATGCTGATGGCACGGTTGACATTCCTGAAGTATTGCATAAATATTTAGGTGGAATCAAAAAACTTACCTGCGTATAGATTGAAACTACAGATCTTTTAAACAAAGAAACTTTTGATTTTTTTACAGGATATGCACGATCGCTGCGCGGTACTAAAGCCAAGATAATATCAACCTTCAGAATTACAAGGGTTTGATTTTATCCTGCTTATCGTGCCGCGCAGCGATCGTGCATATCCTGTAAAAAGTCAGATCTTTATGTTAGGAAAATATTTTACTTTTAAATAAGCGGGTTGAGTTCTGATTCTAAACTGCGTTAAGCAAGGGTGATTTTTATGATTGTAATTGATGATTTGCTTAGGTTTTTAGATGAGTCGCCCACCTCTTGGCATGCGGTAAAAAATGTTAGGGAAACACTTTTGCAAGCAGGATTTCAAGAATTAAATGAGGAAGATGGTTGGGCACTTGCCTTTGGCGGCAAATACTTTGTCATCAAAAATGGCTCTTCAATCATTGCCTTTCAAACACCATCAGAAGAACCAACATCGGCTAAAATTATCGGCTCTCATACCGACAGTCCGGCTTTCAAACTTAAAGCCAACCCTGAATTTGTTCAAGAAAACATGGTTATGCTTGGCTGTGAAGTCTATGGAGGGCCGCTCCTTACATCCTGGCTTAATCGTGATTTGAAAATTTCAGGAAGGGTCTTTTATTTAGATAAAAAAGGTAAAAGGCAATCTGAGCTAATCAATCTTGATCAATTCCCGGTCACCATTCCTCAACTTGCCATTCATCTTGAGTCCAATCGAGACTGCCCACAACTTAATAAACAGCAGCATTTTGCAGCTATTGCAGCTTTGGATGTCAAAACCCCATATCTTGAAACAATCCTTAAAAAAGAATTAAACGCTAAAACAATTTGGAGCTTTGATTTATTTTTAACACCTACCGAAAAAGCTTCTTTAATTGGCTTTGAAAACCAAATGATAGCCTCTTATCGAATCGATAGCTTATTGTCCGTTCATGCCTGTTTGCAAGCCTTAATTGAATTAAAAACTCCATCGTTAAATGAAATCAAAGCTTTTGTATTTTATGATCATGAAGAGGTAGGATCAACGAGTGCAATCGGCGCTTCTTCACCATTTTTGGCACAAACACTTGAAAGAATCCTTTTAAGCTTGCATTTTGGAAAAGAACATTATTTTAGACTTATTTCAAAATCCCTTTTAATTTCTGTCGATTTAGCCCATGCCGCCCATCCAAGCTACATGGAAAAGCATGAACCGTACCATAGGCCCTTATTAAATCGTGGCATTGTAATCAAGCAAAACGCATCTCTTCGTTACGCCTCTAATGGATCGACAAGCTCAAAAATTATCGAACTTTGCCAAAATCATAATATTCCTTATCAACATTTTGTCTCCAGAAACGATATGCCTTGTGGCTCAACGATTGGGCCTTTGAATGCTGCGGCAACCGGTATTGAAACTGTAGATATTGGGGTGCCTCAATTGTCCATGCATTCTTCTCGTGAATTGGCAGCAGTGCAGGATCAGCTCGATATGTGTAGGTTATTAACCGCCTTCCTAAAATAAAGGAACTTTTATGCAAGTGATGGAACCTGTAGGAAACGATTTCATCATTTCCTTTCCCAAAATAAACTTAAACGATAATTCTGACAATCTTTCTAGACTTTTTCCAAAAGAATATGAAACTTTTTTAAAAAAGATGCGCAAATGGAAGCACAAACGCTCTCTTGCTGAATATGAACATGCTTCCTATTCAACAGGTTTTAAAGGATTGGTACTTAATACTAGTATCAAGCAACAAATGTACTTTCTTGCAGGGACTTCCTCTGTTGGTACTGGTACTGGCTTAATCACTATTTTTCAAGGCTATACAATTGCAGGTTCCGGCATCGCTACAATAAGTATTACAGCAGGTTTTATTTTTAGTTGCTTGATCCCAAAAATATTTAATGACACTTTAGCTAACAAAGAACGACTTGAAAGAAGAATAGAAGTTGTAAATAGTAAATTAGCAACTCTTCAAGATACGCTTGAAATAGTAGAAGCGGGCTTAAGTTTTCTAATTGCCTATAAAAGTTTTAAATTAGAGCCAAACGAACCTTCATTAAAAAATTTATTTTATCTATTTGAGAATATTAAATCGACTTTCGATATTAAAACAAAAAACAATTTAAATTTAAAACAAAAATTTACAGATTTAAATATTTTTGTTTTAAATCCACTTGGTCGTTATTCTTTGATGGACAGAACAGCTCATTTATGCCAGGGTGTGATGCAAGAAGCATGGAAGGTTTTAAAAGAGTCTTTATTAAAAGGTGATCTGCCTAAAGCTTTTAAATTTCCATCAAACTCTAATACGGAAAGTGGAAGTCTTGTCGAATTGCCGAAGTGCTTGGAATTTCAAGTACGTTTTGATGAATTAGGTGAAATAGACATTGAAGAACATCTAACGACCCTCTTTAAAAAAGCCCTCATCATGTAAAGTTCATACCAAAAAATAAAAATTTGCTAATTTGGAGTGCTGTGCCCTGGCACAGCTTTGTTGCTCAAATCGACCTGGCGATTTGCAGTCTCAATCGTCTAACCGCTGTATTTTGAATTTTAAAAATTTAAAATTCAGGCAAATCGCCAGGTCGATTTGAGCAACAAAGCGGTGCCAGGTCACCGCACTCCAAATTAGCAAATTTTATTCGTAAGAGAAAGTGACTCTTAACTTTAGATGGTTTCAAGTTTGTCGAAGGCAGGAGTGAACGCCAAGTTTTCACATTGAATTCCAAGTTGGGACATAATACTCAACTCATCTTCCTGGATATCTTGTGGAGTGAAATATTCAATAAAAGAAAGCACCTGAGGGATTCTACCTTCGATAACTTTACGGTTTCTTGCAAGTAGAGCACGAAGTTCTAAAGCTGCTGAAACAAGGGTCATACGCTCTTTTTGATCAGTATTGTTGGACATTCTAGCGTAAAGATACTTTGCATTTTCAGCTCCACCACGATCGATATTTTCCTTACAAGCACGAATGGATGTTATCAAAATGTTTCTGCCGGTTCTTATTGAAACTTCTTTTGCAAGTCTCATTTCTGTATAGGTTTGAATCATGGTATAAACATATTCTTGGTAAGCACCACGCAATTTAGCAGCCTCAACACCTGTTAACTCTTCCTGATAGTTTCCTAATTGTGTATTTGCTTGGTGAATAATAATGTTCAATACTCTATCCCATTCAGTTTTGTTACCTGGTAAGTAAATACCGTTTGCAGATTCACCTTCATTTCGATGACCATACTGAAAAGTTTTTGGTTGAGTAAAGGCCTCTTTTAATTCTTTTCCAAATGCAACGGGGCCTTCCCATTTAGCACTTTCAACACCTTTCCATTCCCCGTTGCTATAATGTCCGCCCATTTTGTAAAATTGCGAATCTTTGCTAAGCGTCATTCCATAAAAAGAAAGGGGGTAACGTGTTTTCATGTCCATAATATCGCCACTTCTATTACCCTCAGCATGGCGATTTTCAATATTTTGCAAATTTGTAAAATAAAGCATGCTTGGAGTTTCTTTATCATAAGATTCATCGGATGCAAATTGATTATTTTCACACATTTGAGCAAGGGCTTCAAATTCAGGGGCGACCGTTTCACCAATAGTTGGTGATCCGCCATAGCAATTATTGATGTTTGCTTGTATTACGCCTTTTTTCGTATGTATTTTAGCGCATGTTGTGCCTTGAAGAAACGGATTGTTGCTCAATTTTCCATGAGAATCATAAATAGAATCCCCAATAAAAGGAATGGCGCCAGCAGCACTTTTAAGCAAACCGCCTTCACTAGCTGCCGATGCAATTGTTTGATTGATATCTTTTATTGCATAAAAAATTTTGCCGAAAAACCCTTGATCGCTATCAAATTCTTTTGTTGTTCGTCTTATGCTTTCCTCTAAGATTGCTCTGTCAGTACTATTTCGGATTATTTCATCGTCCGGAAAGATCGCCTTACCAAATTTTTTATAATCAGACATAACTCTTACTTCGTTCCAAAGAGCGGAAGCAATTCTATGAATAAATTTAACAAACTGATTATCGCAATCTTCTTTTAAGGTCACGTAGGTTTTAGAGGTAATTAGATCTCTTAACTGCTTGATGAGAAGCTTATTTGCGGCAGAATAGTCATCGGGTTTAGTTTCTAATGTTTTCACTATTGCATCAAATTTACTAAGATCTTCTTTTAAAGCTTTTTCTAAATCTTTTGGTAATTCCAGTTCTTTTAAAATTAAAGAAGTCTGGTTTTCATCTAAAATTCCATCAAGCTCCGGTAATTTTTCGATAATCGCATTTTTTAAAGATTTTTGATCCTTAAAATTTTTTGATTCAAGTGTTTCAAGAGCTAATTCTACTTTTTTAATCTTAAGGTGGTCAATTGATAATCCATGATTTGCTAAAATGCGGATGATATGTCTTGTCGTTTTGTTAAGATGTGTTTCTAAGCAAGTAAGATCATTTAAGGTTTTAATTTTGTTTATAAAATTTAATCTATTATTGCCAATAAGTGCCTTGCAAGTTTTTGCCAAACCTTCAAATTTCTTTTGTTCTTCAGCTTTTTTTGCATTATCTCTTGCGATTGGTAATTTATGTTGAGTTGCGATGAATGTAATATAAATTCCGACACAGATTCTGCCCAAAAGATAAAAAGGGAAAGCTACGATCGAAACAATAAAGGCCGCTACTTTAACAACTGCTCTGAACAAAAAATTAGAAGTATGGGGTTTAACACTATTTCTGTTGATCTCATAAACATGTCGATCGTTAATCGCTTTAGCTGTTTTTCCTATATCTCCATGAAATTTTATGATGCTGGTGTTAGGGACATTATAAGTTAAAATATTGCCTTCCAATGTCAACTTAGATTGATTTTTCGAGTTAAAGCCTAAGCCTAGATCATTTAAAAGAGGATTTATTTCAAGAAGTAATGCTTCGTGCTCACGTTTGTTTACTGATTTGCCGTCAATTTTAATATCTTTAATAATTATTTTATTGGGATCTATAGGATTCATAATCACATTCTCTTTTTTAAATTAATAGTATTATCTTAATAGAAACTTAATATTTAAGTCAATCAAATTAATTACTATTATTCGCGAATAGCAACCGTATATATTTTGCTAATTTGGAGTGCTGTGGCTAGGGCATAACTTTGTTGCTCAAATCGACCTGGCGATTTGTTTATCTAAACGAAATAATTTTTTTATAAAAACAAATCGCTAAAGCGATTTGGCAGCCCGCCAGGTCGGGCTGAGCAACAAAGCGGAGTCAGGCCTCCGCACTCCAAATTAGCAAATTATATAGCGTTAATAAGAGAAACTTTGAATTTAAAAAAAATATTTTGAAAAAAATAAGCCCCAAAGGAAAACCTTCGGGGCTTATGAATTAGGACGAGATAGACAAAAAAGACAAATTATTTATTGTCATTTTCATCATCAAGGATTTCAACTTCAGCTTCCTGAATGTCATCATTGTTAGATGATGAACCATGGCTTGAATGAGATGTGCCTTGACTCTGATGGGATTGCTCAGAAGATCCATGCGCTGCATGCTCATGCTCTGCCTGTCCACCTGCCTGACCTTGAGCTTTTGCCATCGTTTCACCAATATGCTGCATGCTTGTTTCTAGTTCTTGCTTTGCAGATTTGATTCTAGCGATATCATTGCTCTCCAGCGCTTTTTTAACAGCCTCAATTTTGCCTTCAACTTCATCAATAACTTCTTTTGGAAGCTTATCTTTATATTCAGCCAAAGCTTTTGTTGCTCTAAAAGATAACGCATCAGCTTCGTTATGAGTTTCAACGTCTTCTTTACGCTTTTTATCTTCTTCAGCATGAAGTTCAGCATCTTTTAGCATTTTCTTGATATCTTCTTCTTTTAATCCGGAAGATGCTTCAATACGAATCTTCTGCTCTTTTCCTGAAGAATGATCTTTTGCAGAAACATGCAAAATACCATCTGCATCAATATCAAAAGCTACTTCAATTTGCGGTACTCCTCTTGGGGATGGAGGAATGTCTGTCAAATCAAAACGTCCAATCTCTTTATTGTCAGCTGCCATTTTGCGCTCCCCTTGAAGGATGCGAATCGTAACGGCAGGTTGATTGTCAGCAGCAGTTGAGAATATCTGTTTCTTTTGTGTTGGAATTGTTGTATTTCTTTCAACAAGCGGTGTCATGACTCCACCCATTGTTTCAATTCCAAGCGTTAAAGGAATAACATCAAGTAATAAAACATCTTTTACAGTACCTTGTAAAACACCACCCTGAATAGCCGCGCCAACTGCAACAACTTCATCAGGATTTACACCCTTATGACCTTCCTTACCAAAAATATCTGTAACCATTTGCTGAACAGCCGGCATACGTGACATTCCACCCACTAAAATTACTTCGCCGATATCATCTTTTGTAAAGTTGGCATCTTTTAAAGCTTTTAGGCAAGGCTCTCTTGTGCGCTCAATTAAATTATGCACCAAGCTTTCGAGCTTTGCGCGTGTTAATGTGATAGCTAAGTGTTTTGGCCCTGTTGCATCCATTGTGATGAACGGCTGGTTGATTTCAGTTGACATTGTGCCTGAAAGCTCGATTTTAGCTTTTTCAGCAGCATCTCTTAAGCGCTGTAATGCCATTTTATCTGAGTGTAGATCAATACCGGTTTCTTTTTTAAATTCTTCAAGCAACCATTTTAAGATTTCATTATCAAAGTCATCACCACCAAGGTGTGTATCACCATTAGTTGATAATACTTCAAAAACGCCATCGCCAATTTCAAGAATGGAAATATCAAATGTTCCGCCACCAAGATCGAATACGGCAATTTTCTTGTCTACATTAGTTTTATCAAGACCATAGGCTAAAGCTGCAGCTGTAGGCTCTGGGATAATACGTTTAACATCAAGACCTGCAATGCGTCCTGCATCTTTTGTTGATTGGCGCTGAGAATCATTAAAGTAAGCAGGAACAGTAATTACAGCCTCTGTTACTTTTTCCCCAAGATAAGCTTCTGCCGTTTCTTTCATTTTAATCAAAATGATGGCAGCGATTTCTTCAGGAGTCATTTGCTTGCCTTGAATATTAAAGCAAGCTTCTCCGTTACTGCCGGCTTCTACTTTATAAGGAACCGTTTTAATTTCAGATTCAACTTCTGAACGTTTACGCCCGATAAAACGCTTCGATGATGTGATCGTATTTTCAGGATTTGTCACCGCTTGACGTTTTGCAGGAATTCCAACGATTCTTTCATTACCTTTAAATGCCACGACGGAAGGGGTTGTACGAGACCCTTCTGATGAGGCGATTACCTTGGGAACTCCACCTTCCATGATTGCCACGCAAGAATTTGTTGTTCCAAGGTCAATTCCTATAATTCTTCCTTTTTTCTCGCTCATAGTCCATACTCCTTAAAAAATAATTATTTGTTTTGGTTTATTCTGTTACCGATACAGCTTTTGAGACTTTAACTCTAGCCGGTCTAATCACTTTATCTGACATTTTATAACCTTTCATGCTCTCTTCAACAACGATGCCTGGTTTATATACATCCGTTTCTACAGCTTCGACGGCCTCATGAAAGTGAGGATCAAATTCCTCGCCGACAGATTTGAAAGCAACAACTCCTTGTCCTGACAATACGTCTTTAAATTGTTCTAAGATCATCTTAAAGCCAATAGCCCAGTGCTTGACCTGATCAGACATCTGTTCTGTATAGCCTAAAGCACTTTCCATGTGATCGATTGGATTTAAAAAATCAACAATCACATTTTGAACGGCATATTGAACAAGTTCATGACGCTCTTTTTGCAAACGCTTGCGAACATTTTCCATTTCTGCAAGCATTCTTAAATATTTGTCTTTGTATTCACTGGCTTCTTTTTGTAGCATTTCAAGTTCAATATTGGTGATCATCACTTCAATTGGCTCTTGTATCTGATTTTCAGTTTCTTCTTTTTTTACATCGTTAGAAGCTTCATCTTCTGATGAATTTTCGTGTCCCATATTAATTCTCCTGAATTTGATTTTCAAGCAGCATCGGGTGTGATGTGCTAAGGATATTCTTACCTTTTGGACTATTTAACAGCCCGGGCTGTCTAAAGCTAATTTTGTATTTGTAAACATTTCGTGTAAGAGCGTTACTGATTGCCTCTTTAAATTCGAAAAGCTGCTCAAACATTTTTCGATAAGGCATTCTTAAGGGGCCGAGCAAACCGACCGCCCCAACACTTTGATTATTAATAGAATAAGGAACGGCAATCACGGCACAATCGGGGGTTTGGTTTGTATAAGCAGATAGATCGTCACAAATCCAAAATTTTAAACGATTAAGCTTTGTGCATTCTTTAAGAAGCAGACGCATACTATGTGCATTTTCAAAAAGCGCGAGGCTGCTTGCTAAAACTTGCGTATCTTGAAAATCAGGATAGGTAAGGAGTTTTGAAAAACCTGTTCGGATCACTTCCTTTTCACTGTAATTAGCATAACCTACGATGTAGCGTACCATCAATTCGTTATAAATTTTTAAACCAAGCGCTTCTTCTTCTTCATTTAAATGAAGTGGTGAATTGACAGCCAAACCATTGAGACGAAAAAGAAAATAGGATTCCAGTTTTTTAGCCAAAGCTTCACTCATCTTTTTCTCAGTGGACAAAATCTCAGTTTTGACGGCACCAAAATCTGTAACAATGATTGAAAGACAGCGATGGTAATCGATAGGAACAAGTTTGATATCAATAATATAATCCTGATCAAACCTTGGACTAGATAAAAAAACAGCCGTATTTGTCACTTTACTCAAAACATTGGCCGCATCGTGCAAAAATCCTGCAATTTCTTTTGTTTCTCGTTTTTCTAGCTCTTTAAATTCTTCACAAAATTTGGAAGAAGTTGAAAATTTTGTCGATTGATCTGCTGCATAAGCTTTGAAACCTAAAGCTGTTGGTATGCGTCCACCAGAAGTATGCGTTTGTGTTAAAAAACCTGCCTTTTCAAGGTTTGAGAAATAATTGCGAATGGTAGCGGAACTTAAAAAATCAAAACCTTCTTCTTTGAGCGTGCTCGATCCTACAGGTTTTCCTGTTCGGATGTAATAATCGATCAGTCCAAGTAAAACTTGAAGCTCTCGGTTTTGCTTACCGCTATGCTTTGTCTCTGATGTTTTAATGATTTCCATCGCCAATCTTTTAATTTATATACTTTCTAATTCAATCAGAAAATTTTATGCATTAATTGCTTTGTAGTTCTAGTTTCAATACAACCGCTAAGGATGACCTTTTTAACGCAAAGGCGCAAAGACGCAAAGATAAAATAACCTTTCGTAGGTCAAAGACTCTTATTGATTCTTTGCGTCTTTGCGCCTTTGCGTTAAAAAAGGTAAAAATAAACGGTTCATATCTTATATTCCAGAAGCCCAGTATATAAAATATAGAAAATAAGGGTCAAGGAAATTTAGCACTCTTGATTGTTAAGTGCTGAATTATTATTTTTTTGCCTCTAAAATAAGAGGAAGTATGTCAACAACAGAAGGAAACCAATTAAGTCCTTTTTCATAGACAAGATGACCGCTAATAAAGCAGGCAATGATCGCTTTTTTATGTGATTCCGGAATGTTTTTTAAAAGATTTTCTTTATACTTATCTCTTAGCGTTTCTGGGCAGTAGCTCAAAAAACAATCCAGTAAACTTTTGTTTTCTGTCGATTCAAGAGAGATAGATTCAAAATAATCGAGCAGCTGGTATGTAAATTGATTGATTCTAAACGAGATACGTTCTGAAATATCGGTTAAATACTCCCCCGTTATTTGATGGGTCTTCAGCATTAGATTCGCCTCTTTTTGGCAAAGATCTTTTAGTCGAATTAAAATTTCTTTTACCAAAACAGCTTTTTCTTGCATAAAGAGCTCATCCCCTAATGTTAATCCTGAAAGAACTTCAAAAGAAGAACAAATCACACCGGCCTTATTTGCCGAGCTATCCTTGATTATCAAACAACCAAGTTTTTCTAACATGCGTCTTGCATTTTGCGTTAAATAAAGATTTGCACCCTCAACAATACCTCTTGAAGTTGGTTTTCCCGTTTCGTCCAAATAATCGTTGATATTGTTTTCATTTAAAGTACGTGGACGTCCACCTGCCGGAATAAATATATCAGCCTTGGTGTGATGCACATTTTGTTTTAAAAGCCAATTCATCTCGCTTCCACTTAACCATTCATCCACGACCTTGCCCTTTAATTTTTTTTGACAAAGGGTTTGAAGACTTATATCTGATAATTTTTTTGTTTCATGTTTTTTTAAGAGGAATCCACCTTCATTCAGCATCTCGCTTGGATAATAGGCAATAGGTTTACCCTCTTTAAAAAGCTCGGTCAATGTTTTTAAATCAAGACCCTGCAAATCAAGTATTGTTCCTGAACCATCTGTTAAGGCAATGAGCTTTGCTGTTTTTGGAAAATATTTATAAAGGTTGAGAATTTGATTTCCTGCAACATCACCATCAGGACCACCTGTCATTTTAATTGTGAAAACATCCGTTAAAGGATTGATTCCTAAATATTGTAGCAAGGTTTCCATATAAACATTGACCCCAAGCGATGTCACCCCATATTCTTTATGGTTGATGCCTGATAACGGTTTGCTCGTAATAAACGAGGATCCCGGCTTATAATCATAATTTTGGCTAAAATCCGCAATCCATTGGATCATCGAATCATGCATGTTTTCATCAGGCCCAAGATAAATATATTCCGGTTTTTTCCAATAGTCTACAATATGCTTTGCTCTTAAAGTTCCATCCGGATCGCAATTGATAAGTGTAACCAAACTTTCAATGTAGGCTCTTTGAGCCTGGTACAAATATTCCTGTTTTTGCTCTTTTCTAAAAAGTTCTACTCTTTCATCGATAACAGTATTATGGACCATGGAACGTTCAAGTTCTCTTGATAATATTTGAGCTTCAGATTCCATTCTTTCGTAAGGTTTTAAGAATATAATCCCTTTAGCTCCACCTTCCGGTATATCCTTATTTTTTTTCTGCTGCGTATAGGCCAAATGATAGCATTCAGAAAATACCATGTTTTGTTCACGTTCCACCTGTTCATTTTGCTGTGGATATATCGTTCGAAGCCCACCCCTTGCTAAATCTTTAAAGCGAATGTGAAAACCAAAGAAATGCAAACCTTTCATGTAAAAAATAGCATAAGGCATTTCAGGATATCTTTCGATACGGTTGGGAATATCATTTAAAAATTCAGGGTCTAGTCTAAAACTTATTGCAGTAAAATTTTTACGGTAAAAATTTGTTTTCAGTGTGTGATTCACCATATTCATCGCTTGCAGCAGCACATTTTTTCTGCGTCTGTCGTTTTCTTCATGACCCGTATCAAGCTTGACGACTGTTTCGATAAACCCATGTCTTAAGAGAAGAAATTCTTCATAATTGTGATTGATAGGATCAAATTTTTTCTCAAAACATTGAATGAGCAGTTTGGTAAGTTCTGGATGTCTGCAAAGGGCTTCTTCAATGTTTGCTAAACGGTAAAGATTAGAGTCCAAATGAACCAAGGCTTGATGAATGAAATTGACCATGGCACGAAGTAAATTCCCCATGTTGCCCGAAATTACCGATTTGACGACAAGCTCTTCATCGATTAAATCAAAACTTGCAAAATATTTAACGGTAACAAGATCTCTTAAAAAATCAGGCAAGTCCGTTGCCTCCCAGGCAGCTTTTCCATTAATTCCATCGAGTCCAAGTGCCATGACAAGGGTGGAATTTTTAGTATAAGGATTCAAATAAGTGGCATTGACACGCGTCATGACAAGTCCATGACGATGGATTGTTCTTACAAGACGATATAAAAAATTATGTTTCGGTGTATTTTTCCATGCCATCACAATTTGCATCGAAGGCGCACCTGTTTCTTTCCAATCTTCATTGTAGGTAACTTCATATTGGCAATTATCGCGGGTTTGCGCACGGAAAAACATATCGAGTGATAAAACGAGCCTTTCCATTGAAAGAGAACGCAAAAATCTACTATTCATCCCGGAAATGAGTTTATCGAATTGTTCATCATTTAAATTGGGATTTCTTTTTTTAACAAGTTTACGAAGCTCAATTTTTGATTCAACCGGAAAAGGAGTATCAATTGTTTCAACAGCTTCGGTAAAATAGATTAAAGTGACGCGCAAATTGGCATTAACACCATTAACTGGTGGAGGCGTATTTGAAAGAAAGGTTCGATAATATTTAATTCCATGAAGGGTATAGTTTTTTAAAATTTTAAGATCAGCCTCCGGACTGTCCAAACAAACTACAATGATTGCCCTTTTCAAGTTGATAGTTGAATAATAATATTCAGACAAATGAAACCCTACCAAGCTATGGGTGATCAGCATGACGTTATCTTGGCCTGTTTCCTCAAAAAAGTGGGGCGACATTGCCGTTTCAAGCCAAGAATAGTACTCTTTGAATTTGTCGGTCTCATATTGAAGAGCTGCAACTAGTTTTTCAGAGGCTTTTTGGTTTGAATGAGTGTCCATAACGTACAATCCTTGATTAAAGAAATTTATATAATCAATTCCGTTATTTTGAGGTACTCTTTTTTTTAAAATTAAGGAATGTTAATTTTGCTATTCATGTAAAAAAGGCGTATTATGTTAAAGTGTTTTAATTAAAAGGAAATCTATGAACAATACAGCAGATTGCTTTGCTCTAAAGTTAAAATCAAATCAATTTCAATTTGTAAAAGATATTGTAAGTGATGAAAAAAAAGGGATCAATGGCCTCCCCGGGGAAGTTTTGTATAAAATTTTCTCTGACCTTCCTTTACATTCTTTGGCAAGTGTCAATTCGGTTTCAAAGCGTTGGAAAACGATTGAAGATAATCGCTTGATCACGCTTGTTTTTTTATCTTGTCTTGAAGGAAAAAAAGTATTCATTGAGCTTTTATACGTATTTGAAACCTATTTCAACATGTTTTTCCCTGTAAATAGCGAACAATTAATAGATTTTTTAAAAAATCCGAAAAATGTAATTTTTGTCAGGATGCTGTTGGAAGTATTCATAGAAAACAATCTTCAAAATAATGTTTCAGCTGTTTTAAATATTGTAAAGAATTACAACAAGGAAGGTTGTCCAAAACTTGTACCTTTCTTGGGTTATTTCACAGCCATTCAGTCATTAAAAACCGGTGCAATAACTGGAGCAGAAAAAAAATTATGGATTGAAGAAATAAGAGAAGGAATGAAGTATCTAGAAATAAATAGTAACGAAGACACTACCGGAGTTAATCTATATCTTGCAGCGTGCCTCATTGAATATATGAACAGCATAGTGAGGGTGACCAATAAAGATATATTAATGTTAGATGGTTTGCAAAGAAGCGCTGAAAAAGGCTTTAAAGATGCCTATTGCAAAATTGGAGATCTTTATTTGTTTAAAGAAAACCCAAGTGTAAAGGATAAACTAAAAGCTTATGAATATTATAAAAAAGCCGCCGATCTTCAATGTCTAATGGCTTATAGACGCCTTATTCATATTGGGTTTAACCAAGATTTAGTGATTCCTAAAGAGGAATTATGCTCCTATTTCATTCAAGTTGCAAAGGTTGGAAATTCAACTGACATCTTCAACTTAGGCATGCTTTACCTTACGGGCATAATGGGTTTTAAAAGGAATATACAAAAGGGGTTATCTTATATTGAAGAAGCTGCAAATGCAAATAACGTTGACGCTGCAAACCGTATGTGTTCTTATTGGGCTATCGGCTTGTATTTTGAAAAAAATTATGAAAATGCAAAAAAATATTTCAACATCGTTAAAAAATACTCCCTTTTGCCGTCGGGAAATATCAATCCTGAATGTGCTGCTCAACTAGCTGATTTATTTGAGGATGGTCATGGGATTAAAAAGGATATAAATCTTGCAAAAGTCTATTATGAAATATCAGCTTCTGATGGAAACATAGATAGTCTATTTACTTTAGGTAGTTTTATTGAAGAGGGCGACATTAGTTTTGATAAAGATCAAATGCTAAATTACTATACCGAGTCTGCAGATAAAGGACATGTGTCTTCCCAATTTAAAATGTGTCAAATTTATTCGACAGGGCTCTATAATATTCCAAAAGATTCTGAAAAAGCCATTCACTATTTTAAGCTTTTAAACAAAGCACAAGATTTTCAAGATGAGGGAATTAAAAACAGTAAAGTCGCTCTTTGCTATTTGCATGGATTTGGAGTTGAACAGGATCAGGAAATGGCTTATGAATATTATCATAAGGCTGCCGACGAATTTTGCCATGCTAATGCTCAATATAAATTGTGTCTTTATTATAATCAGCAAAACGCTGTTGAAAAAAGCGAACACTACTTTAATCTTTTAAGCGATGCCTATCATCCTGAAGACTTAACACGCATTAATGAACGCTATCGCAAAATCAGCTACTGCTATGCAAATGGTATTGGTACGACAAAAGATGAACAAAAAGCCGCCTTCTATAAGCAAATGGAAATAGATACGGGTGCCAGGTTCCTTTCCACATCCTGGCTATAGCAACTTCCTCTGTAGCGTAGGTTTTAACCTGCGCATGTTTTTGCAGGTTTTAACCTGCGCATGTTTTTGCAGGTTTTAACCTGCGCATGTTTTTGCAGGTTTTAACCTGCAAGCGTAAACCTTACAACGGGTTAAAACCCGTTGAAACACCGCTAAGTTAAAACCTACGCTACAGAGGGAACCTCACTTACGTAGAAGCCTAAGAGCGTTGAGGCCGACGAGGACTGTGCCGCCCTCATGCATGATGACTGCAAGCCAAAGCGGGATGAACCCTAAAATGGCGGGTATGGTGGCAACAAAGATTGCTGAAATGGCTAAAATCAAATTTTGTTTCACGATCCGCTTTGTTTGATGTGCCTTCGTAAAAAGCCAGTCCAAATATTCGATGTTGTCATGTAAAAGCACCGCATCTGCCGCATCCACAGCAGTTGATGCACCCAGTTTACCCATACAGATACCAACGGATGCCCTTGCAAGGGCAGGAGCATCGTTAACTCCATCACCAACCATGGCAAGGCTATTATTTTTAGAAAGATGAGAAACTAGATTGAGTTTATCTTCCGGTGTTAAATCTGCGTAAAAATCCTCTATTCCAAGTTTATGTGCGATGCGTTTGGCACTTAAATGGTGGTCTCCTGTTAACATAACAAGATGAAGTTGCTGTTGCTGCTTTAATAAATCGATTGATTTTTTCATGTCGGGACGTAAAATTTCTTGGAAAGAAAAAAGATAAGGGGTTTTATCCACCAATAAACAGGCTACAAGATCCCCCGATTTCATAAAATCATTCACTTTTTCAAGGAATTGGTCGCCTTCATGTTTTGCCATTTTAGAAGCAATAAAAGAGGGGCGACCAATGGCAACAACTTTTGAATTTTCTAGCCTAGCAGATAACCCAAAGCCCGGACTCTCTGAAAAGTCTTCGATATCGGCTGCTTGGTAATTGTTTTTTTTAGCATAATCGATAATTGCCTTTGCAATGGGATGAACGGCATTTTGCTCCAATGCATAAGCTATGGATATGGCAGAATCAACGGCTTTATCAATCCCTAAAGATTGTATCGATTTAACTTCTAAAAGCCCAGTTGTCAAAGTTCCTGTTTTATCAAGCGCCAATATTTTACATGCTGATAAAGCATCGAGAGTCACTCCACCCTTAATCAGAATTCCTCTTTTTGCGCAAATACTAACGGCACTCAAATAGGCAATAGGAATGGCAATGATTAAAGCACAAGGTGATGCAGCAATTAAAAAACTTAATGCACGGTAAAGTGAGCCTTCCACTCCTAAAAAAGGTATGTTGAAAAGGGGCAAAGCGGCTGCAAAAAAAGCTGACAATCCAATGACCGAAATGGCATATTTACCGCTATATTGATCAAAAAAACGTTGAAGTTTAGGTTTGGCTTCAGTTGCATCAGTCACAAGTTCAATGATTTTGGCAAGGGTTGAATCAGCGCTTGTTTTTGTCACTTGTATAATGAGTGCACCATCAAGGTTTTTGGCTCCTGCTGCAACTTCCTCCCCGATATTTGTTAAAATAGGGAAACTCTCGCCCGTTAGATGCACAAGATTGACCGATGATGTGCCTTTGACAACTACTCCATCCAAAGGTACAACCTGGGAGGCTTTAACTAAAATGAGTGTGTTAACGGTAATGTCTTGGACTGCCCTATCAATATGGGTTCCATCATCTTCAACAACAGTGGCTTTAGTAGGAGAAAGTTTGTGAAGGCTGCTGATAGAACTTTTTGCTTTTGCCGTGACCGCATCTTCCATCGATCCTGAAAGAGCAAATAAAACAAGTAAAAGTCCCCCCTCCATGCCGCTACCTATCAAAACAGAAGAAAAAGCGGCAAGGGTCATTAAAATATCAATATTGATATCAAAAAGAGATAAATCCTCTATAGCTTCTATCAGAGCAGGAATACCGGCAAGAAAGTAAACCCCAAGTAAAAAAAGATGAGATATAGGTAAAAACTTTGGATAAAAAGAGAGAACGAAGGAAATAAATAAAAACAAACTGGCTAATAAAGAGCTTCTAAGCGTTAAATGTGCCCCCCATTTTCTGCTGGATTCAATTAGAAAAGGACTTGATGTATCTTGTAAGCCAAGCTCAAAAAAATCATCAAAGACAATTTTCTTTTGGGTTATGCTTTCGGAAGTATTCATAGAATTACTCTCCTTTGAAAAATTGGAAGATGAAATAGGCACTACCAAAAGAAGCTGTCAAAAGACCCAAATTCCAAACAATGGCATTGATCAGATCATTTTTCTCATATTTTGCAGAAATATAAGAAGATAGGCCGAATACAACAAAACCTGCCAAATAAGGGCCATATTGCGGTTGAAAGTAGAGTGCCAACAAACAGAATAAAATAGCTAGCACAGAGCCTAAAAAAGCGCCAAAAGCCTGCTTTAATGGATGCTCATGAACTTCCAAAGAAAGGCCTAGCTCTTCTTCAAGCATCACCCTTAATAACAAATCACCATCTGACATCAATACATCGATCACATCGGTCAATAGCTTTCCTTCAAATCCTTTTGCCGCGTAAAGAGCCGTTAATTCATCTCTTTCCTGAGAGCGATTGTGCTCAATTTCCCATTTTTCCTCTGCCGCTATGCGATGTAGACGCTCTAGTCTTGCAAACCCAAGAAATGCGCTTCTACCTGTTTTCCAAATAATCCAGCCAAACGAAAAGCTAATCAGAGCAATAAACATGTTTTCATTCGTGAAATTAAAGCTCAAGCCTAAGGTCCATATCAAAAGAAATGTAATGGTTGATTCGCGTGCGGCATCTGAGGCTGCTGAAACTGTTCCCGGAATTTCAGTACCATGAATTTCAGAGGAAGCAATCACTCCTTTGGCATAATTTTCGGTTACATGTTTAATGGCTTCTTTTCCATCAAAATGGACGGGTTTATTGCTTTTTAGATTTTCTGTCATATTTTTACCCTAGTCATATTTTACCCTATTTGAAACTTCGGATTTTATACAATACCACTATTAAAGTAAAAAGAATCCCAATAAATTAAGGAAAATGTTATAATAAAGTTAGAGCTCCATTGTCCCAATTTTATAAAAAAAGGATATATAATATGGATCCATCAGATATCGGCGGTTCATCCGCCCACGTTGGCGGCCCTTCTATTGTAACGACAGGAACCGTAAACGGAACACATTCCCCAAAAAAAACGGGGTTTTCCAATAAAGATTCCCTTTCATCCTCAGAAATTGAAGCGGCAATGTCTATGATGTGGAC
>JBBSJT010000003.1:0-55453 GCA_038257035.1 Chlamydiia bacterium
CGATCCTGAATATCCTGCAAAAAAAACAGATTTATATAACAGATGTCTTCTCGATAAGAGTCTGTTCAAATGTAAAAATCCTTCTCTAGTAACTTTTCAGTGATTGATGAAAAGTATTGACAGGGAATAAATTCTTTGATTAAGCTCAAATTCCTTCATCCTTCACCAAAAGATGTATTTATGGAGCCTCCATTTTCTTATAACTGTTTTCTTCAAGAATGCAATTATAGTTGCTTAAATGATGGTTTAAATAAAGTTTCAGAAATCCTACTGCAACCTGTGCCACACCACTTTTATTTAGAAACCGAAGATATTAATGCGATTGAAAATGTCCTCACCCATCTAACTTTGCGAATAAATCTCTTTGTTTTAGATTATTTACAATCAGACCAAATTGAATCCATCCAAATAAATACGAGTTATCAGCTTATTTCTCTTTTAGACTTTTCCATAAAGAGAATATTGAAGAATCTAAAAGTTCGATCAGACTTGAAATCGGTGATTTATGGCAATCAAACTGTAATAGATTTGATGTCAGGAAAAACCTTTGCAATTACTGAGTTTTCAACAACCTTAACAAAAAATCTGCATTTTTTGAATAGCAAAAATAAGAACTTAAAAGTTTGTTGACAACGAATAATATTCTTTGTTACCATGATTGTTTTTATTCTTAAAGAGATCTTATTGTGCAGCCATTATTTTTTTCAAACGGTTACCTCAACCAAAACAGTTTAAACGATTTTAACAAATATTTATATCGTATCGGAGATTTGTTAGTAACCCCCATGCCTGTACCACATTTTGGGCCCGAATTGGCATATCGAATTGACGATCAAATTAAGCTATTGTGTGTCAGAATTAATCGATTTATTTTGGAATGCTTAGTATTTGGAAATGTATCTCAAGTTAGGGGGAGTAGTAGCTATTCCTTAATAAAATTTTTAAGCAAAGAATTAAATTTAATCACAAATAATCTTAAAAAAAATATCCGACCTGCAAATCCAAAAATTATTGATTATATGGCTTCTACTACTTGGACCATATCTATTTTTTCAGAAAATTTATCTAATAATTTGAAATTTCTAAAACAAAAAAAAGGTCCACAAAGTCCACAACCAGCGTGTAAAAATATCATTATTAAAAATAACGAAAGGAAGAGTTATTATGGAACCTAACAATATGAATCTAAATTCTGCTGAAAAAGTATTAAATTTTTTTGAGCTTTTTGATACCGTAACTTCGTGTCTTAATCAGCCTCTAAAAGGTGAATTAACGAACGAATCAATCGATAATTTTAAAATTGAGATTGAAGAATTTTCAAAAAGAGTTGATCAATTTGTTTCCGGATATTTAAGAGAAATATCGAAAAAAGGAAACATTAACCAGAAAGGAATCAATAATTCTTATCTTGCAATAGGAAATGTTTTTTTAGTCAAAATGACAAAATTGAACGATCTTTTAACTCAATCGTTACAAAAACTTCAAAAAAGTCCTACAATTGATGATAATCTTATGGATTACTTGAACCACAAAAATTGGCTCGTGTATGATTTATCTTCTAATTTACAGCGAAACATGGATCTATTTAAAATAGCAAAAACGACCCTCATTTTTGATTGACAGACAATAGGCCTTTGTTTAAAATTTTGGTTTACTTGAATTTAAACAAAGGTTTTTTTGTGGAAGCTCGTTTTATTTTAAATAATTCCCTTACAATGTTAAAAGAAGATTTAAATTTTATTAATGATCTTCTGCTTAAGCCTAAACCTGAAAATATACATCTACCCCAACTCGAATACACTTTTCAACATTTAAACTCACGAGTTAACCAATTTGTCTTGGAATACAGTTTAAATAAAAATTTGAGTTTCATCAATGAGACCAAAGAAGCTATGCAGAAGCTTGATGCTACGCTTAAAATAGGTATAAAAAATCTTGAAAAAGGAAATAGTGAAGTAATTCAAACGACATTCACTTTTATGAATAGCAAAAGTTGGGCCCTCATTGACTTTTCAAAAGAGATTTCTAAAGGCTTAGATGGCATAAATTCAATTCAGAATACTCTTGAAAGCGATGCAATTTTGCTAAATAAAAATGAAGACGTGGCTTGCCAACCGCAAATCGTAAAAGAGAATCGGAAAGTCATTCCTGATACAATTTCAGATGTGAATCCTGTGGCGTGTGAGTTAAGCCAAAATATACCGAACTTAAATCTTGAAAAGTTAAAAGTCTTGTGTGGAAGAGAAACCCCAATGTTTCGTTATGATAGCATAATTATTATTAATGAGCTTAAAAAGGAAGTTGATTTTGCTAATGGCTTGAGAATGATTTTAGATAAGCTTGGAGATTTTTTTGGAATAGATCGATTTATGATTAATAATTTACTATCCAAGAAAACAACCCTTGAAACTGACTGGGAATGCAAAACTTATCTATTTGATATTCTTATAAAAAGAGGGGAACCCGACCCTTATACTTTTTCAAGCTTTATTAAATCTGCAAGCGAACATAATCATTACGGTGAGGCAAAAAAAGCTTTTGAAATTGCAAAGCTTAACCCAAGTTATCTTAATTCATTTATCTATTTTTCTATTATAACAGCTGCAATTGACAACAAAGAATTTAAAGATGCAAATCTTTTAATCAAAGAAGCAGTGGATAATGGAACTCTTAACTCTTATACCAGAAATGTTATAAGTAAAAAACTTTTTGCCGCAAGAGAAAAGTAGTTGATCTACAATCTACACATATACCTAACTTTATGTGAAGGCTCGGAGAATTCTCTCAAGCCACGAATGCGGCGAAAGCATGTAGCCGCGGGTGTAAACCCGCGGATTAATCCCGAAATAAAAAAGAGCTGCGTTAGCTGCGACAGATGGGAAAGATAGCGACAAGTATTCTATAGAAAGTTTTCTGTCGCCACCTACGTGGCTTATCTTTTAATTGTTATTATCCGCGGGTTTACACCCGCGGCTACAAACTTTCGCCGCATTCGCGGCTAGAGAGGCCCACTCGACTCCTACGAAGCAATCTATGACTTTAAATAGAAATCATAATAAACCTTAAGCTGTTGTATTTCTTTTGCGTTGAAAAAGACCGAAAATAAGCCTGAAAATTTTTTTGAGGCCGGCAAAGAATGAGTAGCCAAAGAAAATTCCAAGAAGGGCATAAATAAGCCCTTCGATTGAAAATTCCAAACCAAAATTAAATGTCTTAAATGTTGATTCAGCTATGTCCTGATTTAAATGTGATAAAAAAATAAAAGGTCGGTTCAAGGCTGTTGATTGTTCTAAAGCAAGAATGCTTTGTAAAAAATCTTGGTAACGTTCCGTCATTTTCTGCATGAGTTCACCTTGTCTTGCAAAATCAAGGTCATCACTTGAAGTAAATTTTAGAATGAATTGAGAAAGATCTTTTCCTGATTGCAAGGCTACTTGTCTTATCGCTTCAATTTGAATGCGTAATTCAGCGACATGACCTTCCAACTGCTGTTGGTATTGTTGCATAAACATAGGCGCTTGCGAAAACACAAGCGCCCCGATTACTGCAGAAATACGATCTAACATGTTGATCGCCCATTTCCACATATTTTTAATTCCTAAATTGCGATAGCCACTACATCAACAGCCTCTTTAGTTTTTTCAAAGCTAAAGTTTTTGTCAAGAGGTGAAAGACGTGATTTATTTTCTTTGTAATCACAAATACGATAAGTACCGGTTGTGCCCTTCGTAAAATAGCCTACATTATGATCGATAGTATCTAAATCAATTTTTATGAAATTTAATGTTTCACCAATGACTTTAAGATCGTATGATAGTTTGTTAAAGAGATCATCGCAAGCTTTAAGCTGTTTATCGAATTGGCTATCATTAGATTTGATATCTTCTAAAGGCCTGCTTTGTTTTGAGGAAAAAGCAGCTAGTTGAATATCTGTAAAAGTTATGCGAGTGGCACTTGTCATTTGGGATTCAAGGTCCTTTAAAGTTTCCATGAAAAGTGGCAAAATGTCTCTGTATTCGTTTAGTTTTTTCTCATATATATTGTGCTCTGTAACCAATTCTAACCCATGGACTTTATGATCTGCTGTAGACACTGAACTCTTTTCTGCAATATCTTTAGTTCTTATTAAAATATCATTGAGCTGTGTTTGAAAATTCGTTAAACGTAACTCTATGACTTTAGAGGATTCTAAAGTTTTTGAAAGAATAGTAGACGTTGGCTGCTCTGCAAGGCTTAAAGATTGATTGAGTTTGCTGTTGGCTATATCAAGCAGTTTTTGAGTTTTTTCATATTTTGCTTCAAGCTGTCTGTATGCAGATCTATCGACTTTTGCCGCATTTGGTTTTTGATTGCCATTTTGCTTGATGCGTGGCAGTATACAAACGCCATTTTCCACTTGATTAGATAGATTTGAATTAAGATTAATCATGCTAGACCCCTAGATAGTTTTGTTGAACGGGATGAAGGCTCCTTCATCCCGTTACGATCTATGTTTAACAAAATCATTCTTTTTTTGGAAATAAAAAAAATTTTTACTGCCTGAAAAAAATGTTAAGCAAAGACAGTCACTTAACCTGATCTAAGACCAATTCAACCTGATTTTTTTTCACATCCATGGTGATTGGAACAAAATTTGGTCTAGTTGGTGATGTGCGAATTTTTTGTTTATATTCAGAGATGAAATCGATACATGATAGGTAACTGTTTTGTTTTAACACACCAAGTTTCGTGTCTATGTCATTTAAATGCCCTGTGACATCTTCATAACGGCGTGCAATATGCTCGATGAGATTTTTTTGCACTTCATAAGTTGCTTTACAGTCTTTAAGAAGTTTTTCAAAATGAGCATCGTTTGCTTTCATTGTTTCAGAAGATATTTTATTTTTTGCAGAAAAAGCATTGCAATACTCTTCAGGAATTGGTTTGTGTGTTCCTTTATTATTCATATCATCAAGTTTTTTTAATTCTGCAATTACAGTGGGGTAGAGTTCCAAATAAACAGGACACAGTTCTATGAACGTTTGATCGTTAAGATCAAGTGCCGATTTTAAGATTTCTGATGTAGGACTTTTAAGTTCGTATGTTATCTTAGCTTTATCTCTTAATACAGTGATTTGCTCAGACAAAGTGTTTACTTTTTTTACAAGAGGCTCTAATTCGATTAATTTTTTTTGCAAATCATCTGCAGTTGGCTTGAAGACGTCTTCAACGTTAGGCAAACTATCCTTAATTTGCATTTCAAGCCTTGCGTTTGCTTCTTTTAATAATTTAATTTCGTTTTCATGATTGCACTCAATTTTTTCAGGATTTGAAAATTGCATCTCTTGAATTTTCTTGTTTAAAAGTTGAATCTTCTCATTCAATTCGGTGTGTTTGAATCCACTCAATTCAATTCTTTCTTCAAGGCCTAATGTATATTCGTTTTTTTCAGCTGCAACCGTTTCCAATTGTGTTTGCAAGATTTCAATTGCTTTTTCCGAGGCTTTGATCTCTTGATTTTTTGACTCAATTTCTAACTCTTTTATTTTTAGATCTGCCTCAAGAGATTCGACTTTCGATTTTAAAATTTGTCTCTCGGATTGTCTTGCTGTGTATGGTTCAGCAGTATATTTGGGGGTCGTAGATATCATGAGTAACCTCTAACGATTATAAGTTTATAAATTATGCAAAGGACATCTCCATTTGCTTAAAAAATGTTTATCATGTCTAAGTATTATTTTAAATAAAAAAAAGAATATATCAATTTTTCCCTTACAGCCGTACATATAATGGTACTTCTGGAAAATAAAAACTTGCAATCGCTGCGCGGCACGATAAGCAGGATAATATCAACCTTCAGTAATTCAGGAGGTAGATATTATCCTGCTTATCGTGCCGCGCAGCGATCGTGCATATCCTGTAAAAAATATTAGTGGATTGATCATTTGAGACCGGAATGTTTTTGACTTTCCAGTAGCACCAGTATACGATTCTAATTTTGAAGAACCTTATGCATTATTCTGTAAGCTTGAGCCAATAGGTCTGCATTTCAGGGTTGAGGTAATGGGTTAGCTTATAATAGGGAAGGGGCCAAAAACCATGATACTCAAGATCTACCAACGCAAGTCTGCCATCTCGTGCAAAAGGCAAATTGTGGGCAACAAGGGAATCAATAAGACCTTCACGTTCCATTAGAGTCCGAACGGCATGGAGAAGTTTTGGTGTGGCTGCCGTCCTCCAAAGTCTGCGGCTAACCTTTTTTTCTTCAAGTTGTAGGTCTGTTGCTACAAGTATAAAATGTTTTGGATAGGGACCTTTTGAAGCAGGGTTTTCAGGAATAAGATAGATCCATTTTTTAGCGACTTTGAAATATTTGGCAAAATTAAGTTCATCAATTGCTTTTTTAACGGAGCGAGCAGCAGAAGCTCTTTTAACCCATTGTTCCGATTCAATATCAATTTGCTGTTCATCGCTATAAAATTTAAAAAAATAATCTTTTAATTTTTTATGTTTAGTGATTATAGCATGGCTATAAAGGCCTTGCTTAGCAGTTAGAAATCCTGCTTCAATGATGTTCTGATCATTTTCGGTGACTCGACGATGCGTAAAAATACGATCCAACTTTTTTTTTAGAGGATGATCCATAGGCATAAGATAAGGCAATACATTTTTCCATTCTTCATCCGATACAGATTCAGGTTTAACATATCCAAAACATAAGGATAATTGAATAATGCATGTTAAAAAAATGAGTGAAAAAAATTTTTTGTTCAAGTCCTTACCACCCTATTTTTTAAATGCGAGTATTGCAAGCCTAACAATTACGTAAGAGACCCATCCTAAAAGAGCTGTTAGGAGGCTTGCAAAAACACTGCTTAAAAACTCAACTGAATTGTAATAGATGATAATAAAACTGATGATGAATAGAGCAATTGTAAAAATTAAACCGTTTTTCTCAATTAATGGATGACCCATTTATACCTCATTTATTTTTTTTTTTAGATTTACCAAGCATTTCAAAAATGTAATCGATAGAAAATTTTCCAGGCCCAAAAATCAAAATGATTAAAGAGGCTATTAAGTAGGTGAAAGGTGATTCTTTCAAGATTCCAGAAGGCGAATCTAGAAAAGCCTTAATTGGTTCAAAATGCGCCGTTACAAATGCTACGATCATGGCAAAAATTAGTGGCAAAGATATTAACCGAGACAAAAATCCAAGAATAAAGAAAGCACCTCCAATGATTTCAGTCCAGATAAGGAGGTGTGCATTTAATTCGGGAAATGGAATTCCAAGTTCATTAATGAAATTAGTTGTTCCTGCAATGTCGTAAAGTTTTTTTAGTCCGGCCTGTAAAAATAAATAGCCCCAAAAAAGCCTTACCACAAGTAAAAAAGGGGATTGCAACCATTCTCCAAAGTTGATTAAGGAAATGTACATTTTTTTAAAACCATCCATCTTGTAAACCCTTTTTTTTAATTAATAACCGATAGATAGTTTATGAAATAAAAAATAGCAAGCTTTTTCACCACGATGATTATACTGTATCTGTAGATTACTTTACCGCTTCTGATGACCTTTTTACCTCGAAGGACTAAGAAGTAGTGCAGCTTATGCTGCGGGAAGAAGCGCGAAGAAGCGCAAGCTTCGCTGCGAAAATAGCAAACATAGATCTGGGATTTCACAGAGAATTTTATTCTTTCTTCTTTCGCAGCGAAGCTTGCGCTTCTTCGCGTGCCTTCGCGTCTTTCTTCGCGACCTTCGCGGTAAAAAGGTCAAAAGAAGCGGTATAATCTTTGTGGTGAAAAAACTTAAGCGTCGGGAGAAGTGGGTAAAGTTGTGGGTCTACCGCCCTCTAAGTCTTTTTTCCACTCGGGAGGTAGGTAGGTGAGTCCCTCAATTGCAGCAATGCGTTTTGCAAGGGGTGGGTGGGTTGCAAATATTGACGAAAAAGTACTTCGATCATCAAAGTAAACGTGCGAAAAAGCCATGCCTTCCTTTGGCATATCACTGCTATGCTGTTCCTGTTGACTGCCAATTTTGCGCAAAGCATTGGCAATGCCACTTGGGTTTCTTGTAAATTGTACAGCACAGGCATCCGCCAGATATTCACGCTCGCGACTAATACAAGCTTTAAGAATAGATCCAACAAAATAGGTGATTAACCCAGCAACCATCAGAACTAAAGCAATAATATAGAGGTTTGGACCTTTTTCATCGCGGCTGCGTGAAGGGGAAACTTGTAAAAGTCTTAGTGCCAAAACAAAAATAATATAAAATCCCATCACCATCGCCCCAAGACGCATGCTGATTTTCATGTCCTGGTTATAAATATGACCAAGTTCGTGTGCAATGACACCTTGCAACTCATCGCGTGATAGTAAATTAAGAGCACCTCGAGTTACTGTCACAATAGCATCTTTTGATCCTAAGCCGGCAGCAAAGGCGTTAATGTCGTTTACTTCAAGAATGTAAATCGGAGGTACTGGAAGTGAGGCTGCAATCGCCATTTCATTGACAATGTTTATTAATTGCGTATCTTTTAAATTTCTACTTTTTGGATTGGCAAGCTCGGCACCTAGGTACTCGGCTAAATATTTACCACCCTGTAGCTGAAAGCAAGTGTATTGGTACCCTGCTACAGTAAATGTTGCAAAAATGAAAATTAAACCCACCCAAGGAATGGTTGGGTTATAATTTGTTTCTGTGAACATTCTTAGAACCATCTCTGCTCCAACTGCAACAGCTAGAGTAAAAATGATGAAAAGGGTCACGTAAAGTGAAGTACGTGATTTTGCTTTTCTTTGAGCTTCCCAAAAGTTCATAGCCATAGTTACGACCTGTCTTTAATTTAAAAGCTAACTTTAACGGCCTTTTTAGCTTCCTCATCTTGAACTTGGTAAAGTTCACTTGGTTGATGCCCAAACATAGCCGCAACTAATGTTGTCGGAAATTCTTGTTGAGCAGTATTGTAATACATGGCTTGATCATTATAAGCCTGTCTTGCAAAGGCAATTCGATTTTCTGTGCTTCCAAGTTCTTCTTGAAGAATTTTCATATTTTCAGAAGCTTTCAATTGAGGATAATTTTCAGCCAGAGCAAAGATTTGAGGAATGGATCCTCGAAGTGCAGCTTCTGCACCAACGATTTGGCTCATCGCTTCAGGAGTTGGTGTACCCCCACTTTTTTGAATGGATTCTCTGGCTGCAGCACCTTGGTTACGTGCGCTGATTACTGCTTCTAAGGTTCCTTTTTCAAAATTCATATAACCTTTTACCGTTTCTATAAGATTCGGTATTAGATCGTATCGACGTTGCAACTGAACGTCAATTTGGCTCCAAGAATTTTTCACTTGGTTTCTTAAGGTGATCAACTTGTTATACACTCCCATTAACCATAAAAGTCCAAGTACTACAACACCTATAACAACTAGAAAAATAATCATCATTGTATCCATATAATAGCCCTCCTGCATCTAATTTCACATTAATTGATTCGGTTTAATATGTAAATTTATTTATTATGTTTGTTTTTTTTTAATAAGTGTTGCAAGAGGTCTGTTTTTTTGTTAGCGTGCGAATTATAAAGCTAGGGAATTCTTAACCTCGAGGGAGCTTTAGTTTTTTGGGGATTTTAAAGGACTAAAAGGACAAAAAGGACATAAAGGACTAAAAGGACGACTTTACCCTTTTTGTAATACTCTTATGATAAAGTTACTTTGCCTTAAAGTATTACTAAGACGGTGGAGATGTCCTTTTAGTCCTTGTTGTCCTTTTAGTCCTTTAAAATCCCTCCTAAAGTGTACTCTTGTTGCTCTAAAGTTAAAAAAAAGGTATTTTTTTAGATGTTAAAAGGAATTATTCTCACATTATGTGCGTGCTTTATTTGGGGATTCATCTTTGTTATACCTTTGCTTTTAACTGGTTTTACCTCTTTAGAAATCACTCTTGGAAGATATTTTTTCTTTGGTTCAATTTCGATGTTTATCTTTGGCGGTTTTTGTTTTAGGAAGCTTGTTAGCTATCCTTTAAAATTTTGGGGTAGAGCCCTTAGTTTCGGTTTGGTTGCCAATATCTTTTATTACATCGCAACTGTAGTGGCTATAAAGTATTCAAGCCCGGGTATAACAGCCTTAGTTGCAGGTATTGGACCTGTTTCAATTGCTTTTTACGGAAATTTTAAACAAAAAGAATGCAGCTTTTATCAATTGATCATCCCATCAATATTAATAGCCACAGGCCTTGTGATAATTAGAATTCATGTTCTTGCAATAAACGGTTTAGATACCTTTTCTTTAGAACATCTGGTTGGCATTTTATGCTCCTTTTTAGCGTTGGCTTTTTGGACCTGGTTTGTTGTTTCGAATAATCGGTTTTTAAAATCCAACCCTTCCATAGCTTTTTTTGAATGGTCAACAATGATTGGTGTTACAACCTTTGGTGTTGTTGCTTTAACTCTTATTTTTTTAAGACTTTTTATTTGGAACGAGAGCGATTTAACTAGATATTCGCAATTTTCAGGCGAAATGCAATTGTTTTTAGTGGCAACAGCCATTCTGGGATTTTTTTGTTCCTGGTTAGGCTCTTTTTTATGGAATTCAGGTTCAACCAAATTGCCGGTCTCTTTTGGGGGGCAGTTGACAATTTTTGAAACATTATTTGGGTTGATGTTTGTTTACATTTATGAAGAAAGGTTGCCTTCTTTTTTTGAATGTTTGGGCATTACCTTGATGCTTCTCGCCATTTTCTACAGCATGAGACTTTTTACCAAAACAAGGGAAATAAGGGACATTGGGGACATTAGGGACATTGGGGACGAAAAGAAGAGCTAATATGAAGAAACTTTTTTATTGATTATTCGTTTAAGAAACTCTAGAAAAAATGTCCCCAATGGCCCCAACGTCCTCCTCATTTTACCATTACCCTTTATCTTAAAAACAGCTATTGCAATGCTCTAAAAATTTTGTTAATCTAGTGCAGAATTTTGGAGTAAATAAATGGCTGAATCGATCATTTTTGAAAATGTTTCCAAAAAATACGGAGATGTTCAAGCCCTTGACAATGTGTCATTTGCGATTGAAAAAGGGCAGTTTTTTTCTTTGCTTGGCCCAAGCGGCTGCGGCAAAACAACACTTTTACGCATCATCGCAGGTTTTGAGCAACCCGACAGTGGGCGTGTTTTACTAGATGGCATTGATATTACAGCTTTGCCGCCGAATAAAAGGCCTATTAATACCGTATTTCAAAATTACGCACTTTTTCCTCATCTCTCAGTTTTTGAAAATATCGCTTTTGGACTTCGCATTGCCAAACGCGATAAAAATGAAATTCAAGCAGAAGTTGAACGCATGTTAAAGCTAATCCAGATGGAAGATCAGGCGCATAAAATGACAGATCAGATTAGCGGTGGTCAAAAGCAAAGAGTTGCCATTGCAAGAGCTTTGATCAACAAACCAAGATTGCTTCTTCTTGATGAGCCGCTTGCAGCTCTTGATTTAAAATTGCGCCAAAAAATGCTCCTTGAATTGGATCTAATCCATGATGAGGTGGGCATTACTTTTATATTTGTAACCCACGATCAAACAGAAGCCATGGCTGTTAGCGATCAGATTGCTGTATTTAGACATGGCAAAATCGAGCAGATCGGCAGTCCTATGGAACTTTATGAATCTCCAAAAAGCAGTTTTGTTGCAGCCTTTATTGGGGATACAAACTTTTTGGATGGAAAAGTTGGCGAGATGATCAACCATGAATATATCAAATTGATACTTGATGATTTTCCTGATGTACTCTGTTTTAATGACAAATCATTGAATATAAATGACTTGGTTCATCTTAGTATCCGACCTGAGAAAATTCATATATCTTCTGAAAAACCGGTCGATGCAAATTTACATAATGTTTTTCAAGCAGTTGTCGAAGATGTAGTCTATAAAGGTGACCATACGAAATTTTGGGTAGCCATAGGGGATTATCGAATCGCGGTCGCACAACAACATAACCGTTTCTTGCTAGATCAAAAGCCCATTAAATGGAAAGATCCGGTTTGGATCTGGTGGCATGCTGATGACGGTTTTATGCTTGAGCGCTACAGTGCCTCCGATGAGAATTTAACAGAAATTCCTCTTGAAAATATTGGGGATTCTTGATGAGAAAAGGGCATTTTGAATACTTCGCAAGTTTTCCGACAATTGCATGGCTGATTGTTTTTTTTCTTGTGCCAACTGTCATGATATTTGCTTTTGCATTTAAACCATTTGATATTTACGGGGGGATTAAGGAAGGTTGGACGTTAAATACTTTAACAGAACTTCTCAATGTGAACTTCCTTGTGAGCTATTGGCAAACTCTTTGGATCAGTGTTTTAACAACTTTGATTGCTTTATCGATTGCTCTACCTGTCGGTTACTTTATGGCAAAAACAACACCTACAATTCGCCATATTTGCTTGGTTCTTGTTGTAGTTCCTTTTTGGAGCAGTTTTTTAATTCGAATCTTTGCTTGGAAATCACTTCTTCATCCGGAAGGTTTTTTTAAGAAAATTTTGGTGACATTACATATAGTTAACAACGACACATTGCTTTTGTATAATTCAGGCGCTGTTCTTCTTGTACTTGTCTATTCTTACCTTCCTTTTGCCATTTTGCCGATTTTTGCTGCAGCCTCCAAATTTAATTTCCATTTAATGGAAGCAGCCCTTGATTTGGGAGCCTCCAAAAGAGAAGCTTTTATAAAAGTCTTTTTGCCTGGGATTAAAACGGGGATGATTACAGCCATATTAATGGTTTTCATCCCCACCGTTGGTGCTTATGTGATTCCTGATGTTGTTGGGGGTCCTAATAGTGAAATGATTGGAAATAAAATTGCACAAAAAATATTTGTAGATCGTAATTTGCCAGCAGCTAGTGCACTGTCTGCTCTATTAGGATTGGTTGTATTGGTGCCTATGGCTTTATTTTACATCAATTCAAAACTAACCAAAAAAGGGCTTTTGGATGCGAGGATGAAAGAATGAGAAAATCCAAATTACCGTTTATCATAACCATTCTTGTCATGATGTTTTTATATCTGCCGGTGATCATCCTCATCATTAACTCTTTTAATGAATCAAGATTTGCAGGCAGTTGGACAGGATTTTCTTTAAAATGGTACGAAAGTCTATTTAGAGAACGCTCAATATGGTCTGCGGTCTACAATTCACTTGTTATTGCTATAGGCTCGACAATTGCATCAACACTTTTAGGAGGGATTGCTGCCTTTTCGCTTTATCGCTATAAAAATTCAGCCTTACAAAAATTTCAGATCGGTTTAATTTATACACCGCTCATTTTACCCGATATTTTAATGGGAATTAGTTTATTGCTATTTTTTATTTTTTTAAATATACAACTCGGTCTTTTTACCATATTTCTTGCTCACACAACTTTTTGCTTAAGTTATGTGACGATGGTGTTGTTATCTCGGTTGCAAAATTTTGATTTTGCCCTTGTTGAAGCTGCACAAGATTTAGGAGCCAATTCAAGACAAATTTTTGTTAAAGTATTACTTCCCTTGCTTACCCCGGGAATAATGGCAGCAGCACTTCTTGCCTTTACGCTTTCCATCGATGATTTTGTTATTACCTTCTTTGTTGCAGGCCCAGGAAGCACAACATTACCTATCTACGTTTATGGCATGATTAAATTTGGCTCCCCACAATTGATTAACGCACTTTCTGCACTCATGCTACTCACAACTTTTGGTGTTGTTTTCTTGACACACAAGCTTTTAGGAGAAGACACTATATGAACAGAATCCTTATCATCTTATGTTGTCTAATTCTATCTAGCTGTAATTCAAATAAGCCTAAGCTTCACATCTTTATTTGGGGAGATTTCATCAATTCAGAATTGATAGAAGAATTTGAAGAAAAATATCAATGCACAGTTGTGATCGATACTTATGACTCAAACGAAGCCATGTATGCAAAGTTGAAAAGTGGTGCAACAGGCTACGATCTGATCTTTCCGACGGGCTATATATTGCCTGTCATGGAGCGTCAAAACATGTTGCTTAAACTTGATCGCACACTTATTCCCAATTTTTCCAATATCGATTTTACAGAACTTGAACTCCTCAATGAAGCCAAATATGCAAACGCTATCCCCTACTCAATCACTTTTAGCGCCATTGTTTATAGGCAAAATAAAGTCAAAGATCTAGATAATTCCTGGGATGTTTTTGCAAGGAGTGATTTGAAGGGACGCATGACACTACTTAACGACATGCGAGAAGTTTTAGGTGTGGCTTTAAAGGTCCAAGGTTTTAGTGCAAATACCATAAAAAAACAAGAAATTGATTTGGCAGTTAAAAAAGTTGTTGATTGGAAAAAAAATATCGCAAAATTTGAAAGCGAACAGTACAAAAATGGCATTGCAAGCTGCGAATATATTGTTTCCATGGGCTATTCAAGTGACATCATGCAATTGGCAGAAGAAGATGAAGAGGTTAAGTTATTGCTACCAAAAGAGGGCGGTATTTTTTCCTGTGATTATGTTGCCATTCCAAAAGGTGCTTCAAGAGAAGATCTAGCCCATGCATTCATTAATTTTCTTTTAGAGCCTACAAGTGCTGCAAAAAATATGGAGACCAATTTTTATTTGAGCCCAAATAAATTAGCGTATGCATTGTTAAGTGATGAATTGAAGGAAAATTTGGCGCTCTTTCCACCGAAGGAATTTTTGGCAGCGTCAGAAGTGATTGAAGATCTAGGAGAAAATATCAAGCTCTTCATCGATGCCTGGGAGCGTATTAAAAGCTCACGTTAGAATGTAAACACGAAGACTTAGTAGACAGGTGGGGATTCATGGAGTGGTGATTTTTTAAACACTAAGACACGAAGACACGAAGACACGAAGACACGAAGACACGAAAGCTAGGAAGACCGTTAGTAAAGGTTGTGATTTTTTAACGCAAAGGCGCAAAGGCGCAAAGAATTAAAATAAAGGTCTTGAATTCCTAAAGATTCATTTCATCTTTGTGCCTTTGAGCCTTTGCGTTAAGAAATTACAAATTTCTGAATTCTTAACGGCAGGTTCATGTGAGGAGAGGGTTAATGAAGAGAGGATACGAAATGAGTTATCAGGTTTTGGATCATTATGATACCATTTGGGGCTTGATTATTTATGGAACTGGTAATGAATACACTGGCGTCGATACTAAAACTGCAGCAAAAAATTCTGAATGCAGTAAGCTGTTTCAGCATATTACCAATACTTCCGATAGGTCCAATTGTTATTGGAAAGGCAATGTAACCAAGTACTTTAATTATTTTTATGAAGAAGATACTTTTAAGGCCAATAAGACCTTTAGGGAATTGTTTTTCTCTTATTCAAAAAAAATGATAGTTGTCTTAAACAAATGTGAAAAATTTAATACTTATAATGAAGTTTACAAATTTCTTAGTCCATTAAAAAAATATTTATTTGAAACCTATGCAAATAGCCAAGCTCAATTTGATTTAGCTTCTTGTTATTCATCCATAAACATGGGTTATCATTTTACGAGTATCGAAGATTCTATTAAGCTTTATCATTTAAGTGCAGATCAGGGCTTTTTTAAAGCAGAACAAAAACTAGCGTCTATATATGAATTTGGTGAGCTAAATCAGCTGCAAAATTTCAATCTTGCGTTTAAATATTATAAACTTGCCGCAGACCATCTTATAAAAGATATTTACAAAAAGTTTGATATGAAGCCAATTATTGATATTGGAAGTGTTCAACATGTTTGTTTAAAAGATGCTCATGAACATTTTAAAATGATTCAAAGAGGTAATATTATATGCGACAAAACAATTCTTTTGGCAGCTGCTCGATGTCATGAAGAAGGGATTGGCACAATGATAAATCTTAAGACAGCGGTAAAATATTATAAACTTGTTTCTAATGCCAAATATAATTTAAGGGATGATATAATTCGTAAAGTTGCAGAATTTTATGAAAAAGGCATCGGCACTCCTAAAGATTTGAGTGAAGCAATTAAATATTACAAGGTTTGTATTAAAAATATGACATTGGAAGAATCCTCAAAATTAAAGGGGAGTATATGAAGCGAACGATGGAAATATATCCGCCAACCTTTATGGATCATTATGATACCCTTTGGGGCTTGGTTATTTATGGAACGGGTAATGGATATAGTGGAGTTGATGCAAAAACAGCTGCCAAAACTTCTGAATGCAGCAAATTGTTTTATCAATTAAGTATTTCGTCAGATATGGCTAAATGCTATTGGAAATCAGGCGTTGTTAAATATTTTAATCATTATTATAGCCAAGATCTTCTTAGTAAGGTTGATAAAACATTTAAGGAGCTATTTTACTCTTACCTTTTTAAAGTGAATGAGATTACTAATCGTTTTGTACCTAGTCTAAATCATCCTTGGGTCACTTATAGTGATCGACTTGAGATTCACTCTTTGTTTAATCCCTTAAAGGATTATTTATCTGAAACATATGCAAATAAACATGCTCAATTCTTTTTAGGGTATTGTCTTGAACATCTTAATGTTAAATCAGATTTAGAAGAAATCATTAAATATTATACATTAAGCGCCGATCAAGGTCTTCTAGAGGCGCAACGTGGATTAGCAAGCTTTTATGATAATAGGGGAGAGCATTTAAATGCAGAACTTTGCTTTAAATATTATAAGTTAGCTTTAGATCAGCAGATTAAGAATTTCTCAGCGAAGCTAAAAATTGATCCATTTGCAGGAATGGGTATGAGCCGCCGTGTTAATCTAAAAGATGCCTTTGCCCATTATAAAAGTGTAATAAATTGGGAGGTTAATTGTGATGAAAAAATGTTGATGATTGCCGCACGTTGCCACGAGGAAGGAATTGGTACAGCTGTTAATGTTAAAAAAGCACTGATGTACTATAAAGCTGTTAAGGAACAAGCTTTTACTGTTTCAAGTACGCCATTAGCCAAAGTAATAACCTGTTATGAACATGGAATCGGCACACCTAAAAATTTGAAAGAAGCCATCAAGTATTACAAAGTCTGGATCAAGCACCCCTACATCAGCTAGTAAATCAAGGGAAATATATGAAGCGAACTATGCAGGTATTTCAGCCAAGCTTTATGGATCATTATGAAACCATTTGGAGCTTGATCATCTATGGAAATGGGGGTATCGATGTAAAAACTGTTGCCAAGACTTCAGAAGTCAGTAAATTTTTTCATCATATTAGTATCAACTCAGATATAGCAAAATGCTATTGGAAATCAGGTGTTGTAAGATGTTTTAGTCATTATTATGAGAAGGATCTTCTAAATAAAGTTAATAAGACATTTAAAGAATTGTTTTATTCTTATGTAAACAAAGTTAATGAGATTACTTCTAAATACCATAGCTTATTTAAAGTACATTTTAAGCTAAATATCCAAGAGGCCTTGGAATTTCGTAACTTGCTTATTCCATTAAAAGAATATTTGTCTGAACCCAGCGCAAACAGACTTTCACAATTTTATCTTAGCCATAGCCTTGAAGATGAGACTAAATCAGCCCCTGAAGAAATCATAAAGTACTACACACTTAGTGCAGATCAAGGGTTTGTTGAAGCCCAATGCAGATTAGCAGCCATATATGAACAGGGAAGAATGGTCCCTAAAAACGAAATGCTTCATTTTAAATATTACAAACTAGCAGCGGATCAACAAATTAAAAAAATTTACGTTAAACGGAAAATAGATTTATTTGCTCAAAAGGTGATGACCCAACGTGTTAATTTAGAAGAGGCTTATGAGCATTATATAAGTATTCTCTATTACGATATTTGCAACGAGAAACTATTATTTATTGCTGCTCGTTGCCATGAGGAAGGACTCGATACTGAAATAAATCTTAAAAGAGCGCTCAATTACTACAAAGTTATTACGAATAATTTTTTTATGAGTGATTCCTCACCTATAGTAAAAGTAGCAAAGTGCTATGAGCAGGGGATTGGAACACCTGAAAATATTATGGAAGCGATCAAGTATTATAAGGTCTATACCAGGTGGGCCCACAACCGAACTTAAACATACAAATATCATTTAAAATTGCCCAAGATAAACGGAATATAATTTGCTAAATTTGGAGTGTGGAGCCAGGTCTCCGCACTCCAAATTAAGCATTTTTATTACCTTTTGTTCTCTGTATACACTTTGGTAAAGTTAAATTTAATAAAATTAGAAAAAGGGAAAAGGCAGATACATGAAAAGAAGTAGAGAAGTTTATCAACCAAGCTTTATGGATCATTATGACACGATTTGGGGCTTGGTTATCTATGGCGCCGATATTGATCTTAAAACGGCAGCAAAGACTTCTGAATGTTGTAAGTTATTTCACGAAATAAGTACATCGTCAGACATAGCCAAATGCTATTGGAAATTTAAGATACTGAAATATTTTAAATCCTATTACGAAGAAGACCTTCTAAATAAGGTTAACAAGACTTTCAAAGAATTTTGCTATTCTTATCTTGTTAAAGTTGATGATATTGCCAAGAAATGTGAAAAACAGATCGATTCTCTTGGCTGGCTTATGCGTGAAGAGCATCTTGAACTTGTGACGGGGCTTAAACCCATTAAAGAGTATTTATCTGAAAACACTGCACATAAGTCGGCACAATACTGTTTAGGTCATTATATGGAGCAGGGTGAGATTGAATCAACACCCAATGAACCTTTTAGATACCACACCTTGAGTGCCGAGCAGGGGCTTTTAAATGCCCAAACCTATTTGGCTCGAAGCTATGACTATGGATATGGGGTTCCTCAGGATAAAGAACTTTGCTTTAAATATTTTAAATTAGCAGCAGATCAGCAAATTAAAATTTTGAGTAAAAAACTTAAAATTAAGCCATTTGCTGAAAAAGGTATGAGCCGGCGAGTTAATTTAAAAGATGCATTTCAGCATTATAAAGCTCTTTTAAGTGGTGAGGGTCCTTGTGATGAAAAACTGTTGTTAAATGCAGCTCGATGTCATGAGGAAGGGATTGGTACCGCTGTTAATGTTAGAAAAGCTTTGAATTATTACAAAATTATTAAGAATTATTCTTTTGTTATCACATCTATACCCATAGCAAAAGTAGCTACATGCTATGAACTTGGAATCGGAACGCCTAAAAGCCTTAGAGAAGCCATCAAGTATTATAAAGTCTGGATAAAACATCCTTACGTTGGTATGTAAGTATATTAATCCAGATGATTTTAGATTGTTTAAATGATGAAAAAAAATAGCCTCAGGAGGTCTGTTTTTTATAGTTTAATTAAATCCGTTTATTCTTTAGAATCGGTAACAAGATAATAATATAAGGATAATAATATGCAATCCCTTTCTCAAACAATACAGCCAGTAAAACCGCAAAGAATAGCTTTAAGCTTTCAAAATTTTACTAAAGATGTAGGCTTCGCTCAAACGATCCTGACAAAATACCATGAACAAATGATCCAACCTTATTTTTATAATAAGGAAAAGGTAGTAAGATGTGCAGCTAGTGCATTTGCACTACTCGCTGTTATTGCTTTTTGTGGTACAGGCTATTCAGCGCTTTATTTTACGGCAGCTCCACAAGTTGTTATCAAGGCCACATTTGCGAGTTTATCAGCAACCATCATCACAGCTGCTACTTCTGCTTTTTGTTACTTAAAGAAAACATTCTGGAATGATCCTGGATTTAGAGCAAAAATGGGGTTGGAAGTAGTCCAAAAGATTGTTCAGAAACAATTACCCTACAAAGAAATTCAAAAAAACTATGGCGATGAGATTAAAGAATATAAAATTCTGACTGTTAATGATTTGGAAAACATACTCTTTGAAACTGAAGTTAAAAATTGCACGTCCTTTACTGACTTTGTTGAGAGGAATGGCAAGGAAGCACTTTTTATTTTTACAGATAAAAATAAAGAGAAATTAAAATCATTATTTCTTGTCCATATTAGAGAGTTTGAAAATTTTGATGAAGTAAAACTCAAATTTAAAATGGAAATTATTTTTTTTGATTTATCTGATGAAACAATTAAAATCGTTCTTGCCAACAGCCAAATCAAAGAAGTTTTAAATGGCAATTTGAACTATTTTGCATTTCGTCAAAATAGTCAGCATCCGGAACTGTTGAATTTAAATGCGGATGAGAAAAACATAATTAAAGCAAACTTCATTAAAGAAGTATCACAATTAAACTGTGGATTAGTCAAAGCTTTTTCCCTTTATAAAAAAGATCTGGAAGTATTTAAAATTGATTCATGGGAAATGGAAAAAATCATTCTTTTCAACGAGTTTCAGAGAATCTTCACATTTCAAGAGTTCGTTCTTAGAAATGGGGCTGACGGCGTCATTAAAGTTGTTAATTGTTATTCTGAAACCCGGGAAATCTTAAGAACTGCCTTTCTTCGTGATATGTCTTACGTTGAAATGCGAGATGCTTCATCTCTAGATTATTTAGTTTGCTTAGAAATATGTAAAAGCCAAATTGACGATCAAGTCATAGCCGATACATATAATTTAACGTACAAGCAATTTGTGACGAAACATACCTTTAAATTTTTTGATTGGCTTTTTGGTATGCCTGATGAAAAAAAAGGGATTATTCAATCAAACCTTAAGAACAAATTATTAGACAAAATCTACTTAAATCATGACGGCTTATTAGCAGTTAAAGAGCGATATAAAAATGAATGTTTAGGACTGGAAATTTCAGACAATGAGCTTGAAAAGACGATTTTACCAGGCGAACTTAAGTGCAAAGATTATTTAGAATTCCAAAAACGCAACGGTGAGAATGGTTACCTTCAATTATTAACACTAGATATAAAATACAAACCCGATTTGCGAAGTCTTTTTCTTAAATTGCCTTACAAAGAAATGTGCAAAATAAATGATTCTGTAAAAACAATTATTGAAATCGAAATGTGGCAAATCGAGCAGGTACTAAGCGTGGATGCTTTAAATTTAAGTTATTCTGCTTTCTTTGAAAAACATGGAACAGAAAGCTTTCATATGATTCAATTTTCTCAAAACCTAAAGGATACACTTTACAGCAAATTTTTAGACCTCATTAAAAATTGTAAAATTGAAGAAATTAAAAAATATAAATCCCATTGTTCTCATTGGCAAATAAGTTTGCATGATTGCTATCGGATCCGCTGGAACAATATGAGAATGCGGGACATTCTTCAACACGATAATGAAACTTTTTTTAAGACTCAAAAACATTTTGGAAATTATTGGGAAATGAAAGTGTTAGAAGAGCTAAAAACTACTTCAATTCCACTTATTTTGCAAAACCATAAATTTTATTTTAATTCGAACATCCTTAATGCTGAATCCTTTTTAAATGGGCTTCCGATTAAGGATCTTGTTGAAAAGGAAATCGTACATTATAAATCCTTGGAGCAGCTAGTTAAACATCACGGGGATTTCCTTTTTAAACATCATTTGATTGATTCCAAATCCAACAAATTTAAAAAACTAATTAAAGATTATTTAAATACACATTTTGATGAAATAATGAAGGGTGCAAGTCTTGAATGTTATGATATAATCGTGGATTTTGAGTTGGATAAAAGAAAAATCAAGTCTATTGAGAAATGTAAACAGAATTATGAATTAAATTTGAATAATCACAATGATATCATGCAAAGATTTAAGAATAAATGCATGGAAACGAAAAATGTAAAGTTAGAAGAGATTAAAAAGCTTGAAAATGTTAGAAAGCTTTTTCTTGATTCCGTAAAGTCTGATAGCTTGGAGTTAAGCAAAGCAGTAGCCTCATGGGAAAAAACATTATCAGACGTTAACGAAGTTAAGAAAAAAATTGCTTCGTTGGAGGAAACATTGGCAAATGTTTCAGACATTAAAAACTTTGAATACTCCTTACAACTGATTGAAGTAGCAAGTAAGATAACCGAGACTGAAAATGAAATTATAGCCCTAAATCAAGAAAAAGCAAAGCCTGTTGTAGGTTTGAAAAATGCTTGGAACCATGGTAAATTTGATAATGACATTAAACTGTTAAATGAAAAAATAAAAGAATTGATGAAAGAAAAAAATAAAATTGAAGAACTTCAAAAATTAAACAGTGCTGACTATCTTGAATCTCAAATCAAAGATCAGAAAAACAAATTAGAAACCCTTAAGGAAGAATCGTTAAAAGCAGAAAGCTTTTATAAGGAAAAAAAATCCGCACTTGATGAAAAGCTTAAAAATGATAAAGAAGCTGAAAAGGTCTATACTGATCAAATTGACAAACTCATTTCAAATATTAATGAATTTAGCAGACAGCAGGAAATAAAAAAACAAGCATATATTGAAAATTATGAGAATGTGCAGGCCCAGCTTAAAAGTAGCTTTTGCTTATAGTGTTTTTCTAACACCGAGACCACAGAGGAGCAATGAGAGGAAGGGTGAGAGGGAAGAAAAGAGTAAAAAGTACTTAAAACTCGTCTCCAATCTTTATTGTAGCACCGCTCCGCGGTGCGGTCATAATTAACCCTTACCGGTGGTTTCACCACCGGCTACCTATGTTGCATCACTTCGTGATGAAAACAGAAATATTTATTTCTACCGCGGAGCGGTTTTACATAGGTAGCCGGTGGTGAAACCACCGGTAAGGTTAAATAATAAATGCACCACGGAGTGGTGCTACAAGGTGAAAAGAAAACTAGAGATTCAAATTCTGGAAGGCGGTGGTGCGGAGGGTGCTGGCGTCGCAGAGGCCGCAGGGTTCACTATCGACTGGGTCATAGCAACTGAAGCTCAATTCGAGAGGCGCATTTAATTCCTTTCCAAGAGCAATGATTTGCACTTTATTTAATTCAAGAAGGGGCGCGATAAGTTTTGGTGGATTGCCGTTAAGGGCTTGTTTTGTGGCAACATGGATAACGCTTTGGTATGCGTCAATAAATTTTTGGCTGCAATCAGGATAAACGGTGTCTAGCGCATTTGGCCCAATGTAGATTTCTTCTGCAGCAAAGATTTCAGCTTGAGCTAGCGCTAAGCTTAAAAAAATCGTGTTCCTAGCAGGGACGTAAGTTGATGGTGTGCCTGCATTTTTTATTTCATCAGCAGTTCTATTTTTTGGTACACCCTGATTTTCATTTTTTAAAAGTGAAGAGCCTGCAAAAATGGAAGGGTCTAGTGTGATAATTTTATGAGGCACTTGATAATAATCAGTGATTGCCTTTGCAGATTCTAATTCAATAAGATGGCGCTGATTATAATTGAAACTTACACACAAACACTCACGCTTTTTTTGCAGGGCAAGCGCTAGTATGACCGTAGAGTCAAGACCACCACTCATTAAAACAATGGCTTTCATTTACGCGCTCCTCATTTATACGCCCCTGGTTGCCGGTTCCCAGATGAATTTGTGCAGTTGCAAATTGAGTCTTACGGGTATTTTGTCTTCTAAAATCCAGGAAACTAATGTTTTTGCTTCCATGACACCAAAAACCGGAGAAAAAAGAACTTCTGTCTTATTGAAAAGATCGAATTTCGCTACAATATCTTTTGCATAGTCATAATCAGCCCGATCTAAAATGACGAATTTGACCGCAGAATTTTTTGGCAAAATGCAAAGATTGGACATCAAATTTTTGTGGCTCATTTTACTTCCAGGACATTTGATATCAAGTACAATGAATACGCGAGAGTCGACCTTATCGATTGTAAGGGAGCCACCTGTTTCCAAACTTACTTTATAGTTCTGATCGGCAAGGGTTTGCATTAAGCTGTAAACATTTTCTTGTAAAAGAGGTTCTCCTCCTGTTATACAGACATGGAGACACCCATTTTTATTCGTTTGTTGTATGATGTCTTCTAACGAAGTTTTTTCGCCACGACCAAAAGAGTAGCTTGTGTCACACCAGCTGCATCGCAAGTTGCAGGCAGCCAACCTGATAAATGTCGTTGGTAATCCACTAAGGGAGGTTTCCCCTTGGACGCTTGCGAAAATTTCAATAATATTAAGGGTCATAAGCTAAAAATTTTAAGTTTAAATGTTGATGGATAACAAATGAATTATAAGTATAACCAAAGGTTTTTTAAATGACAAAACAAATCATGCGCATAGCAGTTACCGGTGGCGGGGGGCAAATAGCCTATCAACTTCTTTTTCGAATAGCATCAGGTGAAGTGTTTGGGCATGATCAACCAATTGCCCTTCATATTTTGGAAATTGAACCAATGATGAATGTTTTGGAAGGCGTAAAAATGGAGCTTGATGATTGCGCATTTCAAATTTTGGAAGAGATTCAAATCGGTTATGATGCAAAAGTTATTTTTAAAGATGTGGATTATGCGATTCTAATTGGTTCAAAACCAAGAGGCCCCGGAATGGAAAGGGCAGAACTTCTTAGCGAAAATGGGAAAATTTTTATAGAACAGGGCAAAGCCCTTAATGAAGTGGCAAGCCGCGATGTTAAAGTTTTAGTTGTTGGCAATCCTTGTAACACAAACTGTTTGATTGCCTTAAAGAACGCTCCTGATTTAAATCCTAAAAATTTCTATGCCATGATGCGTCTTGATGAAAACCGTGCAATAAGCATGCTTTCCAAAAAAGCCAAAGTTTCGGTTGGTAACGTAAAAAATATGAACATTTGGGGCAATCACTCGGCAACGCAGGTTCCTGATTTTGTAAATGCTACAATAAATGATCAACCGGCATCTCAGGTAATTAATGATCCTGACTGGTTAGACAATGAATTTATACCGGCAGTCCAAAAAAGAGGAGCTGCAATTATTGCAGCACGTGGAAAATCATCAGCAGCATCTGCTGCAAATGCTGTTGTAGACACTATTATTTCCTTAAATAAAAAAACGCCGGCAGGAGAGTCTTTTTCTCTGGCTGTTTTATCCGATGGCAATGGCTATGGCATCCAAAATCAATTGATTTTTTCCTTTCCCTGTAAATCTAATGGGAATGGAGATTATGAAATCATTAAAGATATTGCTTGGAATGACTTTTTAAAAGAAAAAATTTTAAAATCGGAAAAAGAATTAATCGAAGAAAGAGAACTTGTAAAATCATCTTTAGGAGCAATTTAAATGAGCGATGTATTATTTGAGATCAAAGAAGAAAATTTAGAGACAGGAATGCGCGGTTACCCTGTAGGCTATTGCACAACCTCGGAAGTTGATCCTTTGACCGGTTTATTTTATTCTGGCATCCCACTTAGCGATTGTGTTACAAAAGAGCCTGAAGAAGTTATTTTTCTTCTGTATCATGGCAGGCTTGGAAGTGAGGAGGAAGTTAATGAGTTTTCCAAGCAATTGCAAAAAAGAGCTAAATTACCGCGCGAAGTCATTGACCAGATCAAACTTCTTCCTAAAAATGGTCATTCAATGAAGCTTTTTTGTGCAAGCTTGCTTATTCAAGGCATGTTTCAAAAAACAAATGATTACAAGGAAGCTTGCTTAGATCTAATCGCAAAAGCTCCGGAGCTTGTTGCAACCATCATCAATTATCATGCAGGATGGGGCGATACACCTAAATCAGAACCTGAACTTGGCTATATGGAAAATTTTACGGCAATGTTAAATATTCCAAATAAAAAAACTAAAGAATTGACTGAAGTGTTTAAGTTGTTTAATATACTGCATTACGATCATGGCGGAGGCAATTTATCTACTTTTGTTGGTAAAGCTGTTGCATCATCTCTTGAAGATATGTACGGATCCATGGCGGCTGCTATGGCAGCTCTTGCCGGCCCAAGGCATGGAAAGGCCAATCAAGACTGTTTAAGCTTTGTTGAAGAAATACTTAAGGAGACCGGTGAAAACGCAACTGCAGAACAGATAGAAAAATTGATTCGAACAAGACTTGCAAATGATCAGCTCGTTTTTGGATTTGGACACGCAGTATTACGCGTGATCGATCCTCGTGCAGTAATTTTTTATGATCTGGCAAATAAAAAATTTGCAAATCATCCGTTAGTAAAAATTGCGAGCCTTTTAAAATCGCAAGGAACCAAGGTGTTGTCCGAAAATCCAAAAATTTCAAATCCATACCCTAATGTGGATGCAATTTCAGGCGTTGTTTTGACAGCTTCAGGCTTTCCTTATCCTGAATATTTTACGATCCTTTTTGGCCTCTCCCGTATTGTGGGTATTGCCATTCAGATTGTTTATGAAAGATGTGATGCCAGAGGTGGCAAGGGAACTCCACTAGTAAGACCAGAATATATTTATAAGAAAAAGGAAACTTAAACCAACATGACACTGTCTGACATCCAATTTATATTTAATCGTGCTTTATCTAAAAGCTTCATCATGAAAAAGCTTTTACTCGTCTTTACCACTCTTTTACTCTGTGGTGTGATGGTCGTTTTTTTTAGAGGCCTTGCTGTTAACGCGGGACAATGGTTAACGATGAGCTTATCGTTTTTGCCCATTTTTCTTTGTGCCGGATTTTTGTTATCAACAGGAATCTTTTTGATTCGTATTTATCATGATGAAATTAAAAATAAATCAGTCAAGTACAGTGAAATTTTTGCAAAATCTTGGGAAATGATTTTAGGAACATCCTACTTTTCAGTTCCCATTATATTATGCTACCTATTGATGTGGATGTTACTTGGTTTTTTCTTTTTATTAAGGGACATCCCATCCATTGGCCAGTTTTTTGCAGTCATTTTAGCTTTTGCCCCTTTTCTTATTAATCTTGGCTCCATTGTTTTATGTTTATTCAATTTTGCTCTTCTTTTTTTTGTGGCTCCAATTATTGCTTTAAAAGGATTTAGCAAAATGCAAATTTCTAAAACCTTGGTGAGCCACTTGGAAGGCGATCCCTTTACTAATCTTGTTTGTGCGCTCATTGCCTCTTTACCCCTTTTCTTTGTCGTTGGAATTTTATCCTTGGCTGCTTTTTTAACAGGCTCTATTTGCTATGCTTGCGATGATCCTATCTACACAGTCTTGCAGTGGTTTGTGATTATGATTCCTTTTACAGCGCTTCTTTCTCCGGCCATTGTGTTTTTCTTTAACTTTGCAGCTGAAACCCATGTGATGATTCAAAAAGATTTAAAAAATAGATGACAGTTTTTCATTGGCATTCGCTACTATGCGTTACAATTTTAGCAAGCATACATCTATTTTCTGCCTTTGCTAATTTTACGAATATATGGCGCACGAGATTTTTATCGATGGCAGGAGGTGTCGCTGTCGCTTATGTTTTTGTTGAGTTAATGCCGAGGTTGGGTTTGTCTCAACAGACATTACAAGAGATCACAGAAGATCTTATTCCTCTAAAAGAGCGACATGTCTATTTAGTTGCTTTTTTAGGATTTCTTGTTTTTTATGCAACTCATAGCATTCCTATTCCCAGTTCGCAAAACAAAATAAGCCTTCCGTTTGTTTGTAACATGGTTAGTTTTTTGTTTTTCAATTTTCTAATCGGTTACGAAGTTGTAGACATTCATGATCCTTTCATTCAACCTCTTTATCTTTTTACTTTTGCTGTTGGATTGCATAATTTCATAACGGACCATTCTTTAAAAGAGGCGCATGGGGCGCATTATGATGTTTTTAGTAAGATCATTTTAGCGTTATTCCTTTATTTGGGATTTATTGCCGGTCTATTTACATCTATTCCACAATCGACGGTCATCTATGGCGTTGCATTTACCGCAGGCGGAATGATTTTAAACGTTTTGAAATATGAGTTACCAAAAGAGCAAAAAGGCACTAGCTTTGCAGCCTTTGCCTTGGGTGGTATTTTGTATTCATTGGTGTTAGTTTACCAATCATAAAAAAAACAAATTTTCACATATCAATCAATAGCTTAGATCTTATAAAATTTTCTAGATTATTCTTATAGGCAAAAACTCTGGAAATAAATATGATGATTGAAATTTATAGATTTCATCTATAAAAAATCTTTTAATCTAATAAGGTTTATTTTATGAATTTCCTAACAGAGCCTACATCATACTGTCGCCCAACCAGGTCTTTAAGTACCGGGGAAGGTTATTCTAACAATCCGCAACGAGTATCGCTGATGTCTTTAAAAAAAGCAGTGAGAGATATTCCGCCAATTAATAGACAAAGCGCAAGTAAATTAGAAAAAATTGACATTTCTAAATTAACAACAATTGATGTAATTCGAGTTGAGACTATAATAGAATTAAGAAAAATTTATAATTGCTTGAGTTCGGTTTTTAATATCAATGACAAAAAAATTATTTTAACCGAGCATGGTTTAAGTGTTGCTCAGGTTGAAAATATATCTTTTAATGCTGAAAGCAATAAAGCCAGTGTAAAATTTATTTATCAAAAAATTCTTAGAGCGATGACATCGCATATCGAATATTTTTTTGACGATCGAGGAAATCTTGTAACTATTAAGGAAATTGATGACCTAGCCAGAAAAAAAATTGGAGAGCATCAAACCGCTTTGCAAACCGAAATGGAAAATGAAATTTTATTTTGTTATGAAAAAAGAGTGATATCCCCTTTTGAAGCTGATATCCAGGATGAATTCGATTATCGAAGAGTAATAAGCAACCTCCAATTTCCAAAAATAGCAGATGATCAAAATTTAACAGAAAACGAGAAACTAAGTATTGCGATTTTTCAAAAACTTTACCCACTTGAGGTGCGTGAAGATGGTGATGAGAAAGTTCCTTTATTGGCTCCTATTACTTACCTTTGTTCATATAAAAATTTTGTAACAACAAAAGAATTATTTAAACAAGCTCTCTTAGTTTTAAGACTGCCCAAAACCGAGATGCCCTATATGCAAAGATTAAGGGTGTTAAATTTCATTCGTCTTGCGCTACAAAGTCTTATAATTGAAGATCAAGAATTCACGAAAAATATCAAAGAGACTATCAGAGAAATAATATTACTACAAGTTTTTGAAAAACAAGAATTTACAGATCTTTGTCATGAAATTCAATATCTATTAGAAAAAAACAAATCCGATTCATTATCAGAAAAGTTTCGCATTTCATTTAAGCCAACTTATCAGGTTGAAAATTTTTTATCAGGTGACACCGCCATTCCGGATTATACTCAATTTTTAGATGCTTTAACTGATGATATAAAATATTTGTCCGGACAATCTTTTTTAAATACCTCGCTCGATAGCCTTTTAACTGATAAAGAAAGCAAGAACGAAAACTTTTATGCGAATATCATGAATTATATCATTACCCATTTTATTAAAAATTTTGAAATAAAACCGGAAGAAATGACTAATAAAAATCTAATTAAAAATAAGTTAAACAATTTATTTGAAATTTATATAGATGTTGCTTACGAACTTGTAAAAAAACATGATTATTTATCTTCTTTTTCGATATACAATGTATTTAATAAATTCGTTTTTTCAAAGTTAATTGAAAGTCTGTTTGATAGAACAAACGGGAGTACATGCACAAAAATACCAGCCCAAAAAAATTTTAAAAGGATTGAGTTAGAAGAGCTTTTTTCAACTAATAGAAATTTTGAGCAACTCAGGAAAAAAATGAAAGCCTGTCAGGAATTACATATTTCCTATATTCCTTTCATTGGACCGATAAAAAACAGCATCTTGCATAATATAGAGTTGATTGAAAATAAATTTAACCATGAAAAAATTAATTATTTAAAATTTCAGATGATTGCAGAAGAAAATTGGAGAACGAATCAATTTTTGCAAGATGTCATGGTGCATTTTAAGGATCAAAAAATCAGCATGCAAACAAATATAGGCTATGCGTTGTTAGTGGATAACCGTTATAGTGAGGATAAATTAGATGAGATTTACGCAAACTTAATAGGTGTCTTGAACCCTCCTCATATTTTGACTCTTAAATCTTCTTAGGACGTGCCTAGTACACCAGGGTGTACTAGTACACTGTAAGGTAATTCCGTACCCGGAAAACATCGTCAAAGCCCCGGGGTTCGATCGATCAAAATCGGGCCCATATTCATATATTAACCCGATTTTGATCGTCGAACCGCTAAGAGCTTTCACGAAGTTTAACGGGCACGGACTTAACTTACAGTGTACTAGGTAAAACACAATACTTTCAATATCTTGGTGCTATAAGATATACACTTCTAAGCATCGATTTTCTGGTTGATGAAAAATATTTGAATCTGCCATATAGAAGTTAAGGTACTAATAAAAACTTAAGGGGGCTTTATGTCATGCAAAAATGGTTCATGTTCAACATCTCAATCATCAAAAAATCATTCATCCTGCGGATGCGGATGTCAAAGCGGTGGAGGATGTTCATGTTGTAGCAAATGCGAATGCGGTTGCCAAGATAAAAAAGGTTGCTGTGAAGGCGATTTTGCTCATACATTACTTGAAATGGCTGATGAAGCGTGGATGTGTCTTCTTAAAGATAAACTTAAAGCTAAAATAGATGGATTAAGCGGCGCTAAACTTGATGAATTAGCTGATCTTGTAGCTAACTCAAATCATAAGCGTTGGATTGGTAAAATGGCTGCACATGAAGCTAAAGATGATTTTGAAGATGAGGTCGCTAATTTCTTTTCCCATCAAAAATAATTTGTTTAAAAGATTCTATCTTCTTGATAGAATCTTAACAGGAAATTAACTTACATTTAACAGTAATTGTGATATAATTGATATTTAATAATAATTTATTAGGTATCCAATTATGCAATCTTTAAATGGAAATTCATCAAATCCTTCTTTGGAAGGGTTTGATGCAAAATTAAATCCTACGTTAAATGAAGATAAAAATAGATTCATCATAAATGATCAGAATTTAGATTCACAAACTAATGATGATTTAGATGGCTTATCTTCTATATCCAACAAAAGCTATATTAGGAATAAATCACGTAGAGCTTATGATTTTCGTGTGACGGATGAAAAAAATGCCATTAAAGCGCACCACTACTACTACGACCCTTTTATCTTAGAATCATTTCGTCAAAAGATATTTAAAGATTTTTTTAAAGATAGTGCTGGATTGTACGGGCAAATAAAAAATCACCATTCTATTAAAGAATTGAAAAATGAAAGAAAACAAATTTTTACGCATTTACAGAATTTAACAACATCTCTTTCTGAAACTAAATGCGCAAAAGCTTTTTTTATTTTGATTCAATCAAACCTTGAGAAAGGGCATGCACTTGAAACTTTATTTCCTGAAAATTGTACAGTCCCTGAAGATTTGAAAATTTTATACAACGAAATTTTAGCCACCGGCATCCCATCTGAACTTAATTCTTATATGGATTTTGATTCTTTAGATCCAAAAGCTCTATTGGATAAAGCAATGACAAATCTAACTGAGAAGCTCGGAAATGAAAAAGAGGTAGATAAAATTCTTTTAGAGGCTTCTAGAGACATAAATAAACTTTTAAATAACTACACTCAATCCTTAGAACTCAACGGTCTTGATGGTGACAACTCTAATTTGAATAGTTTTTTTGTAGAAAGTATTAACGGTGTAGTTGGAAAGTGTAAAGGTAATTTTAAGAGGAGCGCTACAAATTCTAAAGCTTTAAGTTATTTAGAATCTTTTACAAAATCTATTGACGTATTATTAAAAATCGAGCCGAAGGAATATGATCTAGCTATTGTAGCCGATTTTATAAAAAAACATTGGGATATACCTTTAATGGTTGAAAAGTCTTCTAACTTAAGTCAATCGGTGAAAAGAAATTCAGATTTGGACAAATCTATTAAAGATATCTTGATTAAGGTTGACTCTAAAAATAAAAAAAAATCATTAGATTTAATATTGAACAGTCCAAGTAATCAAACAGATAACAATGATCTGTTAGGCTCTGTTCTTGATATATTAACTGATAAGTATATGTTTGTTATAACTCAAAATAAAATGAAATTGAACAATTTAGATAGAGATTTGGGTGCCTATACGTCTAATCCCAATAATGGCAGTATTTTTAAAGCCCATAAAGAAACATTGTTGGAAAATACAAATTTGTTGGAAATGCTGATTAAGGAATATAAAATGCATAGTCTTGCAAGATATGATCATCTTTTTAACCATTATACCGCTTTTGTGAATGTAGTTAATGATTTGGGTGATTTAGGTGAGGCAAAACATCCGGGTTTTAAAAATCGTCTAAAAACAATTGTTTCAAAACTTATAGAAAATTCATCGAAAAATTCCAATGAATTAACAATATGTCCCAATCTTCATCGAGATAAAGGCATTATGGGACATGAGGAAATCAAAAGAACTAACGAAGAAAATCTATTAGTTAAAGCAAAATTAAATCTACTTATGGGGGTAGATGAAAAGAAAAAAGTTATAGAACTTGATAGAGCTCATACCCTGCCCTTTCCAAGTATATTTGCTTGGAATTTTGATAAAGTTAAACATTTTATCAAGGTGGAAGTACCTCATGGTGATGAAATTGTATTTGGTGAGGGTGCAAAAAATGTTCTATATAACAAGGATATTTTTGAACAAATGAGAAAGCGAAATGTATCCCATAAGGAAATTGAGGCGCTGTTTCATGAAGAATTTGAATCTCTTTTGAAATCAGAATATTCAGAAAAGCAATTACATTTTAAAGGCTTGGAGTTAATAAGAACATTTTTCTTAAGACTTTTTTCAGAAACTGAATTACTTCCGGTTTCTATGAATAAAGTAGCTGATAGAGCTTCTGAATGGCAATTGAAAGGAGATGATTATAAAAGTTCTTTAGCAAGATCCTTGAAAGAATTAGTTCTTATGGATGGTAAAATCAAAGAAAGTGACACGGTAGAAAAACTAATTCCTTATTTGGATAAGACCGTTGAAACTGTAGAGGCTTTTATGAACGATGGGAAAAAGATAAATACCCCCGAGAGGGCTTTAAATCTTATTTGTTTAAGTCTTGTTAAAGAGACTTTAATGATGGCTGTAAAGGGTGTTGGTTATAAAGAAGCCCGCGAAAAGGCTAATCAAGAAATTCAAAATAAAGTTTACAGTGAATTCTTTAATAAAATTCCCACCTCGGCAAGACTTAAAGAGGCTTCAGATAATGATATTACATTAATTTATAATAAAATCATGAATGATTCCCATGATGAGATCATGCAGAAAATGCTCTTATAAATATCCTACCATTTATTAGGTTAGCAAAAAAAAATAGGCAATTGAATTTTTTGTGAATCCAATTTCAGGTTGGGGACGGTTTTCAAATAAGCGTGGAACTTTTAATGCATGTTTAGTGTTTTAGTTTACGATAAAGGTGTTACACTTATGAGAAAACCGTCCTTAAATTTTAAGTTTCCATCGAATTAAAATTTTCACCGCGTTAGCCATCCTTATATTTGTAGGTGGCTAAGCTTCTAATTTTGAGATTACCGGAAGTTTGGTAAGACGTGATCGGCAATAAGCAATATGCTTTTTCCTGTCTTCTACTTGATCATTATTATTAAGGATGTTCAAATAAGAAGTTAATATTTGACGTGCTCGAATGTCACAATCTGACACAGTATGTGCTGCAAGATTTAAATTGTACATCATCATTCTAAACGATGGGTCTGTTATTAGATTACCAAATCTATACCAATCGATTAAAGTCAAATAAGAGTCGATGTCTTTATCTTCTATTGCTTTTTCAAGCCAGAATCGAGATTTTTTATAATAATGAATCGCTTTATATAAATGTTCCAATTGCCTATCCGGTGTTAAGTCTACGCCTGTCACAGCTTCCTCACTCTCTATGGCAAGTTCTGCATAATATCTTGACATATAGGCCCTCTCCTGGCCACGGAAGGTAGAATCCATATTTAAATCAGAAGCATTAATGCGTTTTGCAAAGTGATCATTATTTTCCAAAATCGTTTGTTGATCACACATAAAAGTGAAAACCTTATCAATTTTCGTATTTTTATAGAATTTAAATGTGTGAATAAGATTGCTATTTGTGTTGTCAGCCTTATTGTTAAATTTATGGAATTGACGATTAAAACTAACGGCCTCTGTAACTTCCAGCTCTTTTGTTATAGGATTGATAAAGGTAGCGATAAATGTTGGAAGCTTATGTGCTTTTTGATGCTCAATAATCGTATTGAAGGTTTCTTGAGCATAAATATCAATGTTATCTGCATTAAGCTTCAGATCGAGTTGATTCATATCTTTATTCTTGAACAAAAGAATCTCGGCACCCTTAATTAACGCCTCATCTCTAAGGATTGTAACAGGTTCTAATTTTGGAGGTTGAGCTTTTGAGGCCAAAAGAAATTGATCAATTTTGAAATTAAAAGCAGCTATTGGCATTGCATTTAAAATGGATTCTTTTAATTTCAGCGAATGACTGTTAAGGACGCAGGAACTAATCATCTTATATTCGTAATATTGATAAAATGTTTTCCAATCAATTTCTTTTGTTAAAAGTTTAGCTAATACTTCCATGGAGCAATTTTTACTAAGCCATTTGGAATCATTGTCACTCAACTGTATTTCGTGCTGCTTTAGCAGGTTATCGAACATAAAAGGATCTAATGTAGTAATATTGGCTTGAATGTTTTTCACATCCCGGATTGTCTTTTTTGAAAATTCACGATTCATTGAATTAAGACATTGGCCTGAACTCGTTATTTCAGCATCATTTAAAAGAGCTAGCTTATTAATAATCTGAAGTTTGATTTCCTCAGTGTAATCACCTTTAAATGCTGTTATAAGATTTTCAAAATCACAAACTTTTGTTTTGTTTAAGATTGTAGCTAGAATTTTTAAATTAAGTTTTTGACTAAGAGCAAGGGTTAAGATAGTGGAATCGAACTCTGCTATATTTTTTAGGAATATTTCAATTGCGAGCGTGTTATTATGAGCTATAGAAGATTTTAGGTATTTAATCATATCTTGGGATGAAGAAACAGATATGACTTTTTCTATAAAATTTTTAAATGTTTCATCGTCTAAATTAGCTTGTATCGCTTGAGTTGTATAAAGGTGGTAAAGAGTCTTAAATGTATTCAGATCGAATTCTAACAAGGTATTAATGGCGCCCCGAGAAACAGTTTTACCTTCTTGAACATAAATGTTCCATAAGGCTGTTTGAAAATCAATCACTAAACCATTAGTTCCTGAAAGTTTTTTAAGAGCTTCTTTAACTTCAAAAGCTATCGATGAGGGGTCTATCAAATACTTTTTTATGTCAGATTGTGGGATTAAAAGGTTGCAATAAGTTCGAACATCTTCTAAAACCTGTTCTCGTCCCGTACCAACCGCTTTTATGTTTCGCTTCGATAAATATTGAGACCAGAGGGGAGTAGCGAAGTTCTTTGAGACCATATCGTAAAGGCGATAATCTTTTTCTGGTAGGAAACTGCAAATATATTCATTTATTTCAGTAGGTATTATTGAAAAAAGGTTTATATTACTCACTAGTTCTCCTTATTCGATATTATCACAGACTTATTTTAAACATTCATTATATCATAATTTGTTTTTAAAGAAAAGCTCTTTTTTGATTAAAAAAAGTAAGGGTTAGTAATCATTTCTTTAATTCCCAACACCCTTTAAATCTAAGAATTCGCTTCCATTTAATAGTAAATATGGTATATTTATCGTTTAAAATAAAAATATCGGTATATTTCCCATGTTAATCCCAGATGACGGCCCTTCGAGTTATGTTTCCAATTTTATGAATTCCATCAATGATGAGAACACTGTAAATAATAAAATTTCTTCTCTCATTAAGAAGTTGTCCCCAACAAAAAGTTCTCAAAAACGTTTCGTAAGACATCCAGCAGTAACAAAAGATAAAGATAATGCGGTAAAGAATCATCATTTATTTATTGACCCGTTTGGTTCAAACCCTCGCAATAAAACTTTTAAAAACCAATTGACCGATAATTATGGCGTTCATACTCAAATAAAACAGCAGCCCTACATTGAAGAAATTAGGAAAGAAAGGGCAAGTAATTTTGGTGTCTTATTAACTTTATCTTCTAATCTTCCTGGTGAATCATGCGCTAAAACATTCTATGAACTTATGTTATTTAATTTGAGTAAAGGTTACTCTTTAGAAATTTTATTTCCTCCAGATTTTTCATTTGAGGCCCCTGAGGAACTAAAAAAATTATATAATCAAGTTCTTACCCTGAATTTAGATGATATTAAGAATATTATGAATTTTGAACCGCTTGTATTAATTTTTGATGCATTTAAGGTTTTAGAGGAACGTTACAATAAGGTTAAGAGCCAACTCAATAAAGAGCTTGTAAAGGGATATTGCGATCTTGAAAAAAACTTACAAAATTTAGACATTAAAAATAATGACCATCTTTCGTTTGTAAATGAAGTGGCTGATATTATTTCTCACTGTAAAAATATTCAAGAAAAAAAATCTCAAGATTATAATTTTTTTGAATATATGGATTCGTTTAGTACAACTGTACATTTACTGCTAAGCGACCCTTTGAAAATGAAAGAAGATCTGAAAATTGTATCTGAATTTATTGAAAGATTTTGGATAAAAGATTTTTCAGTTACTAATATGACTGCTAAAGTTTCTGCCAATAGAAATACAGATATCAAGCAGTCATTAAAAAATTGTTTTGATCGAATTAAAAATTATAATGATAAAACAAAAATATTTAATTTGATCTTACGTGTAAATCTTAAAGATCCTGAGCTCTTTAATGTTCAGCCAAAACAAAATGTTGGTAATCCAGAATTAAATAAACTGTTAAAATGTGTTCTAGAAATTTTATACTTTAAATATAACCTTTTAAGGTGTGATCATAAAGAAAAATTACAACTGCTAAAATCGGATTTGAAAACCTATGTTTTAGATAGTAATAACTTAAAGTTTTTTATTGATCAAAAGGAAAGGTTTTTGCCAAAAGACCCAAGTTTAATAAAAACTTTGACAAACGAATATAAGCAGCACAGTCTTGCTAGATTTGATCATCTATTTAATCATTTTACAGCTTTTACCAATGTTGTTGATGCTTTAGGAAATTTGGGCAACACAAGATACCCAGATTTTAAAGTTCACTTTAGACAAATCATTTCTCATTTAATTGAAAACTCCACTATTGAAAATACCGCTCAGTCCAAAGATAAGACATTGGAAATTAAAAAGACAATTATAAGCGATCTTCATCGTGAAACAATGGGAAAGGAAGAAAAACCAAAAACGGATGCAGAAAGCTCACTCATAAGAACTCAATTAAATCTCATATTGAATAGTCAAGACTTTATCGTTGAAGTAGACAGATCCCACACTCTACCTTTTCCGATTTTATTTGCATGGGATCCAAAAAAAATTATAGAGAAAATTGATGAAAGATTTGCTGAAAAAACTGAAAATGAATACTCCTTGTCGAAAGAATCTTATTTTAATAAAGATTATTTTGAACAAATAAAAGAAAGAAATTTGCCCCATAGAGACATTGTAAAAATGTTTCATGAAATATTTGAAGAGAATTTAATCCGAGGCTATACCGAAAAGCAATTACTTTTTAAATCACTAGAAATGGTCAAAGATTTTTTTCTAAAACTTTTTTCTGAAACTGAGCTTTTACCTGAATTTATGAATAAATCTATCGACGCTGTTTCAGAGTGGAAATTGACAACTAATCATACGTACAAGATCGCTTTAGCAAATGGTTTAAATGAGTTAATTAAGATGGAGGGCGAAATAAAAGAAAGTGATACTGTTGTAAAGCTTTTACCTTATCTTGCTGAGACTATTGTGAAATTAGAAACTTTCTATAAAGCTGAAAAGCTTAAACTACGAACACCAGCTAGTGCTTGGAATCTTGTCTGTTTAGGACTTGTCAAAGAAGCCGTGATGAAGTCAGTTGAGGCTGTAGGTTACAAAGAAGCTATCGATAGTTTTAATAAAGATAAACAAGCTGGTTATAATCAACTTATTCATAAAATTGCGAGAAATAATTTTGATAAACAGATGCTTCCCTTAATGATGATTAACAATAGAAATAAGTTGATATCAGAATCTCATGATGAAATCATGATAAAGATGTGTACACCAATAAAAGTTTAGAAATCTGGCAGAGCAGGTTAAAACCGACCCCTATTTAAGGGTAGCTAGGCGGTTTTTACAATATTCTATTTCAGTTTCTCTATTTTCAGCAGATAGATTTATCTCAAGTACTTCCAAGTAGATGGATAAAATTTGGAAAGCTCGCTCTTCATAATCTGAAATTGCGTGGGCTGCAATACTTAAATACATGATGCTATTTTTGATTGATGGTTTAGTAATCAGATTACCGACATCATACCAACTCATGAGGGTCAGACAAGAATCAATATGTTTATCTTCAACAGCTTTTTCGTGCCAAAATTTAGCCTTTTGGTAATAACATATAGCTCTATATAAATCTTCCAAACTATTCTCTACTCTCTGATCTTTGCTATTAACTGAAGATTCTTCAAAACTTTGCGCCTGATCTTCGTAATATTCTGCTAAGTAAGCTCTTTGTAATGATCGATAATCTGAACTTAAGGTCAAATCGCATGCGTTGAATTTGGCCATCGGTTTTGGGTTCTCTTCAAAATCTTGATCGCAATAGTAGGTGTATTCATTCTCTTTTTTACTGCTTTTGTAAATATAAAAAGGAATATTATTATTATAATTTATGAAAGATGCTGCCTCTGATGCCCTTTGCTTGGAATTAGAAGGATCAATCCATGTGGCAATAAAAGTAGGGAGTTTTTGTTCCTTTTGCAATTTTTCATGTCTTTCAAAAGTTTTTTGAAATTTATTACTACTAGTATAAACAGTAATTTTTTCACTGTTTAATTTCATGACTATATTTTTTCTTTTTTTATCAAAGAAGAGAATTTCTCTTCTTCCGGTATCAATACAACCCTCACCGGCTATACAATCTAAACTTGCTATTTGAATGTTAGAAACAACACTTTTATTTTTTTGTGAAGCAAAATCAGCCAAAATAAATTGGTCTAAATTAAAATTATAGGCGGCTAAAGGAAATTTTTTTATAAGAGCTTCTTTTACTAATCCTGAAGACTTTGCATAGCAAATGCTAAGAGTGCTAAATTCATGGAAGCGGTAAAACGTTTTCCATTCTATTTCTTGGTTTAAAAGTTTAATCAAAATACCTTTTGAACTATCTTTACTCAACCATGAATTTTGATTTTTCTTTAATTCATCTGCATGTATTTCGATTAAAGACTTAAATTTAAATTTGCTTAATGAAGTAATGTGTGCATGTATATTTCTAATATTTTCAATCATATCTCTTGAGAATTCACGTCTAGTTGCTTCTTTAAGCAGATTAGGGGTTATCTCAGTATCTTTTGCAAGGGTAAGTTTCTTGATAATTTCAAGAGAAATCCCCTCCTCGTAGCCCCCTGCCATTGCTGATAGCAAGTTTACATAATTGCAGCTATTCGTCCTATCTAAGATGGTTTTAATGTTTTTTAAACCAATTTTCTCGTTAAGAGCAAGGGTTAAAGTATCTTTGTCAAAATCTTTAATAATTTTTATTAGCCGATCAATAGCGATTGGTTTTTTTTTCTCAATTGCTATTTTTAGATAATTGATTAAATCTTTAGAAGAAATGATGGTTACAGCTCTCTCCATAAAATTCTGAAGCGTTTCATAAGTTAAATCAGCATATATTGTAGGAACAATAAAAAGTTGATAGATCGATCTAAATGTATGAGTTTCAAATTCCATTAAAATATCAAGCATCTCCTCTGAAACCTTTTCCTCAGAGTATAAAAAAAAATCCCACAGGGTAGAGACCAAATCCCTATTATGAAGGGGTAAATCCTTAAGAAATTCCTTCACTTCAAAAATTGTAAGCGGTTTTGGCTCGATCTGAACACCTAGACATGGTTTTGTGAAAAGTGAGCAAAAGCTACGGACACTCTTAAAAACCTGGGATTTACCGCCATCAATGACTTTAATATTTCTTCTTGTTAGGTATTGTGGCCAAAGCTGATTACAAAAGTTCTTTGAGACAAGGTTATAGATGCCATAATCTTTTTCAGGCAGGAAATGGCAAATATAGCCATTCACATCATTAGGTATTATTGAAAAAAGATTTATATTATCCACTTATTCTCCTAAACATTTCCTATCGTAGGGCTTTTTTAAGTTTTGATAATATCATACTCTATCTTTTAATGAAAGGCTCTTTTTTTGTTTAAACTTTAAGGAAAGTTAATCAATTCTTAATATAGTTAAACTATAATACAGGCATAAACAGTTTAATTAAAAAGAAGAAGGTTTGTTATGGTTAATAATTTAAATTCGGTGTTTAAAACATACGATCCCACAGAAACAGGGCCAAAGTTTAAAGTTACCGCAGCCCCTACAAGCTTAAATAGTGTTAAAAGAGTGGCAAACCTTGCAATGCCCATTATTCATATGTTTAAGCCTGCATCAAAAATTGTCAAATTGACTTTTTTAGCTTACGACATTGGAAGTATTGTAATTAGCGGTGATGTTAAAAAATTAGCATCAGTAACAGCCGGTGTTAGCCTAAAAATACTATTTCCTAATTTATTCGATTTTGCAATGGGCTCATCTTCAATTGTTAAAAGTCTCTGCAGCTTCAAAGGAAATATAGCCACTAAAGATTTTGCAGCTGCAGCATCTGATTTTTTAGAGATTGTGCAAGCATCTGCCGAAATTGGTTTAATTGTTTATGGCGGACCGGAATTGCTTGTTTTGGTACTTCTTACCCAAGCCGCAAAAGAGATCGGTCAATCTTACGCTGAATATGCTAAAGGCAATTACCCTGAATGTGCAGCTAATCTTTTATATGCCGCTTTAAGAATTGATGCTGCAAAACCACATTATCAGACGGTGCATCGCAATCTTTTTGGAACAGATATTTCGCAGACAGATCTTGATCAATTATTTAGTGAAATTGTTCGAATTCAACAAGCGCCGGGAGAGCCTAACGTTGTTGATTTTGAGAAGCTTCTAATTAAAAATAATTTTAAAAGTAAAATAACAGAACTTTCTTTTGATAATAAGCAAATTACCAATGTCGCCTTTAAAAATATCCTTATTAAGGAGTCTAGTTTTAATAATGCATCGGTTAAATCTTCTACCTTTGAAAATACTGTCTTTAACAATTGTGATTTAAAGAATGCACGCATGATTCATTCAGTATTTAAAAAGAACCATTTTATAAATTGTGATTTAAGTCGGGCAGAATTGAATTGGTCTTCTTTTAAGGATTCTACTTTTATAAATTCAGATTTAACTTCTACCGTGCTTAATAATGCGCAATTAACAAATGTTTATTTTGCCTTTTGTGATTTATTCGAAAGTACTTTTTTTGAAACAGGAGTTAGGGATTCTGCAATTATTAGCTCCAATTTAAAAGATTGCCTTTTGTTTGATACAAAAGAGAAATTTCATATTTTTGGAGGAGTGGCCCATGAAATTACACGTCCTGTTGTTGCTCTGCTTTATGACTGTGAAGAGCCAAAAACTTTTGCAAAATTGATCGATGTTTCATTAAAAGACAATCAAGCGATCGTTTTTAAATGCCATTATTTACCAACTACAGTAGATACCGATGCTTTAGATTTGGAAGTTAAAGCAAAGCTTGAAAATTATAAGTTTAGCTCGAAACAATCGATTCCTCAATATATTATAGCGAATCCGATTGAAAATTCTGAAATTGCTAAAATTAAGGATTATGCTGCAAAAATTGCTCCGCATATTGATTGTTTGGCACTTCCTGGGGGAATGGATATTCAACCTGAATTGTATGGGAAAGTTACTGAAGCTAACACATTAACAGACCCTAATTACTTAAGAAGTATTTTTGAGTTTGCTATGATTGAGCAAGCAGAGGCAAGAAGTATCCCGACGCTTGGTGTTTGCCGAGGATCACAAATTGTGAATGTATTTTTTGGGGGTACTTTAACCCAAGATATAGACAATCATTACCGTGTTTTTCATAATTTAAGAATTAGAGAGGCGAGCTTGCGGACAAAAACCGGAAATGCAGCTTTTAATATATTAAAGAATAAAAAAATTGTAGGGCTTTCAATGCATCATCAGGCAAACGATAAAGTTGCCAGTAATTTAGATGTTGTGATTGAGCATGAGGGGAGTCCAGAGCTTTTAATTAGTAAGTTTAAACGTTTTTTAAACTATGCAGTTTTTGTGCTACCGGCGTTTCATCCTGAGATGAAAAGTTCTGATACTTATAAGAGTGGCGATAACTTCTTGAATAATAATAATTTCTTTCGCGATTTAATCAGACGGGGATCTATTTATAAATCCAAGAAAGAAATCGCACCTTCAGTTTAGAAGCAAGAGAAGGGTTTTAAGGACTAAAAGGACAACTACACCGTCTTGAAATATCTTAATGACAAGTTAATTTTGCCTTAAGAGTACTTTCAAGACGATGGAATCGTCTTTTAGTCCTTTAAAATCCCTTTTAAACTTTTCAATATTAGCCTTTAAATCAACAAAAAATTACCTTTCTTAATAAAATCTTAACAATTATTTAGTATCATATTGAATTATATTAAAATAATACAATAGGTTTACAGTGGTTAATAATAATTCAGATCATTCATCTAATCCTTTTTCTAAAATTTTCGAGACATTTAATCCGAATGCAAGAAAATCCAAATTAACAGAATTTCCTGACAATCATGAAACTCTTACAAAAAGGGTATGCAATATTGCCTTGCCAGCCATTCACTTATATCAGCCAGCCTCGGCTTATTTAAGTGCGGCCACATCGCTTTATGAATTTACAGCTGTGGTGTTAAAAACCGGCAAGGATATTTATAGCCTTAACGGAATAGCTTTGCTACAAGATGGAAAAGATGCTTCCTGGTTAGTAATGAAAGCTGTTGGCACATTGTTTTTTTCAAAACTTTATGCTGTTGGTTTTGGAGTTTATGATTTAACTACTGGTCTTAGAAAGTTTTGCGATCATGTTCACGCAAGTGATCATCGAGCAGCGGCGCATGAATTTTTAAATTTAACTCATGTCCTTGCAAATATGGGAAATACTATTTGTCCAACACCCGTCATGCTAGTTGTTACACTTCTTGCTCAAGCTGCAAAGGAAATGAGTCAAGCGAATTTTGAATTTAAAAAAGGTCGCTACCTTGAAGGTTGTGCAAATATTGCCTTTGCAATGATCAGACTAAAAGCTGCATCACCTCATTTTGAAGATGCCTTTTGTAAGTCTAAAAAGGAAATGACACAAGAGAGACTCGAAAAGCTTTTATCTGAAATTCTAGACATTCAGCACGATGGCCAAATGATTGATTTTGAGTCCTTAACTAAAAAGCATAAGTTTAAAAATGTAATTAACGGTTTAAGTTTTGATGATCAAAAATTGAATAATATTGTTTTTAAAAATACTGTTTTTAAAAACACGACTTTTAAAGAAACCAACTTCGAATTTTCTGCCTTTAAAAGTGCAACATTCACCGACTGTGACTTATCTACCACATGCATTGCTAATTCTGTCTTTGAAAATTCTTCTTTTAATAGGTGCAAGGTATTTGATTCGCATTTCAACTGGTCTCGATTTACGAATACACATTTTAAAGATACTGATTTAACTCAAACTGTTTTTAACGATACAGAAATTACGAATAGCAGTTTTACTAGATGTAACCTTTTTGAATCTTCCTTTTTCAAAGCGATCGTTAAAAATTCATCGATCCTGCATTCAAATTTAAAAGATTGTCTTTTGTTCAATACAAAAAAAGATTTTCGTATTGAAGGTGGACAGGCCCATGAAATAACAAGGCCTGTCATTGGGCTTCTTTATAATTTTGAAAACGCCGGTTATTTCGGAGATCTAACAGAAGTTGCGATCAGGGACAAAGGGGGGATTTCCTTTAAAATCCATTATCATCCAACAGAAGTTAACACAGATAAATTACACAATGAAGTAAAGGCAAAGCTTGCTGAATACAACATTTCCTATTTTCCGGATAACAAACCATCTATTGCGCAGTATATTCTTAAAAATATAAATACTAATTCTGAAATCAACAAAATCAATAATCTTGCAATTGAAGTTGCAGGCCATATTGATGGTTTGGCTATTCCAGGTGGTGCTGATGTGCAGCCGGAATTATATGGCGAATGGAAAGAATACCATACAAACCCCGATAATACCTATTTAAGAAGCATTTTTGAATTTGCCATGATCGACCAAGCGGTCAAAAAAGAGATTCCCACTCTTGCAATTTGCCGAGGCTCGCAAATTATAAATGTTTATTATGGCGGTACTTTAAAACAGGATATTGCAGGTCACCTAAGGGAAGTTCATCGTTTAACTTTAAGTTCCTTCACTCCACTTACTGAAAAAACAAGGGAAGTGGCCAATAGAATTTTAGGTTTAGGAAGATATATTGGCTTTCATGCATATTCTGCGCACCACCAGGCAAGTGATAAGATTGGTGAGGGTTTGGAAGTTGTCTTGACAGATGGGTTAAGTCCAGAACTTTTGATCAGTCGACAAGGTGAAAACTCAAAATATGCAACTGTTATTGCGCCTCAATTTCATTGTGAAATTTGGGCTTTGAAAGGTGATCTTGAAGGTTTTGATTATGCAGGAAGTAATGAGGGTTTCTTTACTAACTTGTTAGAACGTAGCTGGATTTATCTTTCCGGTAAAAGCAACACCCCAAGCTAGGGGTGTTGTCTTTCAACTAGACAATTCTAGACTTCCGATCCCTTGTAACGACAAACTTCGTGCCCGTGCCCGTGCCCGTGCCCGATTTATTTATTTTTATTCCTTTTGCCCCTAATCTTTATTATACTGTAACTAAATAAATTTTCATGTAAAAAAATAAATTTCTATTTTTCAAATAAAATAATAAATTTTCAATTTTTAATTTGCGATCAGTTATAATGTCACAAATAAAAATAAATAAGGAATTCAATAATTTAATTCGGGCACGGGCACGGGCACGGGCACGGGCACGATAGTTAATAGTTACGAGGGATCGGAAGTTCTAAGACTGTCTATTTTTTTAGGACGATAGTTAATAGTTACGAGCGATCGGAAGATCGGGTATTTTTACGTTGAACAGGGCGTTTATTTTTCTTGCTTTTGTTAAAGTGATCGACTATTGTTTTAATTTAATCATAAAATTAAGAGTAGTGGAGCAAAAGGCATGAATATTATACAAATTATGGGTAATCTTGGGGCAGAACCGGAAACCCGCTTTACAGCATCAGGACAAAAAGTTACCTCTTTAAGACTTGCTTCAAACTCAAAGAAGGGTGGAAAAGAAGAAACAACTTGGTGGAAAGTGACCATCTGGGGAGATCGTTTTGATAAAATGATGCCTTACCTGAAAAAGGGAAGTTCTTTGATTGTTGTTGGCGAAATGAGCATGAACATGTACACAGACAAAGAAGGACGTCAGCAAGCATCCTTAGAAGTTACTGCAGAGTTTCTTCGCTTCAGTCCTTTTGGTAAACCTGATAGCGCAAGACAAGAAGGCCAAGGACAAAATCAAAATCCTTATGGTCAGCAAAATAAATCTGAGCAGCCATATGCCGGTCAAGGCCAAACAAGCTATGGACAAAATTCAGCTCCTAGCATGAGCCAGACAGCAGACGATGACCAGATCCCATTTTGATTGAATAAAAAGGAGCTTGCAGATGGATTTTATAAGTGTACAGAATTTAGAAAGCAGAAAAAATGCTGATCTTCTCGTCTTGCCTTTTTGGCAGGAAAAAATTCCGTTAAAAGCGTAATTGCTTTTGGTAAATTGGATTCCTACACAAAAATCCCTCTTCAAAGCTCTGATTTTAAAGGCAAAGAGGGCGAGGTTTTATGTCTTTATGTCGATGAAAAACATGAAAAGCGCATAGCTATGTTAGGGCTTGGTGAATCATCCAAAGTAAACGTTGAACGCTTAAGAAGATGTTTTTCTTCGCTTGCAAAATTTTGCCACTCAAAAAAACTTAAAAACATCAATATCGTAATGCCCACCATCCCTTCCATCCCAGAAGAAGATGTCGTTAGAGGTGTAACAGAGGGTCTTTTACTGACCAATTATGCTTTTACTCGTTATAAGACCGATAAAGAGTCCCATCCAACTTTATTAGAAAAAGTTACTTTGATTCAAACGGGTAAAGGTCTTATCGGTTTTGCAGACAAGTATAAGACAATTGCAAACGGTGTTTATCTTGCAAGAGATTTGGTCAATGGCAATGCCGACGATATTACTCCAAAATATTTATCAGAAGTCGCTTTGTCTTTAAGTCAAAAATTTAAAACAATCGAAACGACTATTTTTAACAAAAAAAGATTAGAAAAAGAGAAAATGGGATTAATTTTGGCCGTTAATCGAGGCTCAAAAGATGAACCCTTGCTGATCATTCTTGATTATGTTGGAAATCCAAAGTCTAAAGATAAAACAGTGCTCGTTGGAAAAGGTGTTACCTATGATACCGGAGGTTTGAATTTAAAGCCGACCGGCAGTTTGGAAACAATGAAATGCGATATGGGTGGAGCAGCGGTTTGTCTTGGAACAATTCAAGCGGCAGCAACTTTAAAACTTAAAGTAAATCTTACTGTTGTGATTCCAACAACAGAAAACAGTATTACAGCAGATAGTTATAAGCCGGGCGATGTTTACACAAGTTATCTTGGTAAAACAGTCGAGATTGGAAATACAGATGCTGAAGGAAGATTGATTCTTGCTGATGCCCTGGCTTATGCTGTAAAAAAATTAAATCCTACTCGGATCATCGACTTTGCCACATTAACCGGTGCTATGGAAATTGCCTTAGGCAATGAAACAACGGGGTTAATGTCCAATAATGATGCTTTGGCAGATTCCTTGATCAGATCAGGAAGTGATACATTTGAGCGCGCTTGGAGATTGCCACTTTTTGAGGAATATAAGGACCAATTGAAATCAGATGTTGCCGATATCAGAAACATTGGCGGACGTCCTGCAGGTTCCATTACAGCCGCACTTTTTTTACAAGAATTTGTTGGAAATACGCCTTGGGCCCATTTTGATATTGCAGGAACTGCCTATTTAAATAAACCAAGGCATTACCATCCAAAAGATGGAACCGGGGTCGGTGTGCGTTTAATGGTCGATTTTCTTCAAAATTTAGGTTAAAAGCATGATGGGGCACGAATTTCATTTTCGGGATAAAATCCCGGTCGGAATTCTAGGGGCGACAGGCATGGTCGGTCAGCGATTTGTTGAGCTTCTTGCAAATCATCCTTGGTTTCAAATTGTATGTCTTGCTGCTTCTGAAAAGTCTGCCGGAAAGACATACGCTGAAGCTTGCAACTGGTTGATGGCATCGCCACTACCCAAATCAATTGCAAATATGACTTTAGAGTCATGTAAAAACCTTACCTCAAACCGGTCATTTTCGCTTGTTTTTTCTAGCTTGGATGCAGCATGTGCAGGTGAGATTGAAGAAGATTTTGTCAAAAACGGCTATACAATTGTGACCAATGCAAGAAATCATCGCATGAACCCACAAGTTCCTTTGCTAATTCCGGAAGTTAATTCGTCTCACTTAAAACTATTAGACAACCAAAACCTCTTTTCCGGTAATGGGAAAATTGTTACCAATCCTAATTGCTCAACCATCGGTCTTTGTTTAGCTCTTAAACCATTACAAGAGCATTTTGGTTTAGAAAGTGTTCATGCAACCACCATGCAGGCAATTTCAGGAGCAGGCTACCCAGGGGTGGCAAGTCTTGATATTTTGGACAATGTCATTCCATTTATTAATGGCGAAGAAGCTAAAATGGAAACTGAGCCATTGAAAATTTTAGGTGAATTAATCGCAAATCAGATTGTTTCAAACCCGATGAAAATCAGTGCCCAATGCAATAGGGTTGCGGTCAGCGATGGGCATATGATTAACGTGTCGGTTAAATTAAAACATAAGCCAACAAAACAAGAGATGATTGAAGCGTTCCAATCTTTTACGAGTGTGGCCCAAGAATTGGAATTACCGCTTGCTCCCAAAAATCCTATTCATTATTTTTCTGAAGATCAATACCCCCAACCAAAAGTGCACCGTCATCTTGATAAAGGCATGGCAGTCTCAGTGGGTAGATTGAGGGATTGTCCATTATTTGATTACAAATTCACGCTATTGTCTCACAACACCATCCGTGGAGCTGCCGGTGGTGCCATCCTTAACGCCGAACTCATGGTACGCTTAGGCTACATCCGCTGGTAGTTCGTGAAGTCCACGCGTTTTTTTAACACCGAGACCACAGAGGAGCAAGAGAGAAGGGAGAAAAAGTAAGAGAATACAGGCCCTACTTCAATAAAAAAAATAGAACTTTATAATCTATAACAGTTTCGATTTTTTACAGGATATGCAGGATCGCTACGCGACAAAGTCGCTGGCGGCAAGATCAGGCAGGATAATTTCCAATTTATCCTGCCTGATCCTGCCGCGAAGCGACTTTGTCGCGTAGCAATCCTGCATATCTTGTAAAAAAATATATTGATATAATTCATATGAGTTAGGGAATAGTTTTTTTCAGTTTAAAGCAGACGCATACTGTTTTCTCTTCTCATTTGTTCCTCTGGATTCTCGGTGTCAAAAAACTACTGCGGCATACGCAGAATTTATTTGAGAAAGATTATTGCATGGCTTATAGTGTGTTCATGATGAAGATGACGCAAAAAAACTATGAAGAATTTCTTAAAAACGGCACCATTTTTTCAATAAACTCATCTCATCTTATTATAGGATGGGGAGCAAGAAGATGGTCTGCAACACCTTTAAATGGGGCTGATCCCGATTTTTATTTTCCTGACTTTTTTCTTATGATCAATACGCCTTGGTTTACACAAGAAAATTGGACGGTCATCTCAATCGATGAATTCAAAGCACTAATAATTCCTGAAACTAATGAATCTATTCAAGCAGAATGGAAATGTGAAAAACAACCCTTTTTTGAAGCTAAATTTCTTGAGCTTGAAACAAAAATCAAAGAAGGGGAGCTTACAAAAGCTGTTCCTTATTTGTTTTTGCATACAGATAAAAAAATGGATGTTGATGCTTTTCAATCAAAACTTTTATCTCTTTGTAATTATATTCAAAGGTATCCAGCTTTTCTGTATGGCTTATGGAACCATGAAGAAGGGGTTTTGGGCGCAACCCCTGAAATTTTGTTTAAGAGTCATAAGGTAAACAATGAAATACACAATTTTGAAACTGTTGCCTGCGCCGGTACCTATCCATCCGATGAAGGACATTTGATATGTGATAAGCTTCAATTGGAGCATGATATTGTTATTGAGGGGATAAAATCTTCTCTTAATTCATTTGGAACAGTAATTTCAACTCCTCTTAAAACAGCTACATTTGCATCGATCACCCATTTGATGACAACCATAGACGTTACTTTACAAAAAGCTTTGACTTTTGATCAAATCGTGCGTGCACTTCATCCAACACCTGCACTTGGGGCTTATCCAAAAGATAAAGGCATGGTTTTTCTTGAGAATTACCAGATGGGAATTCCAAGAGGACGTTTTGGTGCACCTGTTGGTTTTAGTTTTCACGATGACTCGAGCTGTTTTGTGGCTATAAGAAATGTTCAGTGGGAAAACAAGGGGATGAAAATTGGAGCAGGATGTGGTGTGTGCGCTGGTAGTACATTAGATTCTGAACTAAACGAAATCAAATTAAAATTAAACGCAATCCAGAAACTACTAGGTATACATTGATATTACCGGACAAAGAAAATCTGAATACAAAAGGGCATGTAATATAACATCTTTGATTTTTTACAGGATATGCAGGATCGCTACGCGGCAGGATCGCTAAAGCGGCAGGATAATATCAACCTCTAAGCTATATTAAAGGCTAAAAATATCCTGCCGCGAAGCGATCGTGCCGCGTAGCGATCCTGCATATCCTGTAAAAAATCGAATAGGTTATAGTAATAGATTTTATGATTTTTTTTATGTTGGGATAGGGCGTGTATATGCACACATTAAAGACAGATATTGCTTCTTCGGTCATTGAATCGCTGATGCAAATCGGAGTTACAGACTTTTGTATTTGTCCTGCGGCTAGAAACGCATCTTTTGTAGAGCATTTAGAAGGTTTCAACCCCTATTATTTATATGAAGAGCGTTCTGCAGCGTTTTTTGCTCTAGGACTTTCCCGCAAAACAAAAAAACCGGTGGCAGTTATTACCACTTCAGGGACGGCTGCAGGGGAGTTGCTACCCGCAGTTATGGAAGCTTATTATACAGGCGTCCCCCTTGTCCTCATTACGGCAGACAGGCCGAGGCGTTTTAGAGGGACAGGTGCGCCACAGGCTTGCGAACAAGTAAATTTATATGGTCCTTATATTTCTTTATCCTTGGACTTAAGCAATGGCGAACAGGTAAATTTATCGGGTTGGGATCAAAAATCCCCATTGCATCTTAATATTTGTTTGGAAGACCCAAATTCAAAAAGTGAACCATTGATTCATCAATCAAATAATAATGCCACAACACTTGATATGTTTTTCGAAAATGTGTCACACCCATTAATTGTTGTCGGAACACTCGATGCACACGAGTGCGAACCGGTATCAAATTTTTTGTTAGAAGTGGGTTGTCCTATTTATTTGGAAGGAGTTTCCGGACTTCGTGAAAATAATGCATTAAAACATTTACAGATAACAAATCCGAATCATCTTTTGAAAGGGTATGAATATGCTGTAGATGGAGTTTTAAGAATTGGGGGAGTGCCTACAAATCGGCTTTGGCGTGATTTAGAAGAGACCGATAAGATCAAAGTCTTTTCAATAAGTAACTTACCCTTTAAAGGATTGACCTATGGTCAATTTTTGCATACCGATTTAAATTTATTTTTTACAGGGTATGAAGTTAAAAAAGAATTTCCTTTAGCTAATAAATGGATAAGCCAAGACAATCATTTTCAAAAAAAATTGCAAAATTTATACGCTGAGGAATCCTCCGCCTCGCCAAGCCTCATTCATGCTCTTTCTAAAAAGTTGCCAAATATGGCGCATGTTTATCTGGGCAACAGCCTACCTATTAGGGAGTGGGATCTTAGCGCAACTTTTGAAGACAAGCAATTCCAAATAACTGCGAGTCGTGGCTTAAATGGAATTGATGGGCAAATGTCCACTTTTTTTGGTCTATGCAATAAAACAAAAGAAAATTTTGCCATTTTAGGGGATTTAACAACACTTTACGACATGGCAGCTCCATGGATTTTGCCACAAATGAATGATATTTCAATTACCGTTATTGTCATCAATAATGGAGGTGGCAAAATTTTTAATGGCATGTTTGCATCGGATGTTTTTCAGAACAAGCATGATTTAAATTTCAAGCCCCTCGCCGATATGTGGGGCATGGAGTATGAGCTTTGGGAAGGGGAGGTCAAAGAATTAAAGCCGAGTAATAAACCTCGCTTAATCGAAATCATCCCGGACAACCAAGCAACCGACCGCTTCCTAACAATGATGAAGAACGTTACTGCTTCAACCATCTGATTTTTTACAGATTTAACCACAAAGAACAAGAGAGTTTACAGAGAAAAGCAGAAGATTCTTGTATTACAGCGTATAGGATTTTTTCAACGCAAAGAAGCTGCATAAAGACGCAAAGACGCAAAGAAAAAGCGCTTAAAAGCGCGGTGAAGAGAGCAAGATAAGTTTACCGTAAATGTATCCTGTTCATAGCTTTTACATTTTTTTTTCTCGCGCTTTTAAGCGCGCTTCTTTGCGTCTTTGCGTCTTTTGTAGCTTCTTTGCGTTGAAAAAATCTTAAACATTTCACTTTCAAGTAGCACCAATATATTAAACACGTTCTTATGTGGACGAGAAGTTGGATTTTACGGTATAGTGATAATATTACAAAGGGTTTAAATCATGAACAATACTTCAAAAGATAATTGGCAAGAATTTCTTAAGTTGTGCAATGAGATAAAGTCGGTCCATGAATTTAACGATTTTTTTAATTTGTTTCTAACAATCGAGGAAAAAGAAACCTTAGCCAAAAGATTTACAATTATCAAGTCGATGTTAGATGGACAATTAACTCAACGCGAGATATCCGAAAAACATAAAGTTAGTATTGCACAAATCACTCGTGGATCAAATGCTTTAAAAATCATCTCACCTGAACTTAAAAGTAAACTAAAAGAGCGACTAACCAACCTCTAATGTACGAAGACCATCCGGTTGTTTGACAAGATAAAAATTCTTTCCTGTAACATACTTGTTAACTAACTCAGGATGGTGGCAAACGACGAAGAGGGTGATACCTTGTGTTGTTAAACTTTTTAGAAAATCAAATACAAGGATTGCATTTTCTTCATCAAGAGACGCTGTGGGTTCATCTAAGATCAACATTTTTATCGGTTTCTGCAAGATCATCAGAAGGGCTAATATTTGTCTTTGTCCACCTGACAGCATGTAAACAGGTTTTGAAATATCTATTGCAAATTGTTTGATAAAATCCAAATAAAAAATAGGCGACTTCAAGGAATTTTTTAAACTTGGGGATTGTTTCATGCATGCAAATTTTAGATTGTCACTAAAGCTGAATTTGTCTGCGAGGAGCTCATCATAACGTTGATTAACAAGCATGGTCATGCCGTGGGTGTGAATTTCACCTTCCATGACAGCCTTTGGAGTTACCTTCTTATTAAGCAGCTTCAAGAGAACAGATTTCCCTGTTCCATTTTTTCCGTGCAATGCATGAAATTTCCCTGTTTCAAGCGTAAAAGAAAGGTTTTTAAAAAAATAAGCAGCATCTTTTTCATGCTTATAGGTTAATTGATTTACGTTCATAGCTAAACTCCTAAATGGTCAAGGGTGTAAGTGCTTTTTCTTTTTCCAATAAATAAAATTGCAAGGACAAATAGAGCTTGAAAGGCATTGAAATATTTAAGGTTCAATCCCATTTTTAAAAGGATTTGCTGCATCAGGAAATATCCAATAACGCCCAAAATAGGTACGATCAAATTTGGATGATCTCCCTTTTTTAGAAGCTTACCAATCATGAGGGAAGTTAAACAGAGCATGATAATGCCAAAATTCATGGTAAAATCAACCACTCCACTAGTCAGTGAAAATAAGAATCCACTTAAACCTGCAAGCCCATGTCCACATACCACCCCACAAAAAAGGACAAATTTTTTTGAGATTTGATGATTATCAAAAAAATGTGGATTGTTACCATATATTGCAAAACAATAACCCATTTCCGATCTTAAAAGAATAAAAATAATTGTGACAATTAATGCTAGCAAAGTAAGCAATAAAGTTAGTTCACTTATGGCAGAAGCAATGCTAAACCCATTAACAGAACCTTTTAAAAGAAAAAGGGTTAATCCATGGATAAGTCCGTTGGTGACAATTGCAGATAGAAGGTAAGGAATTTTTAAAATTTGATTTAAAGAAAAAACAATCATGCCAACAGACATTCCACCTACAATTGAACATATAACCACTATTGGAAGGGGCATATCTTTTGCTAAATAGGCAAAGACCGCCCCAAATAAATAGGCGCTTTCAATGCTAAAATCAGGCAATTTTAAAAGAGATAATGTAATATAGGCCCCAAAAATTAATGGAAGGGCGATGAGTGATTGCTCAAATATTGAATAAATCATGGCTGCACCAATCCTTGTTTTGCTGCAGCTTCATGATTAAACTTCAATTTAAAATTGCTAACCGGTGTGATGGGGATGTTACCCGGATTAATTCCTTTTTCAAGTATTTGAATGGCTTTGAGTGCAGCCTCAACCCCAAAATCATATTCATAAACTCCATAACCACAACCGGCTCCGCGATCAGGCGAATCTAAGTCACTTGCCATTAAAAGAATTTGTTTTTCATTGCATAGTTTGCTAAGAATTTCGATTCCTGAGACTAGTGTATTGTCTTTTAAAATAAGAACTGCATCCATGCCATCCATGAATGGGGAAACTTTTGATTTAATCTCGTTTGTCTGAAAGACTTCTACCACTTGAAGTGAAATGTTCCTGTTTTTTAAAATGCTACTGATTTCTTCATGATCCTTTTTAAGACCGGGTTCTGCAGGATTATAAACAAGGAGAAGTTTTGAAAGGTTGGGTTTTAAGGAAATGAGAGCATTAATTTCTTCATCAAGTTTCAAGATCTCTTTAACACCGGTGACATTGTTTCCTACAAAATCTTCTGTCATATTAACTGCAGTAAATACGATAGGAGTACTCATTCCTTTTTTTAAGAAAACTTGCGTTGCTATCTCTGTGGTTGATGTGCCGATAGTTAAAAGAAGATCAAAGTTACCCTTGTAAATTTCTTCAACTTCTGAGCGCATAAGGGTTTTATTTCCTTGTGCATTGTAGGTGACAAATTCATACAAATTTGATTCTTTTTCAATTGTCTCAATAAAGCCTTTTTCGATTTTTTCCAAACTTACATGAGATGCCGGCGTTAGTATGGCTATTCGTTTTTTCTTTTCGGACGTGCTGCATGCTGTTAAAAGCAGTAGCAATAAACCCATCATTAAAGTTTTCATAAGAAACTTCTCCTTTTTATTCTTCCTTGTAATGTTACACCATTACAAAATTAAACACAAGGTTCTTTTACGCTAGGTATAATTTGCTAATTTAAGGTGAGGAAAATTTGTCCTAATTTTCACCCTAAACCGACTTGTCGTAAATACATTAAAATAAGAAAAATATATAAGGCAGGCCTACAGCCTGCGATCTTAACATACTTATACCTAGGGCGTTGCCCTAGGCTTTTATAAACCAGACCTTCGGTCTGAAAAACGGTTCCTCAGGGCAAAGCCCTGGTTTATAATAGCCTAGGGCATCGCCCTAGGTATACGTAGTTAAGATTGCAGGCTGTAGGCCTGCCTTATAATCGCTTAATAAAATTTATTTGAGCTACTTAAGCTTTAGCTTAATGTGTAAGAAACTTGTCTGATTTTAATTCTGAATTTATCAGTTATGAACGGCTCTCTTCGAAAGCCATTACTTGATTAAGTTGTAAAAGTTCAAGGTCGAGCCTTTGAATTTTTTTTGAATGAAGTGATATCAGTTGCGTCATAGGTGCCGCCAACCGCTAATAACAATGTAATTGCAAAGGCTAAATCCAGGTGACCGACAAAAGGGAGAATAATCGGAATAATAAGTAATTTATTTTTAAAATCTAAATGGTGACACTTAAAATCAATTTTTTGACTTAACTCAAATTTTTTATCATGAATTAAATTAATTTGAGCAATTATTGTTGTTTTTCACAAAAAAACCTCTTTTTTTGACCATGAACGTAGAAATTTCTAATTAATGACGCTGAATTCACACTAAACATAAATTTCTCTCAAGCTAAAGGTTTAAATAATTGTTTATATAGAAATTAATTTTTTTGTGGAATGGGAAAATTTATTCCCCCTCATCGATGTCATCAAAATCATTTTCTTGAATGTTACTTTTTGACAATTGTGATTCTTCAAATTTGTCAAATCTTTCTTCGACGAAATCAATAAGATCGTCTGCCGGTTTATCTTGTTTATACGGTAGACTTCTTATTTCA
>JBBSJT010000004.1:0-53208 GCA_038257035.1 Chlamydiia bacterium
CCAATATCCATCAACCCTCTTTTTAACATCAAAAAAACAGTGTCCAGTTTTCCGATTTTCATATTGATGGTAATTTTTGGGTAATCTTTTTTCAAACTAAGTAAAATTGAAGAAATTAAATTCACAGCTATACTTTGCGTGCAAACAACATTAATTTGCCCCTGTATCACATCCGTATTTTCCTTGGAAACATCGTTAATTGCTTGCAGGGTTCTTAATATCTGCTGGGTTAAAAAAAAAACCTGCTCTCCTTGAGTTGTAAGTTTAAAACAATTGCGCTGATGGCTAATCAAGGGCATTGCCAAAGCCTTTTCAAGTTTTTGAATCCCCTGACTGACGGCGGATTGTGTTATAAAGTTTCGTCTTGCAGATTCTGAAACACTTGAAGTCTCAACTGCATCATAGAAATATTTTAAATTATTAAGATTAAGTCCGTTATGCATTATAAGCTCCGCTAATGTATTTACCTAAAACATTAATTTTACCAAAACTTGATGAATATTGCAAAATAGAAACAAGACAACAACAAATCAAAAAAAGAGGGTATACATGACGATATGTTTAGACAAACCTAATTCAACAGAACAACCGCTATATATGGGAACAAAATTTCTGCATGTAAACTGGAGCGATTATGATAAAAAAATGATGCAGTTAAAAGAAATTATTGATGCATCAGGCTGGGAATTTAATCAAATTGTCTGCATTGCAAGGGGTGGACTAACGCTTGGTGCAAAACTTTCTCATCATATGGACAAGCCCTTAGGTATCATCATTGCAAAGTCATACAAAGGTGAAAATGAAATGAGCCAAGGAAAGCTTGTTATTTCTAAAATCGCAACAATAGAAGCTCTTGGAAATAAAATATTATTGCTTGATGATCTTGTGGATTCTGGTGAAACAATGCCAGAAATCATAAAACATATTAGAATGAATCATCCGGAAGTGGAAATTCGAACAGGGGTACTTTGGTATAAGACATCTTCCAAATATGAACCGGATTATTATGTCGATACTGTCGTAAAAAATGAGACAACAGACACATGGATCGTTCAGCCCTTCGAAAAATCCTAGCCATACCGTTAGGGTGGCTCTTTTCACCGCGAAGAGCGCGAAGAAGCGCAGCTTCGCTGCGAGAAGAATCGCGAAGAGGAGCGCTTACGCGCGATAGAAGAAGGGAAAATTTAAAAAGCATTACTAAATCCTAAAGATCTTAGCTATATTTTTATTTTTTCGCGCTTATTAAGCGCGCTTTCTTCGCGCTCCTTCCCGCAGCGAAGCTGCGCTTCTTCGCGTCCTTCGCGGTAAAAAGAGCCACCCTAACGGTATAAAGAGCGTTAGCACCTCTTAATCCCCTATGTAGAACACTGTGCTCTCTGTGGTAAAAAAACTTTGGTAAAACTAGCGCTCTATTATTCGGTGTCGTCGAGCAAGAAACGGTAACCCACGCCACGCACAGTTTCGATAGCATCGAAATTGGGCCCAAGTTTCTTTCTTAAAGAAGCAATATGGACATCGATATTTCTATCAATTACAAAAGCATCGCTATTTTGAATATCGTCTAATAAGTGGTTTCTTGTTAAAACCTTACCTTTATTGACAACTAATCGTTTTAAAATTCCAAATTCAGATAAAGTAAGTGGGATGCTTTTATCATTCTTTCTTAACAAATAACGATCTACTTCCAAAGCAAATGGCCCAAATTCAATGATTTTAGCTGATTTTTCCTGCGGTTCAGTTCCGCGTCTTAAAATAGCTCTGATTCTAGAAAAAAGAACTTTTGGCGAAAAAGGTTTAGTTACATAGTCATCAGCTCCTAACTCAAGACCCAAAATTATATCAATTTCTTCGCCTTTTGCTGAAACCATCATAACAGGAATGTCTTTTAGCGCTTCGTTACTCTTCATTTTTCGGCAAATATCAAGACCGCTTAGGCCGGGAAGCATAATATCAAGAATGACCATATCCGGCTTTTCCTTCTCAATCGTTCGGTAGCCGTTTAGTCCATCGACTTCTACAAAAATTTTATAACCTGAAATTTCGGCCTGTAATTTGATCAAAGCGGCTATATCTTCTTCATCTTCGACTAAGACAATTTTTGGCTTTTGCATAATTCACCTTTTTATAAAAAAAATAGTATATACTCACATCTTTATTAAAACATTTTTATTAATTAATTGCATCATATTTTTATTGATTCTTAATAAAAATTAATTTATCATCTAAGGAAAGGTTAATATCAGGCAAGTTTTTTATGAAGTTTTACATTAAAGCGACAATCTTTACATCGTTCATTTTCATTTGCTTGTCTTTGGGACTTTTTATTAAGAATTCGCAATCAAATCATAACCAAGTCTACCGTTTATTTGAGGCGGCCGATTACAAAATGGCACTTGCCTACACAAATGAATTAGAAGAAAGCTCAAATTCAGCTAAATTCCCCCTTTATAAAGCCTATATATTAAGAGAACAAGATAAGCTAACTGAATCAACAGTGGCTTTAAAAAAAGCTCTAAGACGGCTCAAACCAAGCCAAAATGTAGACCTTGCAGAAGAAATTCATCTAAATTTATTGCTTAATAGTTTTTTAAGTCGCGATCTTGATCAGTTCCAAGAATCCTTAAGCAATTTTAGACCGTCACCCTCCAGTCTTAATCCTCATATCGATCTATTCTTTGCAATTGAGGCTTTTTTAAATCGAGACTACCAAAAAGCATTGCCTATTTTTCAAAAGCATCAATTACATCATTCTTCTCTTCATCACACTTACTTTTCTCCTTGGATGAAACTAGCATTTGAAAAAAATTTTAACAAAGAGTGGCTTAACAAGCATATTGTTCTCTGTCTCGTTGAAGAATCTTTGTATAGTCTTGCCAACAAAAAACTGGATGAGATGCTAGAGGATAATGAAGATGCTGACTCTGTCCATTTATTACGAAGTTTTTGCTATTTTAAGCAAAGCGAAGAGAATCCATGTGAAATAGCCCTGACTCTACATGCCTCTGCTCTTCATGAAATTGATGTTTTAAATCTTGATAAAATTCGAAACGACAAAGATTTAGCTGATGATTTAAAAAAAATGGTTTTAAGCTTGCAGACACACATTTTAAGATTTGCAAAAACAGGATCCTTGGATGAATTTTCTCTCTACTTAAATTCCTTTCAATTTTTTGCAAATGAACAAGAAATTGAAATTTTAGCAAAGCTTCTTATAAAGATCATTAATGAATTGGAAAAAGACACTATTATAACTCTTTTACAAAAAATTGAGGGCAAAACACTTGTCAAGCTGCTTTACATTAACAGACAACTTATGGAAGAGATGATTAAAAAAGGGGATTTGGAAAACCTCCATAAAACGATGCAGTTAATGAAGCCTTTCAACAACAAAGATTTTGATTTTGTTGCTTCAATTAATCAAATTGCTACAGAATTTGCTCTGACTTGTCTTAAGGGTGCCAAAACAGAACTTGGAATTAGCCTTCTTAACTTTTTTAGCCAACATGAGACTGATCCGAAATTAAGACTTGGGCTTGCAAAAAAATTAGTAGATTTGGCAAAGTATTCATGGCTTCAAGAGAACTATGAGAAAGCAATTAAGATTTGGAAAATAGCAAAAGATTTCCCGAGCGATCAAGACAAACCTTTAATTTTAGAAAACCTTGAGCAAACGATTTTTTCAATCTATAAAAATGCAGAAAACTATGAACTTAGTATTCCTTGCTTTTATGCAGCAAAAGCCGTTAAAATTTTGGAGTTAAACCGCGTAACTCTGTGTAATCAGAAACAAAAAAACCGCATCCTGGAAGATGCCACTTATTTTTATTCCAAGGGCCATAGCACCATCGCTCGTGAAAAGGCTTTATTCATCCTTGAAATTGATCCTGAAAATGAAGTTGCCAACCGCATCATTGGGCTGATCGCTTACGAAAATGGTAATTTTGAAAGAGCTTATGCCCATTTAGTTAAAATAAAGCAGCCCAATTTAAATATTTTAGAAATCTTAAAACAGATAAAAAAAGAGTAAAACATTATGTTCTTAGTTATTCTCCTCTATGCCCTATTTGCAAGTGTTTTTACTATATCAAAAATTGGCCTTGAATATTCCGATCCTTTATTTTTCGTAGGATCAAGAATGATGCTTGCCGGCCTCATTCTTCTTGCCTTTCAATTTTTTTATCACAGAGAATCATTTTTTGTAAAAAAAGAGCATTTTTTTCGAATTTTTCGTTTAGCTCTCTTCAATATTTATTTGACAAATGTCTTTGAATTTTGGGGACTTAAGCATCTTACATCCTTTAAAACCTGTTTTATTTATAGCCTTTCGCCATTTGTTTCAGCCCTGCTCTCTTATATGATTTTCACAGAAAGGCTAACTTTAAAAAAGTGGATTGGACTCATCGTTGGCTTTTTGGGATTTATCCCAATTCTTTTAAGTCAAACGGCCTTGGAAGAAGAGACCGGTCATCTGTTCTATCTTTCATTTGCTGAACTTGCAGTCATAGGAGCCGTATTTTCAAGCGTTTATGGATGGATCTTACTAAGTCAGCTTGTCAAAGAAAATGGTTATTCACCTTTTATGGCCAATGGTCTTAGTATGGCACTTGGTGGTGCTATGTCACTTTTCCACTCATCGTTGATTGAAAATTGGAACCCCTCTCCTGTTTCCTCTTGGATGCCATTTTTGTCCTGCACATTTTTGCTTATTGTTATCTCCAATATCATCTGCTACAATCTGTATGGAGAATTGCTTAAAAAATATTCACCAACTTTTATGTCGGTTGCAGGATTTACAACAGCTTTCTTTAGTGCATTATTCGGTTGGATTTACCTTGGCGAAGTCATCACATGGCCGTTTTATTTGTCAGCAATGATCGTTTTTTGTGGCCTTTTGCTTTTCTATAGACAAGAAATTGAAGACTCAAGAAACAAAACCGTTGAAAATTTCATCTGAACCTATTATAAGCTAAGTTTATGAACGCTTCTAAACTAAATTATGAAATTGCAAACTCTTATGCAAAATGCGCTTCTGATCATGAAATAAAAAAAGTGATCGAGCCTATTTTTCCAAAGTTTGACAAACTTTTGAAATTTTACGTAAAATTTCATCTTTTTTTTCTCTTTCTAGGGTTTAGTGAATTGATATTATTAGCAGTATCCTTTCAGTTTTTGAAAGAGTCGGCTTGGATCGCCTTTGGCTTTGGTTTTCTTTTTTTAACTCTTTTTTCCTATTTTATTTTAAGACTTTACTTCCAAACGCAAAAACCCATTCAGTTAGACGATCTCAAACAACAATACGAAAAAAATTGCAAAGAGCTTATTTCCTACTCAGAAGGTAATCCTGAAAGTTATATTACTCTTGCAAATGCCTACTGCAAACTTGCAAATAGTTTGCATAGAAAAGAATCTCTTATCTTTAGATTTCCATCATTCATTGCAGTAAGGGCTAAAAAATTAAACATTTGGATGGAAAAATTTAGCTCATGGTGGCTTTATGAAGATGTACATCGCATAAAAGAGCTTCTTTTGCTTGCGGCTGTAGCAGAGCATATTAAAGTTGTCAAGTGTGAACCTATAAGTCAAGCAGCCCACGCAGCACTTGCAAATGCTTATGTAATGCTCTCCGGACTTTATGCATCGATTGAAAAAATCGAACCCTCGACAGATGAGCCAAAAAAAGTTTTAAAATCTACCGTTTCACCTGAAATGGAACAAAAATTTCGACTCACTGCTGAAAGGGCTATTGAAGAATTTAAAATTATTTGTGATTATGCCCCGGAAGATCCTTGGGTGCATAAGCAACTTGCTTTTAGCTATCATGACCTGCAAATGCCTAACGAAGAAATCAAAGAATATGAAATTGTTTTAAAGATCAATCCGGATGATAAAGACACTCTTTATAAATTAGGAATTCTCTATTTTCAAGAAGGATTTAACGCAAAAGGTTTAAGACTTTATGAAGAACTCAAAAAACAAAATCCAAAAAAAGCAGATCAACTTATTACCTATTATGCAGCTTACACACCGTTTTAGAAATATTTTCAGTCTATTTGCTCTTCTTTTTTTTACCACATTGTGCCTTGCTGATAATGAGGCACTTCAAGATCTTGAAGATAGATTACTCCTATATCCTCCATCCAAAGATGATTATGCACCCATTATTGAAACGGTAGAACAGCAGCTTTTAGCTATTCGCGGTTACAATTATGATAGGGCCTATTATTTTTACACTTCCGATGCATTTCGTCAAAGGACAACGTACCCAGATTTCCTACGATTTGTTAAGGGAAATCAGGTTTTAGTCAACAATAAATCCATTTCACAATCTTCAGTCTCAATTGATAAAAATTATGGCTACTATAGTGGTTTAATCTCTTCAAATGACGGATCGATCCGAAAAATTCAATATCAACTTGTAATAGAGAATGACTCCTGGAAGATTCAGAGTATTGTTTTCCCCAAGAAATAGTTTTAAAGGGCTTTAGGGGGGACGTTAATAAGGGATTTTTAAAGGACAAAAAGGACTAAAAGGACATAAAGGACTAAAAGGACATTTCCACCGTCTTGAAAGTGTATTCAAGGCGCTTTATAATAAATAACTATTGTGATATGATCTATAAAGTTGTTTTTTGTCCTTTTCGTCCTTTTCGTCCTTTTCGTCCTTTTTGTCCTTTTTGTCCTTTTTGCCCTTTTTATTGGTTAACTACTTGCTGTACAAGCTTAAAGGTATAACCCTCCCTTGTTGCAGCGTCTGCAAAATCAACTAAATTGTGATTGTTATTTTCAAGGTCTCTTAATTGAGTAAGAGGCAACTGGGGTAAATCAATCTCTTGAGGATCTGTTAACCCAATAGCAATTAAATCACATTTTTTAGCTATCAGAGTAGCTTGGTGAGTAAAATCATCAGATATAAAATCTGAAATAAGAAAGTAAACTCCTGATTTCAACAATACATTTACAATGAAGTCCAAAACGTTGCCAATATCTGTTTTCAAATTTTTTGGAGTAAAGACAAGCACTTCCTTTAATCATCTATGATACACTGGAATCTTTTATTTCTTTCGGGCAACTCATTTTAAATATTCCTATTTGTAGTAAGTTACTACCTTAAGATAGCTATGTGGATATGTTCAAGACTTATTTTCTTAGTAAAGTTTAAAACCGTTTAGGATTTGTTTCAATTTTTTTTCTTGCAAATAACGATTCACAAATATATAACCTTACATTTAGCAAAATATATTAATCCTAAAAAATAAATCATAAAGAGTTTTTTAAAATGTTTCATTTTATCCTTTTCCTTAATACTGGTATTTGTTCGTTTATAATCGCCAGATCTATTTGTACATATCAAACTAGCAACTATTCTAAACTTATAAGGCTTACATGTTTACTTACGTCTGTTACTTTCGTTTCTGTTTTGTTTTTTGCTTTAGTGTACAAATACTTTCACTTAATTCTCGAGTAGAAGCACAAACATCAAATTGCGAATATAATTTTGATGCCAACGCTATCAATAATTGTCATACTCTAGATGATAAAATTGATTGTTTTATTGATGCAGGGATGCAATATCAACAAGAAACTTCTAAAAAATTTAAATATAAAAAGTTCCTTAAACAGGCTTATAAGCATTTAGAGGGACAGAATATCAAGGTTGATAAAAAATTAAAAAAAGATATGGACAGACTCGTTCAAAATAGAATAAATGAACGTTTTTTTGGACATCAAGCAAACAAAACAAGTGCGGGACGAGCAAGCCCAGGACAAGCAAATCGACATAACCCCAACGGTGATTATCCAAATATTTTTAGGGAAGCTATCATAGAAATAAGTACTGGGGCTGTAATGTTAGTATCCGAAATTCCTCCCGTACAAATTGTTGGTGGTGGTCTTGTTGTAAGCGGTGTAATAAAACTTACAAGTGCAACAATAAATTTTGTATGGCCGGAACCAGATGAAAGAGACAGACCAAGAGAAAGGGACAGGGACGGTGAAAGACCTTCAATGGCGGATAGAGAAAGAGATGGAGAAAGGGGTAGATGACCAAGATAAAGGGAGTGTCCGAAATTTTGTGTAAATAAAATAGACTAAGAGTTAAAATTCTTAGTCTATTTTATTTACTCAAAATTTCGGACACTCCCCCCTTGAATTACTGAAGGTTGATATTATCTTGGCTTTAGTGCCGCGAGAGCGATCGTGCATATCCTGTAAAAAAAATTATTGATTAATGATTTGCTGAACGAAGGAATATGCCTTATCGATGTCGGCAGGGGTTGGTTTTTCTTTTCCAAATTTGACTAAGTCTGCTAGCACCAAAAGCTGCTTCAAAGAATCCTTTGGAAGATGCTGATCATCCTTAATGACCTCTAAAAATTCATTTGTTGTCTTAGCTTTTGTTTTAATGCCATACCCCTCTTCAAGATACTCCCGTAGTATATTTGTCAAAGTCTCATAACGTATTTTGGGGTCTTTTGTTAATTTTTCAAGGCTTTCATTTGCTTTAATTTTAGAAGTTTTTAAAGTGTCGATAACAGGTTTTTCTTTGGATTTTGAAAATTTAATTATCCCTAAAATGAAAAGACCTGCAAGGGTTGCCAGAAAAAGTTTATCCCAGGGGAAATTTCGTGTTTTTGCAATTGCTTTATTTCGCTCTATTTGACTTAAACTGTCTTGTTTGATTATTTGACTGCTTGTTTCATCTAGTTCGATTGGAATTTTTTTGGAAAAGTCAAGTAAGCCCGCTGGAGTACCCACAGAATCTGCATTTAACATTGTAGTGGCTAAACATAAGCAAATAAAAATATATACTGGTTCGGCTGGAAAGTAAAAAGTTTCTGATTTTTTCAACGCAGAGACGCAGAGACGCAGAGACGCAGAGAAGCGCGCTAAAGCGCGAAAAGAACAAGAAAAGTCAACCGTTTTTCGTAGCTTAGAAAAGGATTTAATTTTTCGTTTTTCGCGCTTTAGCGCGCTTCTCTCTCGTCTCTTGCGTCTATTAAGTCTCTGCGTTGAAAAAATCATATGCGTTTAAATAAATCTCTTTATAGTATTATCTTAATTTTTTTAAATTTTTCATTTTGAAGTAGAACGTGTTATATTTCATTTTAAAATAAACTTTTATTTTTTTAACTTCTTCCACTCACTTGCCTTCTCTCTCTTGATCTCAGTGTCCTCTGTGGTAAAAATCATTTTCGTTTATTCCCACGAATTTTAAAAAACTTCATGATCTCATGAAGATAGGGACGATCTGTGCGAATATCAATAAATCCTGCATTAATTTTTCCCATCAAAGCCTTAACCTTTTGTATGCGCTCTTTTGCTTTAAAGGTATAACCCTCCCTTGTTGCAGGGTCTGCAAAATCAACTAAATTGTGATTGTTATTTTCAAGACCACTTATTTGAGTGAGCGGAAACTGGGGTAAATCAATCTCTTGAGGATCTGTTAACCCAATAGCAATTAAATCACATTTTTTAGCTATCAGTGCAGCTTGGTGAGTAAAATCATCAGATATAAAATCTGAAATAAGAAAATAAACTCCTGATTTCATCGATACATTTCCAATGAAGTCCAAAACGTTTCCAATATCCGTTTTCAAATTTTTTGGGGTAAAGACAAGCAGTTCCAAAATGATGGAAAGCACATGCCTGACGCCTTTTTTTGGTAAAATATATTTCTCAATTTGATCGGAAAATAAAATCAAACCGACTTTGTCATTATTTTTAATGGCTGAAAAAGCAATCGTTGCTGCAATTTCAGCAATGAGCTCTGATTTTAAACGAGGAGTACTTCCAAATAGTGTTGAGGCTGATACATCTACGACAAGTGTAATATTAATTTCCCGCTCTTCGCGAAAATTTTTAACAAAAGGCTGGTTCATGCGCGCAGTCACTTTCCAGTCGATACTTCTGATCTCATCCCCCGGCTGATAAACCCTAACATCTTCAAATTCCATTCCTTTGCCCTTAAAGGCACTTCGATAGGCTCCTGCCAATAAATCTTTTGAAAGCTTGGTTGTTTCTATTTGAATTCTTCGGATTTTCTTTAAAATTTCAACGGAGACTGTACCCATCTTATTCCCTTCATTTTAAGGAACAATTAATGTGTCTAGTATACGGTCAATAATGACATCCGATGAAACGTTTTCAGCTTCTGCTTCATAAGACCTTCTTAAACGATGTCTAAGAATATCGTGGGCTAGTTTTTTAATATCATGTGGCGTCACATAAGCTCTGCCATTTAAAAAAGCACGCGCTTTTGAGGCATTTTTAAAAGCAATAGTTGCTCTTGGTGAGGCTCCGAACATCAAAAGACCTTCAATGTCAACTCCATATTTTTTGGGGAATCTTGTAGCAAAAATGATATCTAAAATGTAGTTTACAATTTTATCGTCGATGTAAATTTCATTGACAACTTTTCGAAAATTTAAAATATCATCTCCATTTATTAGTTGTTGAATGGAGGGGCGATCTGAATAAGTCCCTTGCTTTTCCATGATTATTTTTTCTTCATCATAACTTGGGTAGTCGACTTTGATTTTCATCATGAATCGGTCTGTCTGAGCCTCAGGAAGTGGATATGTTCCCTCTTGCTCAATCGGGTTTTGAGTGGCTAATACTAAAAAGGGGTTTCCTGTTGGGAATGTTTCTTTGGCAATCGTCACTTGCTTTTCCTGCATGACTTCTAATAAAGCGGATTGTACTTTTGCAGGAGCACGGTTGATTTCATCAGCAAGCAAGATATTTGTAAAAATAGGGCCTTTACTTATAGTAAAAATCGAATCCTTTTGATTGTACATCAAAGTACCAATCAAATCGGCTGGTAATAAATCAGGGGTAAACTGAATACGTTTAAAATCAGCATGAATGATTTTAGCAAGAGTAGTCACTGTTAAAGTTTTGGCAAGTCCGGGCAATCCTTCCAAGAGTATATGACCATCTGCAAGAAGCGCCACTAAGATACTATCGACCATATCTTTTTGGCCAACAATAATTTTCCCAATTTCATTTTTAATAGATTCGATAATTTCTATATGTTTTTCAATTTTAAGAGATAATTCCTTTAAATTGGGCTCTTGCATAGTATAGTCCTAATCAGTTTACTAATGTTTGAAATTCATGAAGCCACGATTCATTTTTAAGATCTTCTTTTGTTTCAGCAAAACTCACTCGTCCGTACATCTCTCGATTGTCAAGATATTGCGGAATATTTTGTTTTCTTGCTGTATCACTAAAAATCACATATTCGTATCGATAAGTATTGTCATCATAAGACATTTTATCTAAAACTTCGTGTCGGACAAAATAGGTACAATGCACCACAGGCTGTTCGATCAAACCTTTCAGTTGTCTTGATAAAATTGCTTCATAGTGAGGAGCATTAATAAAATATCCATTTGAATCAACCGCGCTATGGTAATTGGCATAAAAACCTGTATCCGCACCTTTTAAAAAGGGGGCAACAATTGGAAGTTTGGTATCATAAAGGGTTTGAATTGTGTGTGGATGAATAAAATTATCGCAGTCTGCAACAAAATAATGTGAATTGTTATTTCTGGCAAAATCAAGAGAATCTTGTCTAATCTTACCTAATACCTTGAATCTTAATGCGTTCCATTCATGCTGCTTATAATTTTGTACCTTTTCTGCTACATCGGATGCATCAAAGTGCACGCCTGCATATTTGTTGCCGACTTTATCAACCCATTGTTTTAAAATATTAACTGTATCATCGGTGTTGTTATTTGTACGAATGTACAAATAAGTTTTATTTGCTGGGAAAGTTTGCTTCTCAAGGAGCTCAAGGTACATGGGCAAAGTATGCGCCTTATCTTTTGCTAGAATGGCTATTGTCAAATGATCAATAGGTTTTGTCGTTTCTTTTTCAGTTGCCTTAAAAAACATGACAGCTACAGCAATAGCTAAACTAGCACTAAAAAAAATTAAAAATGTTTTCATAGAATTTGTCTTAAAGTTTCGTAAAGCTAAACAATACAAATCTTTATTTTATTTGTACAAACAATTTTTTTAAACATGAAGACAAGATAGCCAACTAAAATCTATTGGTGTCGTTTTTATGATTTTTTTTTGAAATGAACAATGCTTGAACCTCTATTTTTTATTAACATTATCATTAATCATAAATTTAATTTAATTACTAAAACCAAAATATTAAAACAATATATAATACCTTGATATTTTTATGAAATCTTTGTATAATGAAATTAAAAAGCAGGTCACCTTTGATCAATTTTAACCCACCTTGCTACAAATTTATTACAACTACAACTGACCAAACCCAAGTCGAGGTTGAATACTCTTTGAAATCTACTCGTTCAATTGAATCTCTATTCATTGAAGAAGCTGAAAAAAGCTCTCTTTTTGCAGTTGCTTTCATTCAAAAATTGGCACAGGATGGTAATCAACAAGCAATTCACTTAAGTTCCATTTATCAGGCCTATCATCTCTTTATGGAAAAGGGCGATAAACACCTATTCGCATCAACTTGTGAAAAGATTTTTCAAAATCAACAAACAGACTCAATTGCCAAAGATTGTGCTAAATATATTATGTCATTAATAAAAAATCAGAAAATTGATCCCTCTTTAAAAAATGGGGAAGTCTTGATAAATCATCTTATTCCACAGTTGAAAGAAACACTTGCGCTAAAGCGTCCAGAAGTAATTTACCCCTCACAAGAGGTGATAATCTCTGAAATAACGTCAAAACATTTGGCTTTTCCTGATTTGATTAAATTTGAGGAAAATTATTATGCCTGCTTTAGGGAGGCCGATTCGCATGTCGCCTACCAGGATTTTGGAAAAATTCGTATTTTAAAAGGCAATTTCGATGAAAACGAAAAAAAATGGGATTTTGAAAATGCCGGGTTGATTTCCAAAGAGAGGTTTGATTTACGTGATCCACGTTTTTTTATCGATCATCACAATAATTTACGCATCATCATGGGTGCCTCCAAAATTAACGAAGAAGATGAAACAACTGAAATGGTTCCTCATGTTGCTACTTTAACAAATAAGATATGGCAAATTTCAGAAGCCAAAGCTGACGCTACAGGTAAGGGTCCTAAAGGTCAATGGATTTGGAGAGTAACTTGGAATCCGCATGACAATCATGGATATGCTCTTTCCTATGGGCAGAATAAAACTCTTTCTTTAATGAAAACATCAGATGGCTTTGAGTTTATAAAGATTGCAGATATTGGCCATGAACCTTTAACCGATTTATCTGAAGCTACCATTCGATTTAAAGCAAACGGTGAGGCCACAGCCCTCATAAGAGCTCGAAGAAATGGAATTATTGCCGTTGCTCATCCAAATGATTATACTAAATGGACATATGAAACTGTGCCTTTTAGAGTAGGTGGCCAAGATTTTCATTTTTCAAAAAATGAAGAAAAAATATGGGCGGCAACCCGTCACTACTTTTTGAATGAAGATAACACCCTTGATGAATCAACAATTATTGCTTTGATGAATCAGCATGCTTTAATACCGGCCCTTCGGATCAAAAGTCATCTTGATAACAGCTACCCTTCGATGGTGATGGAGTCTGATGGTAGTGCAACCGTAATTTATTACTCCAGTGAGACTGAAAACCTCAGCCGTGTTTATATCACTAGAGTGACATTACCCGATTAATTTACGCTTAAATCACTTTTCGCATTTTTTCTTTATATATTCTTAATAAAATGCTGGTATGATGGTAAATCATTAACAATGAGGTTTTTATGAATTTATTAAGTAACTTAGTCGATTACACGCACCATGAGCTTGATAAAGCTTATCAAAAGACACAACTTGAGATAAATAAAGCTTATTATAATGTTTTTGACGCAAGTTTATTTGAGGAAGGCCCAATAAAAAAGATGACTCCTTCAATTCTTGTGAATATTTTTTTAAATCTTAACCGTACTGAATGGCAAAAACAATTTGAAGTTTGCAAAAAATGGAAACAACTTGCTAACGATCCTTCTTGTTCCCTCTTATTTGATAAATTTTTATCAGAATTCAAAAAAGAAAACAAAAGCTTCTTTAACGAAAATTTTGAAAAAACTTTTAAATATGAACTTCAAGCGAATGAAAATTTTTTATTCTCTGCAATTAAAAATCAAGTTTATTTCAAATTCGATAACTTAAAAGAACCGGAAATAGAACGTCTCAAAAACAAAAATTTTTACAGTAAAATAGTTTCGGATGCTGGCACACTGAGTCTTGAAGCAATAGCAAAAGAGTATAAAAATCTAGGATTTTCTCAAGATATTATAGATGACGTTGAACGAGATCAAGCAACTCATTCGCTTAACATACCCGTTTTACTTTAAAATTAAGAAAGATATGCTGGTGCTACTTTAAAGTGAAAAATTTAAACCTCTACAACCTATAAATCTTCGATTTTTTACAGGATATGCGTGATCGCTACACGGCAGGATCGCTAAAGCGCATACGAATTAAGCTAAGGCCTCAAGTTGCTTAAATAAAAGATCTTAATATTGATTATAAAGCAGGCCTACAGCCTGCGTTGTCACTCCTCACCATACCTAGGGCGGTGCCCTAGGCTATTACAACTCTGGCCTTCAGCCTGAAAGACGGTTTTTCAGGGCAAAGCCCTGGTTTATGAAAGCCTAGGGCAACGCCCTAGGTGTCAGGTTGTTATGGTCGCAGGCCTACAGCCTGCGTTGTCACTCCTCACCATACCTAGGGCGGTGCCCTAGGCTATTACAACTCAGGCCTTCAGCCTGAAAGACGGTTTTTCAGGGCAAAGCCCTGGTTTATGAAAGCCTAGGGCAACGCCCTAGGTGTCAGGTTGTTATGGTCGCAGGCTGAAGGCCTGCTTTATAATTACTCTTCTTAGCTTTAGCGATCCTGAATATCCTGAAAAAAAAATCGAAAGGTGCTAAATTAATAGATATAATGGGATTGAACCTTTTCGTTTTCATGTAGCACCAGTATATCCAAAAAAGTTATTTAAGGATGTCTTGTGAAGTGAATGCCAAGCCAACCATCTTCCTCGATCATAGAATTTAGTGTCCAATTATTAGCCTGTGCAAAGCTCATATAATGAGAAACATCTTTTTTTAAGATCCCTGAAATTAAGCAATCCCCGGGAATATGATGCATTTGTTGTAGCGATTCGAAAGCTTCTACCTGCTCACTTTGAACCATATTCATGAGTACAAGAAGTGGCTTGTGAGGATTATTTGGCATGTAGTCCATACTTTTTCCAAAATGAATATTTCCATTCAAGCCGTTTATTTCGCAATTAAGAAGTGCGTGTTTAATAGCTTCATCGTCAATGTCGACGCCAAAACAAGATGTTGCTCCCATTGAGATAGCGGCCAACGATAAAATGCCGCTTCCGCAACCAATATCCAAGACATCTTTTTCAAACACTTGGCCATTCATGAGTCTTAAAACAAGCCTTGTCGTTGGATGGGAAAGATCACCAAATCCAGGACCCGGTTTTATTTTTATAGGATTGAATTTTGGATTTTGGCAACCAAACTCTTTCAAATCAACATGGACATAGCCCTCATAAAAATTCATGCCATGATCTTTAAACTGTTGTTCCCAATCAATTGCAGGCAATACAAACGGGGTAAAATAGTCAATATCAATCTGTTCTTTTAAAATTGCTTCATCTTCAAGGTTTGCATAAATAATCTTTTGACCATTTTCATCCTCGTCACTATAAAGAATAGCTACTCCTAAATCTTCAAGTTTCTGCCAAACAGTATCAAGATCGGCTTTAGTAGTGAGATGAATGCACATGCTTTTCATAATAGTCCAAAATATCGGGTAATACGTCTCTTGCCGCTTTTTTGCCATTTTCATAAAGTGCACAAGTGTGTCGATCATCAAACATTCCTATCGGATTTAAGGAAGGTCTGATCACAACATTAGCACCAAATAAGCAGCGGCGACTTTGATTTAAGTGAATAATTTCAGCAGATCTTGCTGCAACATTAAAAAGGTTATTGGGGTTGGTTACAGGAAGTAATTCTCCCAAATCGACGGCAATAATCATTCGTGGTGAATATTTGAGCGCTGTTTGTACGGGATTCGGATCCAAAACACCACCATCGACAAGTACCCTTCCATAGAGTTTTACAGGGTTAAAAAAGAAAGGTACTGCACAAGAAGCTAACACTGCAGGAACGATTGGACCACTGCCCAATTCAACAATCTCTCCGCAATTTAAATCGGTTGCGATAGCAACAAAGGGAATCTTTAGATCTTCAAAATTTTTAACATTTAATTTGCTGCTTAAAAATCGAATCAATGATTTGCCTTTACAAAGGCCGTAGCGACAATTTAATAAATTAATTTCAAGTAGATCTTTGCATTTTAAAGCAATGAGTAAGTCTTTTACGTATTGACCGTCTGGCATATCGGCGTAAAGAGCCCCGACAACACTTCCGGCACTACATCCAACAATCAGATCTATTGGAATTTTTGCCTCTTGTAATACTTCAAGCACTCCCACGTGGAACATCCCTCTAGCACCACCGCCGCCCAAAACAAGAGCCACACCTATTTCTCTTTTATTAAAAACAATTTCAGGAATTGGACACGTCTCTTTTTCATATTCATAATGGGGATTATGACATGAAGGCAATGTCAATAACGTGACAAATAAAAGCAAAAATTTTAATTTATAGAGCATAAAAAAGAATTTACTGGTTAAGTATTTATATCACTTCATTTTAGCTTAACCTCTCTATAAAGAACAAGAAAATAAGAGCCACCCTTCCACCGTCACTTTTACATTTTTTACCGCGAAGCAACCGTTATTGAGGGATTTTTTTACCGCGAAGAGCGCGAAGAAAGACGCGAAGGCGCGCGAAGAGAGCGCGCTTAAAAGCGCGATAACAAGAAGAGCATCAAAAAAATGATTTATCCCTTATTCCACTTTGCAATTGCAAAGTGGATGATTTATAAAATTGTTTTGTCAAAAACAATTTTATATATAAACATTCAAGGCTTTTGTACTGCCCCCTCTTAGGCGCGATAGCGCGCTTCTTCGCGTTTCTTCCCGCAGCGTAAGCTGCGTTTCTTCCCGCAGCGTAAGCTGCGCTTCTTCGCGCTCTTCGCGGTAAAAAAAAGCAAAAGACCCTATTGACTAAAGGGCTTGACAAAATCGAGTTAAACTTCTAAAGTTTTACAATAAAACATTCGAGGTCATATGAAAGGAATAGTCTTAGCAGGAGGCAGCGGAACCCGCCTACATCCTTTAACTTTAGGGGTTTCGAAACAGTTACTTCCTATTTATAATAAGCCGCTCATTTACTATCCATTATCCGTATTATTGCTTGCCAATATTAAAGATATTTTAATTATCACAACCCCTGAAGAGCAATACTTGTTTAAACGTCTTCTAGGAGATGGATCGAACCTTGGAATTCGTTTACAATATGCAGTACAGGAAAAGCCAAATGGTCTTGCACAAGCATTTATTATTGGTGAAGAATTTATTGGTGATGATTCTGTTTGCTTAATTCTTGGAGATAATATTTTTTACGGCAACCACATGGGACCACTTCTTGAAAAAGCTATATCGCGAAAAAAAGGCGCTACTCTTTTTGGTTATGAAGTAAAAAATGCCACAAGTTATGGTGTTGCTGAAATGGACGATACTGGGAAAGTTCTTTCTTTAGAAGAAAAGCCGGCAGATCCAAAATCAAACGTTGCTGTAACAGGTCTTTATTTTTATGATAACAAAGTAGTAGAAATTGCAAAAAATTTAAAACCATCGGCTCGTGGTGAACTGGAAATTACTGATGTCAATAAAGAATATTTAAAACTTGATCAAGTTCACATTAATGTGATGGGCAGAGGATTTACATGGCTTGATGCTGGAACTTATGAAGGCCTCATGCAAGCTAGCCAATTTGTTCAAGTAATTGAAGATAGGCAAGGTCTTTGCATTGCAGCTCTTGAAGAAATTGCTTTTCGTCAAAATTTTATTAGCAAAGAACAATTAGTGGATTTAGGTAAAAAACTTGGAAAAAGCCCTTATGGACAATATTTAACAGCAATAGCGAGTGCATCATGATTCAATTACGAAACGTAAAGAATATTTTAGTTACAGGCGGAGCCGGTTTTATTGGATCAGCTTTTATTCGCCATGCTTTGAAAATAGAAGACTTTACCGGAACAATCGTCAATTATGACCTATTGACTTATGCCGGAAACCTTGAAAATTTAAAAACTGTTGAAAATGATCCGCGCTATATTTTTAAACAAGGGGATATTTCAAATGAAGCTCTAATTGAGCATCTTATGTTAGAGCATGATATCGACACAATTATCCATTTTGCAGCAGAAAGTCATGTAGATAGAAGCATTCTTGGACCAAAAGCATTTCTTGAAACAAATATCATGGGAACTTTTCACTTGCTTGAAGTTTTAAGAAAGTTTCCTAAAATTCACTTTCATCATGTTTCGACCGATGAAGTTTATGGATGTCTTGGGGATACAGGCCTTTTTACAGAAGAAACCCCTTACAGCCCAAATTCCCCCTATTCTGCCTCAAAAGCTGCTTCCGATCACCTTGTAAGAGCCTACGGTACTACCTATCAGCTCTCCACCTGCATCTCAAACTGCAGCAATAACTATGGCCCCTACCATTTCCCCGAAAAACTTATTCCTCTGATGATTTTAAATTGCTTGGAAGGAAAACCACTTCCTGTTTATGGTAACGGAACAAACGTGAGAGATTGGCTATATGTTGAAGATCACGCATCTGCATTGTGGATGCTTTTAACAATGGGCAAAAAAGGGGAAACCTATAATATTGGCGGTGAGTGCGAACTAAAAAATATTGATCTTATCCATATAATTATTAATATTTTGAGCGAACTTAACATCAAAGATAAAGAAAATTTAGAATCCCTCATTCATTTTGTAAAAGATCGCCCCGGTCATGATTTTCGTTACGCCATCGATTGTTCCAAAATAAAAAGAGAAATCAATTGGCAGCCATCACACTCCTTTGATGAAGGGATTAGAAAAACTATTAATTGGTATTTGGAAAATCTTGATTGGGTAAAAAATATTCAATCAGGTAACTATAGAGAATGGATTGAAGCGCAGTATGGAGTAACGGTTTAACGGATGAACGATGAACTACCTATCATTACAATTGAAGCTGGCCACACACAAAAAGGATACCTACAAAGTGTCTACAAAAGCCGTGAGCTTTTGTACTTTTTAGCATGGCGAGATATTATTGTTCGCTATAAACAAGCATTTTTTGGTATTGCTTGGGCAATTGTCAGACCCTTGCTTAACATGCTTGCGTTCACTTTAATTTTTAATCGCATCGCCCATCTCGAATCTGAAAATGTCAATTATGCTCTATTTGTGCTTGCAGGGATGTTGCCATGGCAGTTTTTCTCAGGCTCTGTCATGGATACAAGCAATTCATTATTGACAAATGCAACCTTGATTACAAAAACCTATTTTCCAAGAGTCATTATTCCCCTTGCACAGCTTGGGGTGCATTTTCTTGACTTTTCAATTGGATTTATATCTCTTCTTATTCTGATGCCTTTTCTGGGAGCAAGTTTTGGATTGTCTTTGCTTGCTTTACCGCTATTAATTGTTTTACTTATTATGATTAGCAGTGCGTTTGCTTTTTGGCTCTCCTCAATTACTGTTCAATATCGCGATGTACGCTTTATTGTTCCTTTTATGGTACAATTTGGTATTTTCATTTCACCGGTCGGCTATTCTAGCAACCTCATTCCTGAAAAGTGGAAATGGCTCTATTTTCTAAATCCATTAGTTGGCATCATCGATGGTTTCCGCTTCGCTTTTTTTGGGGTAGCTTCAGCTGATTTCGCTTATTCTCTAGTCACAAGTATTTTTGTCACCCTTGGGCTATTTATTAGCGGATATTTTTATTTTTTAAAAAAAGAACGTTACTTTGCAGATCGTATATAACCTATGAAAAACATGATCGAAACTCACAATTTATCAAAAAAATACCTGATTTCCAGCAATTCAGAAGAAGGTTATTCAACTCTTGTCGAAACTCTGGCAAGGGCTGCATTTAAATGTTTGCAACGTCTAAAAAACCCATTAAAAAAGAAAACGGAAAAGCACAGCACACAAGAATTTTGGGCCTTAAGAGATGTCAACATCGAAATTAAACCAGGAGACCGTGTCGGAATCATCGGAAGAAACGGTGCGGGCAAATCCACGCTTTTAAAAATTTTATCACGAATTGTTTCGCCATCTTCCGGTCACATTAAAATCCGTGGTAGAGTTGCAAGCCTCCTTGAAGTTGGCACGGGATTTCATCCGGAACTTACCGGTCGCGAAAATATTTTTTTAAACGGTGCCATCCTAGGGATGGGAAAACATGAAATTATTAAAAAATTTGATGAAATCGTCGATTTTTCAGAAGTCGGCAAATTTTTAGATACCCCTGTGAAACGATTTTCCAGCGGAATGATTACCCGTCTTGGATTTGCAATAGCTGCACACCTTGATCCCGATCTACTGATTGTCGATGAAGTTTTAGCTGTTGGAGATGCCCTTTTTCAGCAAAAATGTTTAAAAAAAATTAATGAGATGGGCCAACATGGACGCACTGTTATTTTCGTAAGTCATGATGTAGGCTCTATTTTGTCCATTTGTAATAAAGGCATTTATTTGTCCGCTGGTAAAGTGGTTGATCAAGGGCCGATTGAGGCTTGCGTTAATACTTATATGCGCTCCTACAGCCTGCAAACATTAGATTGGATAGGAGATGTTGGAGATGAGCATATACGCTTCTACAAAGCCAGTTTAAGAAGCAACGGCCAACAAAAAGAATTTTTCTATCAAGGTGATCCAACAAAACTTGAAATTGAATATGAAGTTTTAAAACAGACAAAAGATTTAAATCTTGGCATTGGCATTTGGAACCAGCGCAATCAATTGATTGCAAGAAGTTATACGACCGATGATATCCTCAACCATCAAAGCTACATTAAAAAGGGTAAACATAAACTTACCTTGAATATTGATTCAGGTATTTTCCATGAAGGTGACTATTTAATAAAAATTGATTGTGGTTTGCATAACAGCAAAAACATCATTTCAGATTCCATTGTTTTAAAATATCCGATCTATGTAATGGACAAAAGCACGCGCGATGGACATCTATCTGATCGTGATGGTATTTTTCTTGGAAAAAATTGGGACTTGGTCTCCTCAGAGGTTAATTAATTTTATGGATCAAAATCTTGAAACAATTGATGTCTTGATGGCTACCTACAATGGTGAAAAATACATTGATGCCCAAATTCAATCCCTTTTAAATCAAACACATCAAAATTTTTGTCTCTACATTTGCGATGATCATTCCAAAGATAATACAAAAGCTATTATTGAAAAATATGCAGCAAAATATCCTGAAAAAATAAAAATTATTGTATCCGAAAAAAATCTTGGGGCCATTCAAAATTTTTCATTTTTATTAAATCACTCTACGAATCACTCAACGGCTGATTATGTGATGTTTGCAGATCAAGATGATATATGGATAAATGATAAGATTGAAAAATCACTTGCCAAAATGAAACATCTTGAAAAAGTGCATGGAAAAGGGTTACCACTGCTTGTCCATACAGATCTTACAGTAGTTGACCAAAATCTGAAGGTTTTGGGTAATTCCTTTTGGAAGTACACAAACTTAAAACCTTTTTCCTTTCATACCACAAACCGCTTTTTGGTTCAAAACGTGGTCACCGGCTGCACTATGATGCTGAACCGGCAATTATGTCAATTATCACTTCCTGTTCCAAGTGAAGCTATAATGCATGATTGGTGGATTGCTCTTACGGCTGCAACTTTTGGCAAAATCGGTATTGTAAACGAACCTACTATTTTATACCGTCAGCATGGCTCTAATACATTAGGAGCCAAGAAATTTAAACTTTTTTCAACTCTAAAAGATCGGTTTATCGCTTATTGTAAAAAGGACCGAACTTTGCAAAATAAAATGAATGCAAGGCAAACACAAGCAAAAGCCTTTTTTGAACGTTTTCAAACTCAACTTAAATGTAATGATCAGCTTATGTTTAATGATTACCTAAACTTTCAAAATCACTCGTTCTTAAAAAAACGAATAATTGTAGTTAAGCATGGGTTTTATCGCAGCGAATGGGTCATCAATTGTGCCCTTTTTGTGATGGGAGTCAAACCTTAAAAATGAATGATGGCAGTTTTACCATCAACCTGACTAAATTAAAAAATTTATCTTTTTTGATCTTTTATTTTTCCATGATTTTTGTTGGGCTAATGATGCCCTCAGATGGAAACCATGGTATCTTTACTCCCAAAAGTTTATCCTTTTTAGGAAGTATCTTTTTTTTTTCCATTTTAGTCTTATCAAGTAAAAAAATGAGTTTGTATCAGCTTAAAACTTGGATTTTTACAAGTTTCCTCATGAGTTTTTTACTTTTATGGCTTTTTATTGGGTCTACTGAGAATTTCTCTCATCCAACAGCTCCGCTTGATCAATTTAAAATTTTTCTGATTACCATTTCCTTTGTGATCATGACTCTTTACACATGTGATGCAGGCCTCATTAAAGATGAAAACTTAATCAAAACAATGATTTTTGTAAATTTTGGTTACTCCTGCCTAAAACTTATTCTCATCATTCTTCATGTCTTAAATTTTATCAATATGTTCGCACTTATGGAAACAATGGACATGCGTTTTATGAGCATGGAAATGGCATCAGGTTTTTCAAGGTTTCAAACCTCAGTTGATATCGTCACCCCCTTCTTTATTCTTTTTGTACTGCAATCTGATGCTTTAAACTTGAAATTTACCAATAGATTTAAATATTTTTATTGTTTTATCTCAACAATTTCAATCATCTTTAGTTTCTCAAGATTTTTAATGGCAGTCGCTGCTTGCAGCGCCTTTTTTTATTGGTTGACTCTTAATAAAAAAGCTCTTCTAAAAGGGATATTTATCTTTTTTGCTTTATTTGCAGCGTTTATTTTGATCATTGGTATTGATAATTTTCTGACAATTATTGAAAGACGATTTTTTAGTAATGACAATTACTATTCTGATCTAACACGTACACAGCAAATTGATGCCTTAATGGAGCAATTTTATATAAGTCCCTATTTTGGAATGGGTCTTGGAGGCTATGTTAAAGATTTTCTTCGCGACACTTCAATAGTATATTCTTATGAGGTACAATGGATTGCCTTTCTTATGCAATTTGGACTTTTTGGGATGATTTTTTTACTAGTCCCTGTTTTATTCATCTGCTTACAATTTTTAAAACCGCCCATCACACGGGTAAATCTTTCCTTTCTTGCCTTATTTATTGTTTGGTTAATGTCAGGATTTACCAATCCTTTTCTTATCTCCCTTGCAAGCGGGATTATTTATTCCATCTTCCTCTTAGCCGCGCGCCTTTTGAGGTATACACCTGTTATTTTTAACACAGAGAACACAGAGGAGCAATGAGAGGATTGAGAGGAAGGAGAGGATGAATTTAATTTGTACCTTAGGCTTTAGCCTGAGCTTTTTCAACGGTTTTGAACAAACTCAGGCTAAAGCCTAAGGTACAAAGTTAACATCCGGAATAATTCTTTCATATACGACCGTTAACTCATTTTAGATCGCGTATGGCCACAACGCCGATATTGTAACGTGCTTGATCTTTATGGATGATAAAACTTAGAGGCGGAAAATTACCGGTTATCGAAAAGTAATTATCTCTCCTTTCTAAACTATATGCGTAAGTTACTGAATCATGAAATAAGTGATTTTTTGATCTTAAATACTCATTAATAATGCAAATATTAATTTCAGATAGCGTTGGAATCCTGTAACCGTGTTGCAGATTTTCAACCAAAATTTCATTCTGTGTGTAAGTTTTGTCAAGGCTATTGGGAATGATTTTTTTTGTCATGAATACCCAGCCTGATTTAATAGGTTTTGATATATCAGAAAAATTAAAACAATTAGTACCATTTAAAAGTAAAGTTCCAACTTGTTCGTTTAATTGACGAAGATTCCAAATGCTTGACTCCTTTCCATTAATGCTTTCAGGAATCCATGCCAAAACATGATTATCCATGATTCTAGAATCTGGAAATACAGGGCAAGGACTTTTTAAAATTTCACTGATTTTATTAGGTAATAAATGAAATGCTTTTTTCAATTCTTTGTCGGTGCAAAAATGATTCCAAACACTCGTGCAAAATCTATCAAAAATGATTTTCTTTGTCAGATCTATATCATTAGCCCATTGCTTACTTGCTAAAGAGAATTTTTGAAGCTCTTTAAAATCCAATTTAAGAAAAATCTCTCGGATCACATCATCCGGCAAAATCACTTTCTCTACACTCTCGACTTTTCCCCAATTCGTTCCAAAAGCCGTATCAAAACCCCTAATCATCTAACCCCAAACATTATTTATCTAAACTATAAGATTTTTTCAACGCAAAGAAGCTGCAGAAGACGCAAAGGCGCAAAGATAAAAGGAACCCTTAGCTTACAAAAGCCTTTATTAAATTCTTTGCGCCTTTGCGTCTTTTGTAGCTTCTTTGCGTTGAAAAAATCTCAAATTTCTAAGCCCTCTTTTCGCCTCTCCCTTCTCTCATTGTTCCTCTGTGGTCTCTCGTGTTAAAAAATCACGGAATATTGATTAACTTAACGCTTTGAAGGCATTCGGGAAATGACGAATGATGTCAGACGCCATCATGCAATAGGAACCCTTTTCGTAGGCGGCACTTTCACCCCCAATTCCATGCAAAAATGTACCCAGAATAGCCGCAGCCTCACAAGACAGTTTTTGTGATAGCAATGAAGCTAGCAACCCTGTCAATACATCTCCACTACCGGCTGTTGCCATTCCCGGATCCCCTGTGATATTAATATGGATGGGGTCTTCAGGAAAAAAGATAAATGTCGGGCCACCTTTTAAAATAAGTGTCACCTTCTTTATTTTGGCAAATGCTTCGCACTTTTCTATAAATTCCAGATCAAGCTTTTGTTTGGTTTTACAGTTCAGTAAACGCTCCATCTCTCCTTTATGCGGGGTTAAGATGGCCTCTTTTGGCAACGCAATTTTATATGCGCTCAAAATATTTAGCGCGTCGGCATCAATGACGCAAGGTCGTTCTATTTTGGGGAGTATTTTTCTAAAAAGATTAACAGTATTGTCATCTATCCCTAAGCCTGGGCCTATAAAAACGGCATTTGCCTTATTCAATCCCTCAATAAGCATTTTATGGTCTGTATCGGCATAAGGAATTTTAATTAGCTCAAATGGGGCTGCAGACAATTCATTTTGCATGTTTTCAGGGTAATAAAGTTTAACGATACCGCTTCCGGCAGAAAGAGCTGACAAGCTCGATAAAATAGCAGCACCGCTCATTCCTTTAGAGCCTGCAAGCGCTGCAACAAAACCCGCTTCATATTTGTTACGATTCGGTTTGATCTCAGGCATCAGAGCCTTTGCTATGTTAAATTCGATCATGTACAAATCGGCTTTTGCTTCTTTAACAGCTTTAAAGGGCAGTCCAAAATCTACATAGCGCAATTTTCCAATGTAATTCCATCCATCATTTAAGAAAAATCCGGGTTTTGGAAAGCATAAAAAGGCTGTTTCTTTTGCAATAATTGTTTGGGGAGAAGCTTCTCCTGTTTCACCATTTAAGCCGGAAGGAATATCTATCGCAATAACAGGTAATTTGGAATGATTCACTTTAAATATAATTGAGCTTAAAAGCTCATTGATTTGCCCTTTAAATCCTGTACCAAAGATACCATCTAAAATAAGACCGTTTATCGGCAATGCAAGATCATTAGCCGATAAAATTTCACGAACGAGTCCACCCTCATTAAAAAATCTTGTTTGGTTCATTTGGCAAAGTGCTGAACATTCCTTGAAAGGCATCAATTGCAAGGCATCAACACTATAGCCCATATTTAAAAGATATATACCTGCAGCATAAGCATCGCCGGCATTATTTCCTTTTCCACATAAAAGCACGACGTGCTTGATCAGATCATTGCGTTCAATATAGGCATGGGCTATTTGGGCAACTTGACGGCCTGCCTCTTCCATAAAATCTTTTTCCATGGAGCCTTGAAGAACAGCTTTGGCCTCAATTTTGGCCATTTCTTTTGATGATATAATTTTCATAGGTGCTCTTCCTTGATTTCGCGTTGCATTAAATAATAAACGGCATCTTTTGGTTTCATGCCCTCATAGATGATTTTTTGCACAACTTTTGTGATAGGTAATGAAACGTTAAGCAGCTTTCCAAGTTGTAGAGTTGATTTACATGTGTAAGCACCCTCAACAACCATTTGGATTTTATCTTTAGCATCTTTTAGACTCAAACCCTCAGCTAGGAGAAAACCAAATCTATAGTTGCGACTCATACTAGAGCTGCATGTCAAACATAAATCACCCATGCCGGCAAGTCCATAAATAGTTTCTGACTTTGCCCCGCAAGCAACTGCCAATTTGCGAATTTCATGAAGCCCTCTTGTCATTAATGCAGCTTTTGCACTGGAGCCCATGCCAAGGCCATCAGAAATGCCGCAAGCAATAGCAATGATATTTTTTAAAGCTCCTCCAAAGGCCACTCCCACAATATCATTATTCGGATAGACGCGAAATGTTGGTGTGTTAAAGGTTTCAGCAAGAAGCTTGGTCACATCAGAATCAAAGGCCGCACCAACAACTGAGGTTGGTAGGCCTTTGATCACTTCTGTTGCAAAACTTGGGCCACTAAGCAAACCAACAAGAGGTCTAACTTTTTCCCCTAATACTTCAATAACAACTTCCGGTAAAATTAAACCGCTATTCTGTTCTATCCCTTTAGAGGTAATTATGATGGGGCAAGTCGGTGTTTTAACACTCAAAACTTGGGAAAAAACAGGTCTAATGCCGGCTGATGTAACAGATTCAACAATCATATCAGCAGAATCGAGCGCTTCTTCCAAATTTGTCGTAAATTTCATGTTCTCTTGAGGTCGGCATCCCGGCAAAAATGGATGTTCTTTAAGTTGATTCAAATCTTTTGCAAGATTTTCTTTTGTTGTCCATGAAGTCACCTGATACCCTTTTTGACCTAACAGGGAAGCTAGACAAAAGCCAAAACTGCCTATTCCTAAATAACAAATTTTCATAAAACTACTCTTTAATATAATGTGTTTGAGGAATTTCTTTTCCTTTCCATTTTTCCAATAATTCATCCGTTGGGTAATAAAATTCTTGAGCAATTTCAAATGGTTGCAAAATAGGATCTCGCCTTCCGGTAACGTGACAGATTGTTTCATAATCAAGAAGTTCCATTTGTCTCTGCACTGATTCCAAGGTATGATCACCGATCAAATTTTTTAGAGGTGAAAAACAATTTTTGCGCAGATATTCAATAACTTCCACATTTTTTGCAAAAGGCAAAACATCAAAGATAAACTTTTCAAACTTCCATCCATTTGGAAAGTCAGGCTTTTTGGTCTTTTTTGAATCAAAATAAGCCACTTTTTTAAAAGCCTTATGGTAGGGCAAAGGATCGTCCATATTGGCAATTTTGCTGATAAAGTTCATAGAAAAAGAAAAAAGACTTATGTTGGCGTACATAAATTTTAACCTCCCTGATTCATCTTTTGCAAAACGATTAAAATCAGACATTTCCGAGTATTCAATGACACTTAAAAAACCTGATCTACTGACTAAAACACCGACGCTTTCGCTACTTGAGTCCCTCTTTACGCATTTTATAACAATTTCAGCTTTTTTACGAGATTGAAAATCGAGAAGCTTAACATCAAAGGGATCGGCAAGCGGATTATCGATAAGGACATAGTTGACAAATTCTACTCCCTTTTTTAGCCAATCTTCATAAATTCCACTTGAAAAAAAAAGTTTAAGCGAATTTCCATTGCCATCCGGTCCTTTTGAAATTGTGTAAGGATTTTCTAAGAAAAGATTTCCTTCCAAATCCAAGAAAACCATATTTTTTTGTGAAAAAAATGACAGTTGTGCAGGATTGAGGCCAAAATATTCATTATTTTTGAAAAATTCTTTAATTTCAGCCTCATTCTCATTTGATGTCATAATCGCTAATTGTAGCATTTGGTGACTCATTTTTCCTGCAGCTAAGGTTTTTTCTGCAAAAATCTGAAAAAGACTCTTTTTTTTAACAGAGGAAACTGGAAATGTGCCTTTTGCTTTGTCGTACTGTAGTCTTGTACCTTGTCCGCCGGCAACAATTAAACAGCCGAGCTTGCCTTCACTTAAAAGCTTTTTTCCCATTTTGTCATCTAGATCATCAGAATGGATCACATGATCGATTGGCTCATAATTATCATCTATCGGATCATCTTTTACAAAGAGCATTGCTTGTTGTTTTTTAAATATCTCAATGTTCAGTTCATCGATTTGATTAAGTAACAGCCTTTTTTGATTTTCTGTTAGAGAATCATAAAATTCTAGCAGATGCTCTTGTTTGATCGTCTGTAATTTTAGTTGCGCTTCTGCTTTATCCATCTTAATCCTTTAATGTAAACCATTGCAAGTTCAGCTTTTCTGATTTTTTACCAGTGAGTCAGTGAGAAAGACATGAGGACAGTGAGGGGTCTTGAATTCCTAACCCCTCACTGTCCTCATGTCTTTCTCACTGACTCACTGGTAAAAAAATATTAATCGTACTCTTTTCAAATTTTATGGCAGAATATCACTCTTGTTGTTTTTTCTCGACTAAAAATTAAAGAATGATAAATTATGACTAGTAATTAAATTTAATAACATGTATAATAAGTATTTAATTAAAGATGGAATAATATGTTTAGTTTTAGTCAAAGAATATTTATTAGCTATGTTGTTGTGTTTCTGTTATTTATAACACTAATGTATCCTTTTACCGATCAAATTGTTCATCGTATTACAAACAAAGCCATGGAAGATCGGGCGGATGATTTAATTGAAAAAATACAAACAGCACCAAACAATGATTCCATCATCAAACTATTAAAAGATTTAAAAGCCACCGTCTTTTTCAGAATGAGTGTCATCACAGATGAGCGAAAAGTACTCTACGATTCAAGAATTAAAAGATTAATTGGCCCAAGGTTTAGCCAGGAATATGTTGTCAATCACCCTGAAGTGATGGAAGCTTTTAAATATGGTATTGGGTACAACGAAGACTACTCAGATTTATTGGCTCAAAAATTTGCTTACATGGCCAAAGGATTTGATTTTCATGGTAAAACATACATTCTACGAATTGCTTTTCCTTATAATTATGTAACTGAGCTGACAAAAGATTTAAAATTTTCATTCATTGTCGTTGCAACGATTGTTTTACTACTTTTTAGCTTACTGACATGGTTTGTCATCAACTATATGACAAAACCTATCCAGCAAATTATTAACGCCATCAAACCCTATCAGGATGGAATTGAAACCTACCTTCCGGAAATTCAATTAAAAGCCACAAGTAGCAGCGATGAGTTTCAAAAACTTGCAGAAACATTAAACTCCCTTTCCATTAAAATCAGAAATCACATTTCAGTCATTACACAAGAAAGGAATGTCATTGAAACCGTATTAGAATCGCTATTAGAAGGTGTTATTGCGGTCGATGATGAAACAAAAGTGATTTATGCTAATAGCACAGCTTTAAATTTTCTTGGAATTCAAAGAAGTGATCTGATCGGTAAAAAATTTGATGCATCGATTGAGGCCAAGTGCCACGAACTCCTTATTGCCTGCCAGCTCAATAAAAAAATTCTTAAAGAAACACTCCAATTAAAAAAAGATGGAAAAAGAATTATTTTAGATATTGTTGCATCGCCTAAAAAAGGTGAACAAGGGGCAATTTTAGTACTTCAAGATCAAACTTCACATCATAAACTTTTGGAAATGCGAAAAGATTTTATTGCAAATGCATCCCATGAGCTCAAAACACCATTGACTATCGTACGAGGTTTTGCTGAAGCGCTCCATGATAACCCCGATTTGCCTAATAGTATGAAAGAAGATATGACTTTGAAAATTGTAAAAAATTGTAAACGCATGAACCATATTATTCTGGATCTTTTAACGCTTAGTGATGTTGAAAATATCCCTGAATCCCGCATGCAATCCACTGAATTACTAGATATCATTACCAAATGCCAAAAAACAGTTAAAGAAGTCTATCCTGAAGCAATTATAGAAATAGAAAATGCCTCTAAGGAGAACATGGAAATGGTAGGCGATCCTTATTTATTGGAACTTGCCTTTAATAATTTAATCGAAAATGCCGCAAAATATTCCAAGGAAAGCCCAAAAATTCGAATTAATTTTCAAAAAAATGATTCCTTCATCAAAATCACCATTTCAGATAATGGCATCGGTATTCCAAAAGAAGACCTTGAGCATATTTTTGAAAGGTTTTATACAGTCAACAAAGCCCATTCAAGAAAACTTGGGGGGTCGGGTCTTGGATTATCTATTGTGGAAACAATCATCCATAAACATTTTGGGAAAATCAATGTCACATCCGTTATGGATCAAGGAACTACCTTTACAGTAGAACTCCCCGTCGAGCGCGTTAATCCCTAACGTCTGAGTGTTCACCACGAAGAACCCTTCGGCCATATCCTTCTAGTGATGCTTCTTTTACCGCGAAGACCGCGAAGGAAGACGCGAAGGCACGCGAAGAAGCGCAGCTTATGCTGCGAAGAGAAAAAGAAGAAAGAATTGAACATTTCGTTTTTCTTGTTTTTTCATCGCAGCATAAGCTGCGCTTCTTCGCGTGCCTTCGCGTCTTCCTTCGCGGTCTTCGCGGTAAAAAAATCAACATAAACTTTATAATAACACTCAATTTCTTCGTGGTGGAACCACTTGCGGAAAAAAATGGTTTTCTTTAACTTGATTGTAAACTCATCTTTTAAGGAAAAACATGGCTCATATCAAAATCGTCAAAGGTCTTAATATTCCGATTTCAGGGCAGCCCATAAAAAAAATGGGGCAAATTCCAAATCCAAAACAATTGGCTTTGGATTTAAAATCCTTTGACGAAATTAGCTTTAAGTTATTGGCAAAAGAAGGAGACCTTGTAAAAATTGGTCAGCCGCTTGCAGAAGATAAAAACAGTCCGGGACGATTATTTGTTTCTCCCGCGGCAGGTATTATATCTGAAGTCAGAAGAGGCCTAAAAAGACGCCTTGAAGCAATTATCATTGATGTTTCAGAAACTGAAGAATTTCATGAATATCCGTTAATTAACCCTGAAATTGCATCTAAAGAAGAGATTAAAGCAAGATTGCTAAATGGTGGTATTTTCACCCTCATCCATCAAAGACCCTTTAATATTTTGGCAAATCCAAATAACAGCCCAAAATCCATTTTTGTTAAAGCCATTGAATCAGCACCTTTTGTTCCTGCAGCAGAATTACAGGTTGAAGGATATGAAAAAGAGTTTCAGGCCGGACTAACAGCGCTTTCAAAATTAACGGACGGAAAAGTTCATCTCGTTTATTCTGCAGAGAGCAAATGTGCAGCCTTTTTAAATGCAAAAGGTGTCGAAAAACATGACGCAATAGGCCCGCACCCCATAGCAAATTCTTCTTTACACATTCAAAAAATTGATCCTATTCAAACAAGCGACGATATCATCTGGACTTTGAATGTTCATGATGTAATTTCAATCGGCCATTTACTGACAAAAGGAAAATATTTTACCACTCGTTTAATCAGTGTTGCAGGGGAAGGAATTGAAGAAAATGCAAGAGGCTTTTATAAAGTACGAAACGGGACTGCCATAAAAAATCTTCTACCCTTTAAAAGTGCAAAGAGCCCTTTAAGATTTATTTCAGGTGATCCATTAATGGGTAAGAAAGTAGAAGAGAATGACTTTTTAGGGTTTAATGATTTTGTATTTTGCTCGTTGCCGGAAAGTGAAGATCGTGAATTTCTTCACTTTTTTCGCTTAGGGAAAAATAAATATAGCATGAGCGCTGCTTATTTATCTGGGCATCTTGCACCCGGTGCTCGGCAGTATGACTTTAATACCAACTTGCATGGGGAGCCAAGACCTTTTATTGTAGCTTCCATGTATGACAAAGTTCAACCTTTAAATATCTCAACCATGCTGCTTGTTAAGGCTGTGATGGCAGAAGATTTTGAGCTTGCAGAAAATTTAGGCTTACTTGAAGTTGATGAGGAAGATTTTGCGCTTCCAACATTTGTCTGCCCTTCCAAAATGGAAATGACCGAAATCATGGCCAATGGCATCAAGCGCTACTCCAAAGAACTCCTGAGCTAAAGAAAAAAATTAAAAAACTTTTTAAGGCATTTTTAAGGACTAAAAGGACAAAAAGGACATCAAGGACTAAAAGGACATTTCCACCCTCTTGAAAGTATCTTCAGAGCACATTAACTTTTCCTTGAAGATTTATTCGAGACGGTGGTATAGTTGTCCCCATAATTAAGACCGTGCATTTTGTTCCTTTGTTGGTGTATAATCCATTGATTATTGGAGTATTACATGGATAAAAAACACCAAATAAGATCGCCCAGTCTAAAAGCAAAGGTAGCAATTGAAGCTTTAAAGGGTGAGTTATCCTTAATTGAGATTGCTACTAAATATAATATTCACCCCAAACAGGTTGGAAGATGGCGTGATCAACTTATTGAAGAGAGTGATGAATTATTTATTCACAAAAGCAGTGTGAAAACTTCCAAGGATCCTGAAACTGATGAATTATTAAAAAAAATAGGTCAGCTGACTGTAGAAATTGATTTTCTAAAAAAAAAGCTTGGAAAATAGAGTTATCTAAAAAAAAGAAGTTAATTGAACCTGATCATGAAAGCTTGAGTGTAAGAAAACAGTGCGAATTGCTAGGAATTAGCCGTTCGTCTTACTATAGAATTCCTAACCCTGAGACCGAACTAAATTTAAAGTTGATGAAAATTTTAGATGAACAGTACATGGAAGCCCCCTTTTTTGGAAGGGAAAAGCATACCGAATGGTTAAAAAGAAAGGGCTATAATGTTAACCACAAAAGGATTGGAAGGTTATTAAATAAAATGGGTATTCAAGCTATGGTACCAGGTCCAAATACAAGTAAAAAAAATCCAAGAAATCCCATATTTCCATATTTATTAAAAAATATGGAAATCAATAAACCCAATCAAGTTTGGGCAGCAGATATAACATGGATCCCCACTAGTAAGGGGTATTTGTATTTAGTAGCAGTGATAGATTGGCATAGCAGGTACATTTTGAGCTGGTGTTTATCGAGAACAATGCACTCGGATTTTTGCATAGAAGCATTAGAAAAAGCCTTAGAAATAGGAAAACCGGAAATATTTAACACAGACCAAGGAACGCAATTTACAGGCCATGAATTTACAGAAGTTTTAAAGGCTAATGAAATAAAAATCAGCATGGATGGTAAAGGTAGATATCAAGATAACATAATAGTAGAAAGGCTTTGGAGGAGTGTTAAATACGAAGAGGTCTATTTAAAGAATTACGAAACAGGTGAAGAAGCTTACGATAATCTAGAATGGTATATGAAGTTTTATAATGAAGAAAGAACTCACATGTCGTTGAAGTATCAGACACCTGCTGAAATATATTTTTCTGCTTAAATTAAAAATTTAATTTTACGACCCTCCCCTAGGGGAGGGGGCTTATTGGACTTATATAAACTAACATTGCATTAACAAGGAACAAAACCTTAAGCAATTTTGGTCTTGACATTGGGGACAAGCATAGTGGACTCGTCCTTTTAGTCCTTTTTGTCCTTTCTGTCCTTTTAGTCCTTTAAAATCCCTCCTACTTTATTTTTTTTAAGATAATTGTTGAAAAGACGTGAAATTATCCTTTTTCGTAGAAAAATTTCCCCATCAAGTGTATTATCTTCTTTTTACTTCAAGTCGTTCAATGCTAAATATCTATAAATCTTTTATTTTAATTTTTTCCTTACTATTCTCTAGCTATTGCCACGCTATTGATTATGCCCACCAACACTGTGACGAAAATTTAATGCGTGATTTATTGATCGTAGACTATTGGAATAAAAAAATTAATGAACGCCTCCCCGTATTTTATAATAATATTTTGTCAGGCGGCTATTTAAACATGCCTTCTGCTAGGATGGGCTGTGAAGGCGAAATTGGTGCAGGCTATGCAAAAGTGCCACCCTACCGCAATTATAATTTGCGCATGCAATTACTAGATCGTTTGGAAATTAGCGGAAGCTACAGAATTTTTAAAGGTGTAGACGACCCCATTCTAACACCTCTTGGATTTGGTGATTTATCCGATAAAGGAGCTAATGTCAAACTTGCCATTTTGCATCCGGAAGATAGCCAATACTTATTGCCGGGCATTGCTGTCGGACTTGAAGATTTCATGGGAACTAAAGGGTTTGAAGCGCGCTATGTTGTCATGACAAAAGTGTTTTTAGATCATAATACGGAAATTACTTTGGGGTATGGCGATCGACGAATAAAAGGTTTTTTTGGCGGAATTACTGTTATGCCTTTTAGAAATAGTTGTTTGACATATCTTGAAAATTTGGCATTAAGTGCAGAATATGATGCCACTCCTTATTGTGACCCGGAAATTGAAAGGCATCCAAAAGGTCGTATCAAAAGATCCCCAATCAATTATGGAATTAAACTGCGTCTTTTTGACCATCTTGATTTATCCGTAAGCCGCATTAGGGGGGATGAATGGAGCTGGTCCGTTTCTTCATTTTATAATTTTGGTCAAACAAAAGGGTTCATTCCTAAATTTAATGATACCTTGCCCTTTAAAGGCCCCTTTAATACAGAGCCTCTTGGTTGCCAAAGAAAAGAATCGATAATGGCCGAAGAATTTCGTGACGCTTTTATAAATCAGGGATTTGAATTACTAGAAGTTAAAATTTATAATAATGAGTGTGGTCAAACAACATTGCGTTTAAAAGTTGATAATCTTAAATATGCCTTAGAAGCTTGTGTAAGAGAGCGTTTGAATTATTTACTAGGCTATTTGGTTCCTGATAATATTGATTTTGTCACTGTAGTGATTGATGAACGGGGCCTTGCAATCCATCAATACGAATACGTAATGCCTTTTGTAAGATCTTTTATTCATGACCAAATTTGCGAATATGAACTAAAAATTCTCACTCCCTTAAAAGAAGTAACATTTGTTAAGTGCGAGCCGCAAGTTCCAATTTTTAAGACGGCTCGCAACTTAATAAACTTTGAACTTCTGCCAAAAACACATAGTTTTTTTGGCAGCTCAAAGGGCAAATTTAAATACGCAGTTGGTTTAAATGCCGGCATTAACGGCTTCTTACCGGGCGACATTTATTACTCTGCACTTATAGGATATACTTTCCTTTCTAATTTAGGGGATTTAACAGGCGTTGACAGGCTAAATCCTTCGCAATTGATTAATGTCAGAACAGATATCATTCGCTATTACCAGCAAAAAGGATTAACATTTGATAGACTCTATCTTCAAAAAAATTGGAATCTTGGAAAAGGTGTTTTTACAAGGCTTTCAGCTGGCTATTTTGAAGAGGCTTACGGGGGCGTTGGCATGGAAGTTTTGTATTACCCGATTAATTCGCCGTGGGCTTTTGGTATTCAAGGTGCAGTCTTAAAAAAACGTAACTATAATGGCCTGGGGTTTACCAACCAAATTCGAAAACTTAATGGTTTTTGCCCAACTTATCAGCGCTTTCTAGGTTCACAATTGTTTTTTAACGCCTATTACGACTGGAAAGCTGCGGGCGTTGACTTTAAAATTTCGGCCGGACAATTTTTGGCAAAAGACCTTGGCATTCGCTACGAGATTACAAGGCATTTTCAAAGCGGACTTCGTGTTTCTGTCTGGTTGGCACACACAAATGGACGTGACCGCATCAATGACAAAACTTATTATGACAAAGGGATTGCTTTGTCCATGCCTCTAGACATATTCTATACATACAGTGATCGCGATCGCTGGAGATATGGGCTTTCAGCTTGGTTAAGGGATGTTGCTGTCATCGCACAAACCGGTGAAGACCTTTACAATATGATCTACGAGCAACGCAACAATCATTAATTTTTCTACGTTTCTGATTTTTTACCAGTGAGGCAGTGAGGAGCTACATGAGGACAGTGAGGGGTATGCTTGCAGAACTTCTCACTGACCTCATGTCTTTCTCACTGCCTCACTGGTAAAAAAATCAGAAACACTTGATGTGATTAAACTAGTTTGTTATTGGCGAGGAAGGTTTCCATTACGTTTTTGTAAATATGAAGGATTTTATCGGCGATCATAATAGAATTTAAACATTTGCGCTTTTCTGCAAAATCAAGGTAGCTTTCCAATTTTGGATTATCAACGCCCATGGAATGCCAAGGTTCTGCATCTTCCTTACTTTCATTAGATTTAAGGGTGGATTCCAAGGTTTCTTTCCACAGTTTAGCAACTGGTGATTCAACATTTTTATTTTGAAGAAATATAGCTGCAGCATCCATCAAAAAGAGCTTCCCTGTATCATAAAATAGCATCAAATCCTCGGCATAGATATGATTTGATAATTTTCCACCAACATTAGAAAAATCTTCGAATAAACTACCTAACTTATAATCTTGAGGATCCACTTTAAAAGATTCAAAGGAATTATGGAAATTTTCAAGGTAAAAACATTCTAGTAAAATAGAAGATATCTCATTTTTGGTCGATATTGCATCATGGGTAAGCTTACCAGAAAATACACATCCAATTATTCCGGGAATACTTGCAAAAAACCAAAGAGGATGTAGCAGAGCTCCCCCTACAATTCCTGGAGCGCTACCAAATATTGAATAAAGATATGACACTGGAATTACGGTAATTTTATCGTTGTGTTCTCTTAATATTTTCTTCTGCTCTATAAACAATTGAAGTGCAGTCATTTCAATTTTATCAGTATTATTAATGACGACTTCTTCCAATTCATTATAATTGCTGAATGGTAAAGATTGATAACCAATATTGCTTGTATTTTGTAACATGCATGTCTCCTGTTTTGGAAACATTCATAAACAAATTTTTAATTCTTAACAAGCTCTTCTTAATTTTAAGACCTCTACAATCCCTAACATCTTCGATTTTTTACAGGTCGTTTTATGTAATTTATTAAGGTTTTAAAATAACTTTAGTGCAATCGTCTTGCTTATCACAAAATATTTTATAGGCATGTTCTGCTTGATGTAAGGGCAATGTATGCGATATGACGTCGTCCAAAATCACTTTTTTATCTCTAACAAGTTGCAAAAGTTCATCAATATAAACTTGGACTGGTGCCTGACCCATTTTTAAAGTCACACCTTTATCAAACAGTTGCCCTAATGGAAAACGGTAACTTGATCCATAAACACCTACGATCGATATAACCCCACCCCGTCTTACAGCACTGGCACATTTTTCTATCACTTTGACTGACCCTGCCTGTCCTGTGATAACATTTAAGAATTTCTCTCCAAAATTTCGGTCGGGTTCCATTCCTACGGCATCCACACAAACATCGGCTCCTCTACCCTCTGTCATTTCACGAATGACATCAACAAGATTGTCTTGATTATAATTTAAGGTTTCAGATTTTGCACATTTCTTAGCCTTTTTTAAACGGTAATCAAGAACGTCAACTCCAATAACACGCTTAGCACCTTTCAACCAGGCGGCTTTTTGTGCCATGATACCAACAGGTCCGCAACCAAAAACAACAACTGTTTCTCCGCCTTTCAATTCTGCTTGGTCGATTGCAAACCAGCCTGTTGGAAATATGTCGGTCAAAAAAAGCACTTCTTCATCCTTAAGCGAATCTTCTATTTTTCGTGGACCCACATTAGCATAAGGAACTCTAACATATTCAGCCTGGCCACCCGCATATCCACCATAAAGATCTGTATAGCCAAATAAAGCTGCTCCCTTTTCTGTTAACAACCCACCTTCCGGGCCATAATTGTCATTGGAGTTTTCGCAATGAGTTGGTAAGTCGTGATTGCAAAAAAAACAGCCTCCACAAGCAATCGGGAAAGGGATTACAACACGATCCCCTTTTTTTAAATGTGTGATTCCTTTGCCCGTTTCCTCAACGATGCCCATAAACTCATGCCCCAAGACCATAGGATTTTTTTGTGGAATAAAACCATTATATAAATGCAGATCAGAGCCGCAAATAGCTGTAGAGGTTACTTTTAAAATGATATCTGAATCTTTTAGGATTGTAGGGTCTTTTACTTCTTCAACTAATACTTTTTTAGGATGGTGAAAAACAAGAGCTTTCATATAAACCTCCAAATATTAAACTATTACTTATAACTTTAAACTAATTTAATAAAAATTAAAAGTAAACACATATAAATTAAACTAAAAATCATGACTCAAATGGGGTTGCATCAAAATAAAGAAAAAAGTATGCTCTTTTTTCAAAACCTTAAGTAAAGGCAACTCATACCAAAATCATTTGACTCGTCAACCTATTTTCATGGAGCTTAAAATAAATGCATCTTGTTTCTAACCTTGTTTCTAATTCGTTCAATTCCATTGATGTGATTGTTTCTGACGTAACACCGGAAATAGAGATCACTAAAGCTTTTGGGCTTCTTGAATGCGAAGAAAATGCTTGTCATGATATTCTTGTTCATAATTTATTCACTCATCTTTATTTAAAAGATTGCTCAAGATTAGGCCGCATTAACCCAAAGCTAACACTTATGGCAAATGAGCAAGAATTTCTAAAAAGGAAAATCTACCTTGAAAAAACGTTTAATCCACAGGATTGGAATAAATTTTACAAGTTGAAAATAGAGGATGAACTTGAAGCTTGGCAAAGTTTACCTGACAATATCGGGGAGATCTTTAAAAGCTCATGTCAAATAGTGCCCAATAAAAATTTTGCCAAAACTCATGTCGTGGTTTGGATTCCAAAAGGGATGAGTATTAATTTGTTTCAAAAGATTTTAAAAAAGAAGCTTCCAAACAATCCCGAGGGTTTCAATGAAGTTTTTGATGGTATCTTGGAAAAATATGGCGACGTCGCAACTGTAAAAGGTGAGTGGATAGTCATGCCAAGAGAAATCTTACCTACAAGTGCCTGTAAAAAATTCTCTTTTCAAAAAAACATGGTCCGTCAGCTCAATAAAAATCATCATACCAATTATACATTTCCCAAAGTGCTAGAAGCTATTATTTGCATAACAAATATGCATTTTAAATCTAAAATTAAAATGTTGCAGCAACAATACACTAGGTGCCAAGAAAACATTGATGTTGATAACGATGGTAAAACATATAGACTCATTGTGGGGTATTCGGGTACGGGTCTTGTTTTACATCATGGTCAATTTGATAATGACAAAATCGGCATCGCCCCCACACGCAAATTTATATAATACCGCTGATGTTTGCATTTTTTTACCGCTGAGTTGCACTTTTTTTACAACCTCTAAAGGGGACTTTTTTACCGCGAAGAACGCTAAGAAAGACGCGAAGGCACGCGAAGAAGCGCGCTAAAGCGTGAAGAAGATATTTTTTATAATACATATATGCTTTTTTCAAATGTAAATATTGCTCCTCTCCTCTCTTCGCGCGCAAGCTAAGCTTCTTCGCGTTTCTTCCGCAGCAAAGCTGCGCTTCTTCGCGCTCTTCGCGGTAAAAAAAGCAAACTAAACGGTATAAAAAATCAATAACTTCGTGGTTAAGCCCGCGTCTATTTTTTGACGAGGTGGTAGGTTTTTTTATAGAAATCGACCATCTGCTTTTCCATAAGGTCGCTCGGTCCAAAAAATTGTTGGCAATTTGGCAAACTATTCAAAAAATGCTTGCCATACCCTTTTTGTAAAATTCTGGAATCCAAGCAAACAATGCAGCCTCGATCCTTTTTATTGCGTATCAAGCGGCCAAAACCTTGTTTAAATTTTACAATTGCAGTTGGTAAGGAATACTCCATAAAGGAGTCCTGACCATTTGCATGTAGAGCCTCTGATCTTGCTTGTATGATTGGTTCAGATGGAACTTTAAAAGGCAGTTTTACCATCACAACACATCGAAGGGCATCACCGGATACATCCACACCTTCCCAAAACGAATCTGTACCAAAAAGGACTGAACGGTCTTGACTTTTAAATTTCTGAATCAATTTTTGACGGCTCTCAACACCCTGCTTTAGGGGTATATAACGGTGGCTTAAAAGTTTTTTCTCTAGATAATTGTAACATGTATTTAGCATGGAATAGGAAGTAAAAAGAATAAACGCATTGCCGTGGGATGCTTGAATAATTCCCCAAATTTTTTCCGAAGCAACCTGAATAAAATTAGGATCCATTGGATTAGGAATATCTGTTGGAACAACAAGCATGGCCTGTTTTGCAAAATTAAAAGGTGAATCATAAACATTTTCAGTGATCGTTTGGTCAGGTAATAATTTAGACGTTAAACCAAGACGCTGCCTGATAAACTGAAATTTCTGATTTGAAGTTAATGTGGCACTGCATAAAATTACGGTTGAAAATTTATTGAATAAATATTCAACGCAGGACATGGAAATGTCAAGATTTGCATTGTTTAGATGAATATTATCTAAGTGTGCAGCTTGAAGTTCTATCCATCTGACTTTATTGGGATCTAATTTATCAGAAATAAACTCAGAGAAAGCATCACCTGACTCCTTAAGGCGGTTTGAAAGGGCCAAGACCTCGTAACGCACAGTCTTAGTAATCTCGTCTAGTTTTTCATCGTCCATTGCCTTAACATCTTGATCGATACTCTCAATGGATCTTGCATATTGTGAGATGGCTTTTAAAAGATCTTGCACATTGGGGACAATCTCATTTTGCCAAATCGGATGTGTTTGATGATAGGGAAGAAGCCGAAGTTTATTTTCCTTATCTTCGCGGGAGGAATTATTCGTTCCGATACTTGTAACAAAATGAGACAGGGCATCAAAAGTGCGTACAATATGCGTCAGAAGATCATTTTTATTGCCTGTTAAATCAATATTTAAGCGACTTAAAATAGAAGTGACTTCAGAAGATATAGTCTTTGATTTGTAATAATTCACAATTTTTTGTTTTAATAGTGGCAGTTTTCCATGCGCATTGACTTGCTTTTCAGCGCTAAGCCTTCCTATGATCCGAAGAAGGTTCATGCGATTAATATTTGTCGCAAAATACTCTGTTGCAATATCTTCAATATGATGCGCTTCATCTAGAATTACACGCGTATAATGGGGTAAAATTGCAGCATCATTGTAATTTTCATTTTCGGCGCGTCTATTTAAATCTGCAAAAAGAAGATGATGATTAACAATTAAAATTTGAGCATCGGCGGCTTTTCGTCTTGCTTTAAAAAAATGGCAATCTTGAAAATATTCACATTTGCTATTTGAGCATGTATCGCTTTCAGCCGCTACCATGCCCCACATCTCATGTGAGACTGCAAATGGCAGACTTGATCTTGATCCATCCTTTCCCGATTGGTTCCATCCATCAATTTTCTGCAATTCTTCCGCACGTCCGGGGTCTAGAAGAAGGCGCTCATCATTTGCTTCTTGTAATTTTCTAAGACAGAGGTAATTGCCCATTCCCTTAATCAACGCAGCTTTTAATTCCACTCCCAGAGCTTTTAAGATTATGGGAATATCTTTTATCATCAGCTGCTCTTGAAGGGCAATGGTGTGGGTAGAAATGACAGTACGTTCTTTATTTTGAGCCGCCCAAAGGATTGCGGGAATTAGATAAGCAAAGCTTTTCCCGGTACCTGTACCGGCCTCGATTAAAGCAATGCTATTATCGTTGTAGGCCTTTAAGATGTCGACCATCATTTTTTGCTGCTGCTCTCTTGGCTCAAACCCTTTTAGAGAGCAGCTCAAAAGCCCATTTTCTTTCAAAATCTTAAGCGCCTTTTCAATATCAAGGCTTGAAGCTGTTTCCATTTATTCAGCTTCTAGAAGGTCAAGAAAAGCTTTTAATTGCTTGGATCTTGTTGGGTGACGCATCTTGCGTAAAGCTTTTGCCTCAATCTGTCTGATACGTTCTCTTGTTACATTAAATTCGATACCCACTTCTTCGAGCGTTTTTGGTTTACCATCGGCAAGGCCGAAACGTTGAATCAAAACTTTTCGTTCGCGTTCTGTTAATGTAGACAAAACATCGCCCATTTTATCTTTCAAAATGGAATAACCGGTAGCTTCTGCCGGTGAATCTGCTGAGGTGTCTTCGAGGAAATCCCCGAATTGGCTTTCTCCACCATCGCCAACTTCTGCTTGAAGCGAAATTGGATGCTGAGCAATTTTATAGATCTCTCTTACGCGATCGGCAGTAATTCCAAGCTCCGCAGCAAGCTCTTCGGGACTTGGTTCACGACCTGTTTCCATCATCAGTTTTTTTGCACCCCGAAGAACTTTATTGATCGTTTCGATCATATGGACCGGAATTCTAATGGTTCTTGCCTGATCTGCAATGGCACGAGTCACGGCTTGACGAATCCACCAAGTAGCGTATGTTGAAAATTTATATCCTCTGCGGTATTCAAATTTCTCAACGGCCTTCATCAAACCCATATTTCCTTCTTGGATTAAATCAAGGAAGGAAAGTCCACGGTTAGTGTATTTTTTTGCAATGGAGATAACTAATCTTAAGTTAGATTCCACCATTTCGCGTTTAGCTTCCTGGCTCTTATCCATCCAGCGCTGAAGCATACGTACATCTTTTTTGAAATCATCTAAAGTACGTCCGGCTCCCAATTCTCTTTTTTGAAGCTTGCGTTTTGCAGAAGCCAATTTAGAGGCCGCAAACTTGTTTCTTTCAGCACGGGGTACCAACTCATTGATTTCTTTTTCAAGCTGCAAGAAGCGATCGTATGAGCGTGTAATCAGCTCGCCAAAATCTTCAGTGATGTTTGGTCGAAAATGAAATCTTCGCAAATAACTTTGTGTCCTAATCCGACACTTTTCAATTTCTTCTGTAATTGCCGGGCGATCAGTCTTTTTAAGATTCGGATCTTGAAGTTTGACCAAAATAAGTTGCAATTTGTCATCTTCTTCTTTAAGAAGTCTTGCAAGCTTTGGTAAAAGAAGAATAAATTCTTGCTTATTAGTAATTTCTTTTTCTGTGATGCATTTATCAAAGCGATCTTTACCTTGAATAAGGAAGTTTGCAATGGAGATGGCTTCACATGTCGAGTAGCGAAAACGCATGATAATGCGTTCAATTTGAAATTGCGCTTTTTCAATACGCTTTGAAATTTCAACTTCTTCTTCGCGAGTAAGTAAGGGGACAGAGCCCATTTCTTTTAAATACATGCGGACAGGGTCGTCCGGTGTGCCCTCTGCACGCTTTGGAAGACCTTCTAATTCTTTAGCTTCTTTTTTTCGCTCTTTTTGCTTATCAACTTCTGACTGGTTTAGGATCTGGATGTCCATTCCGGTCAAATAAATTAAAACCTGATCAATTTCTTCTGCAGAATCAAAATTCATGGGCAGAATGTCATTGATCTCCTCATAGGTAATATAGCCCTGTTCCTTAGCTAAGTTGACTAACTCATCTATTTTTTGCTGATACTGATTGGAAACACCGCTTTTAAAATTCGACTTGTTCATGATCTCCTTAAGAATTATTACCTTGAAAAAAGACAATCATACATTTAAAATGTATGAGGAATGTAAATTTTGTAATACTTTAACTGTTTTTGTCAAGAACCTAATACATTGTCAAGTTTATTTTCATGCAGCTTTACGCACTCGACCAAAATTTAACCGTTATCCACGCAAAAAATGCAAAAAAACATATGAGTTATCAATGTTTGGAATGCAAAAGTTTTGTGCGTCTACGAGGGGGAATTCATCGGCAAAATCATTTTTATCATGTTCATCAAACTTCCCTCTGTAAGCAAAGCGGCAAAAGCATGGAACATTTGCAAGTTCAACTTTTCTTGCAAAAAGAGTTAAATTGTCAAGATTTGCACCTTGAAAAACGCTTTAATGAAATTGGAAGGATTGCAGATGTTGTCTCATTTTCAAAAAAACTTGTTTTTGAAGTGCAATGCTCTCCCATTTCCTTAGAGGAAGTAAAGTCAAGGAACCTTGATTATCAAAGACTTGGATTATCTGTCATCTGGATTTTGCACGAAAAGAATTTCAATCAAACTAAAGTTTCTGCTGTAGAAGATTTTTTACAATCAACACATCATTATTTTACCAATATAGATGCCAATGGGCTAGGATTTATTTATGATCAATTCTCTCTTTTTGATAAGGGCAAAAGAATATTTTCCTCAAAGCCATTTATTGTAGATGTGAATCAATTTTTTCAAAATGACTTCTATGTAAAAAACCAGCCCATACCAACCCCTCTTTTACAAAAAATAATTTCCCAGCCCTTCTTTTTTAAAGGCGATCTAGTTGACTATTGCAAATCAGAACAGTTTTCAGAAAACACTTTTGGTCAAGCACTTAGAATCCTTGAGTTAAGAAAACCAAAAAAATTGACCCTTACACTGTTCTTTATACATCTTTTGAAAAGTTATATTATTAGGCCCTATAGGATCTTCCTCAATATCCTCCTCGAAAAAGCCACTCTTTGAACTGTACGGTTTTTTTAAACAAGAGAGAGCAAGAGACGAGCAAAAGAAAATGAGAGGGGTATGAATTAACATTTGCCTTAGTGTACTTTATAACCTTTCATCCTCTATCATTTTCCTCTCGTTCTTCCTCTGTGATCTTTGTGTTAAAAAAACCGTCATCCCTTCCAACATTCAAAAAAAGATTTGCATCAAAATTAGATTTTTAGTTACGGTCAAATTAAGGACACTTCTTATTACACTTGCTGTAAGCATCGCAATTATTCTTACCTATTGTTTTAAACATCTATTTTTCAAAAAGACGAGGGATCTATGGTTTTTGAAATTTGTGCAGCAATAGCAACGTTCGTATTCGTAATTTTAGCATATTTTATTGTGCAGACATTAAAAGTGGTTCAAAAATCATTAAAAGAAGTCACTGTAACAATAAATAAACTAGAATCAGAAGTAGATGAACTAAAATCAAATGTTAATGAAATTTTAATCAATTCAAATAAGACTATTGAAAAAATCAACAATAAAATCGACACGATCACTCCCGTCATCGATCTATTTTCACAAGTTGGAGAAGTAGGACAAGAGGCTCTTGGATTTTGTGAATCGAAAATGGACAATTATATTCATAGCAAAGAGAAAGCAAAATCAAATTGGGAAGACAAAATCTCGGATGTATCGGAAATAATAAATTTAGGTATTAAGGTTTTTCAAAAAATTAAAAAAAGGAATTAATTTATGCAAAAAAATACAACAACTCATAAAAAAGCGGCCCCTGCTCCAAAAGCCCGTATTCATAAAAAACCAACAATGCAAAGTCAAGCGCATAAACGTCGCACTAATGGACATAATTTAAACGGCTTTTTCAAAGATAACGATACAAATGTAGCTTTGGGCGCAGTAGCTTTAGCTATTGGTGGTGGACTTGCAGCCTTTTTCTTATTAAAACCAAGCGAAGAAGAGCATTATACAGATCAAGCTTATGATACAGTTAAAAATGCTTATGAATATGCAACCGATTATGCAGGTAATATCAAAGACTATGCTGAAAATATTAAAGATACAGCTTACGATATGTATGAACAACCTTACTCAACCTCTCTTTTAGTAACAGGAATTATTAGCGGAACACTACTTGGTGCATCAGCTATTTATCTATTGTCAAACAGTTCAAATAAAAGTACAGAAAATCTTATGGAAAAATTATCTGATATTATGGACACTGTTTCAGAAGCTGCCCACAATACAAGTGATAGCATTCAATCAAATAAATGGTTTAGTGCGGCTCAAGAAATTATTGAATCGCTAGTTGAAAAAGCCGGTGAGTATAAAGAAGAGGTCACTCATCACAAAGGTCATTTTTTAAATGATGCACTTGAGATGGGATTAAATGGTTATCGCGTATGGAAAAACCTCAAGAAAAGATAAGGTGCGACGGCTGAATTTCTAGAATAATAATATGCTTGGATTTCACATCTAATAATTAGTGAGATCCGGGCATTTTCATTTCAGCTAAACTATAAACGTTTTTGATTTTTTACGGTTGAGTCGTAAAGAAAGTCGTGAGGTCGGTGAGAAGCAATGCATTCCTAACCCCTCAATGTCCTCATGTTTTTCTCACTGCCTCATTGGTAAAAAAATCAGAACTGAAGAAAGCTAAAGGTTGGATCTATTGTTTAATTGATTTTGGAGAGTGCTTCCATGACCTCTAAGATTGAATAAGCGACATAATCGGCTTCAGATAATCCAAATTTATCAGAAACCAATTTGTTTTCTAGCCATCCCAACATGCAAACAATGACTTTAAGATCAGGTTTTTGTTGACGAAGTCTTTTACAAAGATGTTCAGCGTAGCTCAAAACAAAAGGGGCTACAATGACAATGCAAACCACTTCAATTTTTTCGTTATCAATAAATACAAGATTGTTTTCTAAATTTAAACTTTTTGCCTCTTCAACATCATAAGATTCTGCAATCAAAAATTGCGTTAAAATATTACTTCCAAGCTTATCTCGGGAAGCTTTTGCAGGAATGCAATACACCTTTTTTTTCGATTTCACATCAGGATTTTGGCTTTCAATTTGGTTCGTCCCTTTCAAAAATTCTAAAATATCGTAAATTCCTTGGAAGACACTTTCTTTTTTTTCTATTGTAATCACATCGAGATATAAATCATTTTCAGCTTTAGAAATAATTGGGATTAATAAGGAGTCAAAAAGTGATATGAGAGAATTCGTCTTTAAGTAATTGCTAATAAGATCAATGGATTCATTTGAATCGTACGTCAGTAGCCGATTATAATACTCCTCTTCCTGGTTAGAAACATGTTCTTCACGAAATAAATCGCTTATAAATTTCAACATGGATGAGTGCTTACTTAAAACGACAAGGCAAACCGTCAATGGTGTAGATAAAAGAAGACCTATCGGCCCAAAAAACCATGTCCAAAAAACAAAGGATGAGACAAAGGCAAATGATGATATACCTGCAGCTATGCTATAAAACATTGGCTCAATGAAATTGGCAGTGACAGTTGCAATAAACGCAAAATAGGAAATGGTTAACATGGGCAAGACCCATGAATCAGCAATGATAAACGAAAAGGCAATGGGTAAAACCGCCCCTATAAAAGGACCTAAATAGGGAATATACTGGAAAATTGCTGCAAAGTAGCCCCATAAAATGAAATTGGGAACTCCTATGACATATAGACCAATGGAAACAATTATCCCATAAGAAATATTAACCATTGTTTGTCTAAAAAAAAAATCATACATTTTATTACTGACATCGTCTAAGGCACTAATTGTAGAACCCACTTTTCCGTGGCCCATAAATTTAATGATACGACTTCTAATATCGGTTCGACCAAATAACATGAAAATGACAAGCAAAAGAATGATCCCCAAAGATGCGACAATGTTAAAAAATGAGCCAAAAAGCGATTGTACAAATTGAATGAGGCTTCCACTTAAATCAATTACTTTTAGCTCTACGGGGGGCAGATTGGTACTTTTTTTTTCATTTTTTGGCGTCAGGTAGATATCACTAAAATTTTCTTTAAAGTAATTAAATAAATTCTCTTTTTGAGATTCAAACGCTTTTAATTTCGATTGGATATTTTCATTATAGTACTCAGAATTAGATCCAAACAAATAAAGTTCTCGACTGAAAACGTATACTGAAAAACCAATGAAAGTAAATACAATAATCACTACAATTAAAATTGCAAGAGCCTCTCCGACAAACTTTGCAAACCTTGTGACAAGGGGGGAAAGAAGAAAGGTCAAAAAGGCTGCAATCCCAAAAAGAAGAACCACGTTTTGCGCAAAATAAAGGGCAAATAGAGTAAAAAATATAATTAGTAATTTGTAAATGCCAAGTATGGCCGAATTCACTGCATTATTTCTATTTGTCCGCATTTGCTTCCATTTAGTTTTTTTTTAACCAAGAGAGAACACAAAGTTTACAGAGAGAGCAGGCAAGCAAGATAAGTTAAATTACCAAATTTCAAAAACAATTTTTAAAGAATTTACAAAAAAATCTTTTTAGCCTCTCTTCTTCCTCTGTCAACTCTGGCACTCTCTTGTTTAAAAACGGTCTAGATACTAACGCCATATATCGGATTAAAAAAAATATTTGTCAATGGATTAAATGCCTGTAAATTTAACTTATCATTTGATATATGGGACTTAAATGAATTAGAAGGAAATTATGCAGCCAGAAAATAAACCTAATATTTTTAAACGCTTTTTTTTTCTAATCAAGAGTTTAATGTATTTTATTTGGGATTGCATAAAAAGTTTTCTTAATAATAATTGTTATGAAAAAGCTTCTGCCCTTTCATTTTATACCATGCTCTCGATTGTTCCTCTTTTAGCCGTCATATTTGGAATTTCTAAAGGTTTTGGGTTTGGCACATCGGTGGAATCACTTATTACTGATCGCTTTATACAACAACCTGAAATTGCAGATAAACTCATCGAGTTTGCACATTCCAATCTTGAAAACATTAAAGGTGGCGTCATCACCGGGATCGGAAGTGCTTTCTTAATCTGGTCAGTAATCGGCCTTTTGAATAGTATTGAAACGATTTTTAATACTATTTTTAAAGTAACGGAGAGCAGAACTTATTCTGATAAAATTAAAGAATACCTTACCTTTCTAATTATCGCACCTCTAATTTTCGTCATATCCTCAGCCTTAAATATTTATTTGATAGGGCAAGTCTTGCAAATCTCAGGAAGCAATTTTATTGTTGAGGTATTAAGTTCTGTTGTTTTGTTTTTTTTAAATTTGTTTCCATTCTTTCTAATTTGGATTTTATTCACATTGATTTATATTTTTATTCCCAATAAAAAAATCCCCTATTATCAAGCCATTGTTGCAGGAGTCATTGCCGGAACGGCATTTCAAATTTGGCAATGGATATACATCCATTTACAACTCATTCTTTCAAGTTATGGCGCTATTTATGGAAGTTTTGCAGCCATTCCCTTATTTATGCTCTACTTACAAATAAGCTGGTTGATTGTATTGACAGGTGCTATCATTGCAACAGAAATTGAAAAAGGATTTTTCAGAAGAGAAAAACACGCCTATCCCCTCTCAATAAAGGTTGCAGCATTATTGATTGTCAATTATTGCATAGAGGCTTTTGTTAAGGGAAAACAACCCTATACTGCCTATCAACTTAGCAACAAAGTTGGCATTACTTTGGAAGAATTACAACCTATAATAGACATCCTTTTAAAAAATAATATCTTACTTAAAGTAAATTTTTATAATGACTTTGGTTTTTCACCTGCACGATTGGCACACGAGATAACAATTAATCGCGTTTTAGATGCTATTGACAATAGTTATATTATACCAAGCACAATTTCAGATTCAGAAGATTTGCGTAAAATGGAAGGCATTTTAGTTGATCTGCATCAAGCGACCGTACCCATCGAGGACAAACCCTTGTATAAGGGAACTTAAGGGGCATAAGGGACATAAGGGGCTAAAGAAGGGATTTTAAAGGACATAAAGGACATAAAGGACAAAAAGGACTAAAAGGACATTTCCACCCTTTTGAAAATAGTTTCAGGATAAAGTTAATTTGGTTTAAAAATACTTTCAAAACGGTGGGCATGTCCTTTTTGTCCTTTAAGTCCTTTTTGTCCTTTTAGTCCTTTAAAATCCCCCCAAGTCCTTTTTATCCTTTATTCGCTCTTAGAGGCGTGTGACTTCGACCCGGTTATCTCTTTGCTGATAGAGGCTCTCCTCAATCGTTTTAATATCGAGCGCTTCACTTTGAAATGGCTCTACAGCAAGGTTTGGAACAATCGGTTGTTTGACTTCCGGTTTAACTTCAGCCAATTTTGCTTGGGAGTGCAACCTTTCAATCTGTTGCTCCAACTCTTTTATTGAACTTGCAAGCTTGTTATTTTCTTGGGCCAAAGATTGAACGGCATAATTTTTATCTTCCAAATCTTTATTAAGATTGATAATAATCTCATCTAGAGCATTTTTGGAAACATCATCTTCAAAAAGGAAAGCCTTAGCTGGTACGATCTCTTCATCATTTGCAAGATCTTCTTTGTCTAAAGAAATTGCATTTTCAAATTGCATCATGAGCAAAAACAAGGTCAGTGAGCCGCCAATAGCAAAAAAAAGACCGAAAGAAAAAAGACTCCAGGTTTTTCCAAGTGGGTTTGAACTCATGCCATAATAGCTTAAGAACAGGATTGGTATAAAATAGAGAACGATAATGGCAAATGCAATGGTGTGTCTTGATCTAAACATAATATGCCTTTTTTTAGTTTGAAATTTTATTATAAATTCCAAGTCCAAAAAAATAAAGAAATAAAAGAAATAAACTCACCGCATAGAGAGAGTCTTTTGTAGGAAAGGGATTTTCCAAGGAAGAATGTGATGGGTTTTTGCTGTCGTAATAGACATCAAAGGCATTTTTAGCCTTAATTTTCATTGCATCATCTGCAGATGAGGGATTTCTAAATTTGCGATCGCTAAAAATGGTTTCACCGGTTTTCTTTTCACCATCGACAGTAAACGCATAGGTAGCCCCTACCCTAAAATCTTCGGACCCAATCTCTTCAACAAACCATTGAAGACTCTCTGCCTTTGCCAAAGATGTGAGGGAATAATAGGTGTTTAAATGATAAAGCGAACTTATGGCATAAAAGCTAAATGAGGCAAAAATAATTGCAAGAAGGCCCCATAAAACAGGATTTTTATGCATGCTTTGTAACCAAATTTTTCATTTCTAGCGGAAGAGGTGATTCAAAACGCATTGGCTTTTTCGTAATAGGGTGTTCAAATGCTAGTAAGTGAGCATGCAAACAAAGACGTTTTGCAGGATTGCTTGTCGAACCATATTTTTTGTCACCAACGATTGGGTGTCCGGCACTTTGACAATGCACGCGAATTTGGTTTTTACGTCCTGTTTCAAGTTTTAATTCCAATGCAGTATAATTTCTTGCAGAACTAGTTGCTCTAAAATGAGTGATTGCAATACGACCTAAAGAGAGATCTTTTGTTTCACGCACAACATAATTTACATCTTCAACCAAATAAGATTCCCAAGTCCCCTCAGATTCATCTAATTTGCCCTCTACAATTGCAGTATAGGCACGCTCTAACTCATGTTTTTCAAACATTTTCTTTAAAACGACATAAGCATCATCACTTAAAGCAAAAATCATAACGCCTGATGTGTCTTGATCGAGGCGATGAACGACTTGAACCTTTTTAGGCTTTAACGATTTTTTTAAAAAACAATGGGCAGTATGGCTTGCATCAAATACGGTTGCAACGCTCAATAAGCCAGATGGCTTATCAATGGCGATAATGTGCTGATCTTGATAAACGATTCTGATTTCACCAGATTTTGTAATCTTCGCTTTATCTTGTACAGAAATCACCTGATCAGGGAACACGGTGGTGCTTCCAACTTTTTGCAATTTGCCGTCAACTTCAACGCGATCTTTTTTAAGCCAATCGCGAAGTGTATTTTTTGAGCTGCAAGAAGCAAATTCAGTAAGTGCTTCTAAAAGGGTCTGTTCTTTTTTGATAATGTATTTCATGAGTCAAATGATAGCAAAAGGCTCCATTAAAAGCAAATCAAAAAATCAATTGCTATTTATTAGAACATACATTACAATTTAAACAAATATTATATGGATAATACAATTTAAGGAAAAAAAATGATTAGTAATACATCTTTTGAAACAAACTTTCAAGCTTTACCGGACAATATTCAAAATAAAATTAAAGATTATGTTCCTAATGTTATAGACCGTACTTCTCAATTACAATCAAACATAAAGGCTATTCCTGAAGATATTCGCAATTACATTAAAAGCTATGTTCCAACTATTTTAGATCGTGCCTCCCGAAATAATCTTTTTACTCAATTGCAATTAGAAACGGATAAAAAAATAGGATTATACGGAGAAAATTTAATCCTTAAAGGTCTTCATCTTTGTGATCAATTATTTGAAGCTGAAAAAAGCTGGAATTTTCAAAAAACCAAGTGTGAAAATAACATAGTCCTAAATAGCATTCCTAAAAACCATTGGTATAAACCGGTTCCCGGTCTTTTTACCGCTGCACTCAACAATCCTACGGAATCTCGAAAAGCTTTAAATGCGCTTTCTTTCATAAACTACGGAGCAGATGAGGCGGTTAGACAACTTGAAGTTATTAGTCTAACCGAGGATATTAAAATTCAGCTCGATTCAGATTTTAGTACAATAAGTAAAACAATCAATTCTTTGTTACAAATGATTCGCCAGAAAAGAAACACTGAGCAAACTATTTATAATGCTTGCGGGGGTAAAGACAAATTCCATGATTTAAAAATTCTTCCTTTGGAAGATCTTAAAGATATAAGCTTACATGATAAAATCCATGTTGGCGAGAGCCTCATGCGAGGATTACTTAGGGACTGCCCTCTCATCGCCATAAGTTTGCAAGAATCAAAACCTTTAGCTAAAAATTTAAATACCATAACTTTACTGATGCAATCAGATAAGAATGATCCAACAAAGTGGCACAATTTCGGCCTTACGGGTTTAATGCACAATGATTTAGGTTTTGTTAACGAGTTTGGAATTAAAAGAGGAGCGACAGGGAATTTCGCTATTAAAGATAAAGACAGCATGGAATACTTACACCACACCTATTATGATTTATTTCCGACTGTAAAGCAATTGTTAACTACAGGTAGCGCCCTTTATAATCCGAAAAATCCCGCTCATGGCATGTTCAAGCTCGTCAAACAGGGTTGATGTTAAACCGACAGCAGTTATTAGCCGCGGATGCGGCGGCAGCATGTAGCCACGGGTGTCAACCCGTGGTCAAGAATAATATATAATTAGCTGCGTTAGCTGCGACAGAATCATAAACTAAATCGACACTTTTTTTTCTGTCGCCACTACGTGGCTTATATTTAATATTATATTTAACCACGGGTTGACACCCATATGCGTTAAGCTAAGCAACTTTCAGCCCTAAGTTGCTGGTTTCCAACTTGTAATAACCTCGACCTGCATTAATACTTTGTCTTAATGTTGGTCGCTTTCTTTTATCTTTACAAAGTC
>JBBSJT010000005.1:0-42064 GCA_038257035.1 Chlamydiia bacterium
ATTTAAGTAGAACCAGTATATACTGGTGCTCCTTGAAAGTGAAAATCTGCAATGGCCAAAAATCTGTTTAATATAGCATCTTCGATTTTTTACAGGATATGCACGATCGCTGCGCGGCACGAGATACAGGATAATATCAACCTCCTGTATTACTGAAGGTTGATATTATCCTGCTTATCGTGTCGCGCAGCGATCGTGCATATCCTGTAAAAAAATCGAAAATGTTATAGATTGTAGAAGTCTAAATTTTTTCAGATTGAAGTAGAATTATATACTAGTGCAACTTGAAAGTGAAAATTTGTTAAATTTAAAAAACTCTCTCCCACCACTCCTCTCGTGTACTCTCTTGTTAAAAAAACACTAAGGTGTAAAATTACGGAGGAGTTTACAGAAGGCACTGAGTTCTTTACGAAGGGGTATGGCGCGAGCCGCTAGTTGCTGCTGCTCTTTTTGGTATTGCTCCCTGCCCTCTTTTGTTTCAATGCAGATCGGCAGATACCCCATCGATGATAAATCATATGGACTTGCCCGCATATCTAGTTCACGAGCCTCTAATGTAAGGAAAAAAGCTTTTGCAATAAATTCGGAGCCTATCCATGGCCAAAGCCTGCCCGCCCATTTGTAAAGATCCATATTGGCATGTAAACAACCGCCCTGTTCCATTTCTACTTTAGTGGTTGCAAGTGGGTTTAATTTATTGAGCGGACGCGCTTCTTCAGTAAAAAAACGAAAGGCATCGTAGTGTGAGCAGCAAATCATTTGCGAGGCGACAAAACTTTCAAGTTCATTTTGTGGCAATCTGAGTTTATGTCCTTGATGTCTAATAGTTTCAGCTGATGCTTTATAGACCATTGCCCATTCATGAAGACCAAAACAGTTGAAGCGCATGGGTCTACTAGAAATCGTATCGCAAAGGTTTTCAATAAAGGCAGCCGCTTTTAAAGTGCTTGCCGTAATCCATTCTGTTTTTGCGCCAAGTAAATTACCATCTATTGTAAACCATTGCTCGTTTAACCAAGGATGTTTTTCAAGATCCTGATTTTCAATAATTAACTTTTCTGTAATCGACGGAACCCATTGTCTTAACTTGGTTGGGGAAAAAGGATAATAAACGAATAGAAAATCATGCACGGCATGTTTTTGACCAAGCCCACGCCTTCTTAAAAAAGCTTCGGTTATTTCTTCAAGCTTTGCATAATGATCTTTTGCCCTTAAATTCCAGTCTAGCGATGAGATTTCTATCATTGTGCAACACTCTTAAACTTTCGGATAGGTGCAGAACTCATTTCTTCCCGAACCAAATCATCATAAAACTTTGTTAAAAAAAGAGATGACTCTACGCCAAAGATAACTGGAGAATTGTTAATGTTCTCTTTGCAAAAAGTTGCATGCACGTTCAATATTTCTTCATGTGTCTTAAAAAAAGTGGTTGAAACCGAAACCATCCCTTCTAAAATAGTTGGAAAGGAACAACTTTTAAAATTTGACAATTCTAATGCATTCACCATTTCTTGATGTTCAGCAAAAGTACCCCCTATTTTATTTGTAAGATTATTCTTTGGCATGATTAACCATTCCGATTCTACAATCATCACATCTCCAAAAGCATCCAATACATCGATGTCGATGGCTAAACCAAAATTATTTTTATTCTCTTCTGCAAATTTTTCAAGACGTTTGTTTAAAGTGTCCCAAAGTGTACTAAAATCCATACCATCATAATTGGCATTAGTTATTTTGCTTAAATTATCTATCGGGTTTTCAGGGAAGTATTTTTTTACAAGCGCATCAAATTTATTAATACTTAGATTTTTTGGCATCCAAACAAATACATGGGTCTGCCCTAATTTTTTATTCAGAAATGTTGGGCATGGCCCTTTATACATGGCACCAATGGTTTTTGGCAGTGAATCAAAGGCATATTTAGAGTCAAATTCAGTTAATGCAATATCAGGGAAAAATCTATTCCAATCAGTTGGATTAAAAGTCTCGTTCCAAATCACATTTTTTAATAACTCAGGATCGTTTGACAATACTTCCCATTTTTTACTCACAAGAGAAATAGATTGGGAAATATCTTGGAAATTTAATAGAGAAAAGATTTGTCGCAATACATCTGAAACGATAAAATCATCAATTGTTAGGTCTGAAGGGATTTCGATTATGGAAGTCGTGGCTTGCATAGCATCAAAGGATCTTATCATAGGGACTTCTCTTATTTTTAAGTTGTGTAAATCATACAATTTCAAAAGCTTTTAATCTATGGTTAAAATGACTTCCCCTAATCACCGCATCATTTTCTGCAAAACTTAGATAAGAACAGTAATTACATTTCAACAAGCGACTATGGAAAATGAAAACTTGTGATATGCCAATAAGATATTTCACATTGCATATCCTGTAAAAAATCGTATAGGTTATTATAAGAGATGTAATGATTATTTTTCATATCGGATTAAGAAAACGTCTAAACTTTGTTTCTCTTTGTTATCGTTGTGCTAGTCGACGAGTTTGAGGCTTGCCCAAAGGGAGGGTTGCTGCTCCACCTGGTATTCTGCGGAGGTTGCGGAAAATTCTTGTGGTCTTCCACCTGCTCGATTGATTCGATAAGAAAAGCCCAACCGATCAAATTGTTCAGGATCGTAACCTTGAAGACAATGGGAGGGAATAAATATTTCCAAAGAATAGGAAGTTGGGTTTTTTTTAACTTTTAACATGAGCTCATCTGACTCTATAAGCTCATGAGCATCTTCAGAGCGAAATTTAGTAATCTCCCCTGAAATATGACCATCAACAGCTTCCGGGAGAAAGAAAAAATGATGACAAAATCGAGTGTTAAAGCCTGATGTTTTTAAATCGCGTGTATCAAAGAAAAGCTCAATACCATCACCGTCCGTTACATCGGGGTAGCTACATCTTGTGATAGGCTCTTCAACAACTACGTAAAGCTCAATACCCTCTTTACTCCAACCCATAGAGAGCTTGGCAAAGCTCTCTTCATTCATGAGAGCCGTAGTGTCCGGCATCTCATATAATTTACCTTTTGTCAAGCGTAAGCTAAAAGATGGTTTTTTTAAACGATGGCATTCCAAACTCATTTGAAAGAATTGGATCGGAGATAATGAAAAGCCATCGTTATCAAACATTCTTATTCCTGCACAGAATGAGGAACCATTGTTTCTATTGGCTGATTTAAATAGTCCAAAGAAATTGCATGGTCATTTTTTATTTTAGCGATCACTTTTTTCATATAATTTTTCTCAGCGGCATTTGAAAGCAAGCTCTGCGCTGAAATCTGCTTATTATTAGATGGCTCTACAGTTGCAATTTTCTTCTCTTTAACATAAAAGAAGGAGATTTCGCCGTTTGGTGCTGTAATAATGTCTGTCCAGCTATTAGGCTGAAGCTTAAATAGATCGTTGTTTTTTAGATCGTCTTTGCGACTTAAACTAACTTCTTTTTTATGTAGCTTCCACTGTTCAGCAGGAGTTGAAATTGCAGGCAATTGTGTTGAACTATCTGACTTATCTTCATTTTTAAGGGATATGAAGTTTGATGATACTGCCTGATTTTTTTTAAGCAGTTCTTGATTCTCTTTTACCATTCCATAAAAACGAAGTGTAGCTGCCTCACGAGAAGTAACTTTTTCTTTGCCTGCTTGTTTTGCAATAGTATTTAATGTGTCTGCAGAATACTCTTCTGAAATCAAATCTTGGACTTCATCATAAGACTTCCAATTTCTTGCTTCTTTATTTTTTTGATAATAAGCTTTTAACTTATCATCGAGCATTAAATCAAGAATACCTGCACGATCAGCTTCTGAAAAAGTTAAAATCTCTTCATGTGGACTTTTTTCTAACACTGTTATTAGATAATGATGTTGGTTATCTGCTGTAAATCGAAGAGCTGTATCTTTTTCTTGATTGTCCAATAGATTGATGAGCTCTTCACCATTGCTTAAACCTTCAAAGAAAGAATTGTTCCCTTTTTTACTTAGAGAAATTACAAGTGTACGTTCCCGAGCTTTTTGAAGAGCTTCGTTTAACCACTCAGGATGCGATTCTACAATTTCACTTCTTGCAAAAAGATCTACACGTGAACGTGTCACTTCATCTAAATCGTCCAAAATTTTAAAGCGCTCTTCATTTGTAGTTGCTTTCTTAACCCCAAGTTCCGGAAATTTGGCTACAAGTTGATCCCAATGATCTACTTCAAAGTTCCATGTATCTTTAAGAGATGCTTTTGACAATAAATTCTTCTTGTTAGCTTCGCTTGCACGAACCAAATATCGCTTTTGAACAAATTCCGGATTTCTTTTGGAAAGCGTGTTGATACTTAAGAATGTAGTGGGAAGTTTGAGGTTTTTAACATCTTCGTCGCTTCGTTTGCTAATTTGGTTTAGATAGATTTCAAATTTTTGTAAACTCGCTAAATCCGATAGTTGCATCTCTTTTGGTAAAGAATAAACTTCACCGTTTATGACTTCTTCTGCATACTGATTTAACTGCTGATCGACTAACGAGCCTTCAAAAACACTTGTTCCTACATCTTGAAATAATCTTCTAAAAAGTAAAACTTTTTGCCATACTTTAACAGCTTGGTTTTGATCCATTCCTAAGAGGCGAAATTGTTCGTTATAATATTCATTACTATTGACAACGCCAATATTTGGGTTGTTAATGTTTTGATTGTAGCTGATTTGTGAATTGCGCATTAAATCGGCAAGAGCTTCTTCTTTTGAAACTTTATAGCCTTTTTGTTCGGCAATTTTTGCGCCATTGATAATAAACTGGGCGCTAAGTCTGACAAAGCGTGGGCCAAACCAATCTTCGACCGTATGATAACCAAAAAGGGATAAGTCCATTCTGTCAAGGTTAGGATCGTGCGAGATAAATTTAGATTGTTTTTCCTGCGCATTCAACATATAGCGAAGATAATTTGGCGGGAAATTCATCTCGGCAGTAAAGAGCTTAATCCTTGTGTCGATCCCTTTTTCTGTTGCAGCATCATTTAAATTTTGAAGCATTTTTAGATTTTCATTAATTTTGGGAGCATAAACCGCCCAAACCGATTGAGGACCGATGAAATTTGCTTGTGGATGCTGATAGAGCCTGTAGGCTTTTTCTTTTAGAAGGCGATTGTCAAGATCGGGTTTTAAATCAGCAAGGTATTGATCAGCTAATAAATTTGCAATTCCTGTTGCAATCAGATCCTTACGAATAACGCCGTCATTTAAAAAATTAGGTCCCCATGACCCACCAAAAAACTGTTTGTCATAGTTGTCGGTGCTGATAAACATCACCATTTCGTCCAATTCATGCCGAGAGATGTTTTCACCATCGACCGCTGTAAAAACCACTTGATCTCGAATGGGATTTGGAACAATGGCGCTATTGGTTCCAAAAAATGAAAACGAAATAATAATGACAAATGTCACTACAATAAAAATATAGCTTTGGTATTTACGAAAAAATTCTAGCATGATTGAACTCCTAAAATGAAGTTTTCATCTTATCAAAATTCATGCTTTACAACAAACATTTTTTGATTGAATTTATAGCTTTAAGCCTGATAAACTTAAAACTTCAACCGTTTATTAATTTGGATGTTTTATGTTTACAGGAATAGTAAAGGCAATTGCAAATGTTACTCATGTTAAAAAGCTTGTCGGTATGATCCAAATTTCTCTATTTCTTGTCGATGAACTGATTAAAAATTTGAAAATTGGTGCAAGCGTTTCCATCAATGGCGTCTGTCTGACCGTTGTAAAAATTGAAAATAATCTTGTGTTTTTCGATATAATCGATGAAACATTAAAATTGACAAATTTAAAACATCTTGCCCCAAACCAGTTGGTTAATGTGGAGCGTGCAGCTTGTTTTGGCGATGAAATTGGCGGTCACATTCTTTCGGGACATATATTCGGAACATGCCAGATCAGCGAAATAGCCAAGACTGAAAATAATTGCGTAATCAACTTAAGGTGTGAAGATCAAAATCTTATTAAATATCTTTTTAAAAAAGGCTACATTGCCCTGGATGGAGTCAGTCTAACTTTAGTATCGGTCGACAAAGAAAAAAAAACATTTACAGTCCATTTAATTCCCGAAACTCTTCGGGCAACCACTTTTTTTGAGAAACAAGTGGGGGATGAGATTAATGTAGAAATTGATTACCATACTCAAGTCATCGTCGACACCGTCACCTCACTGAATCTGTAACGTACACAAGAACATACCGTTATTGTTTACATTTTTTTACCGCGAAGGACGCGAAGAAGCGCAAGCTAGAGCTTGCGGGAAGAAACGCGAAGAAGCGCGCTTTCGCACGAAAAAAGACAACAAGAAATGAATGAAAAACTATAATTTATGAAGATATTCCTCTTTGCAATTGAAAATAGCAAGGGGGATGATTTCAAAAGACATTTTAATAATAGTTTTGCATTGCCTAATTCTCGCGCGATAGCGCGCTTCTTCGCGTTTCTTCCCGCAGCGTAGCTGCGCTTCTTCGCGCCCTTCGCGGTAAAAAAAGGATAAGACAAAGGTATAAAAAGTCAAAAAAGGGGGTATATCTTCGTGGTGAATGGGATCAGTGGTCGGCGACGAGGGATTCTGGCAGTTCATGCTTAAGCTTTTGCAGGCTGTAAGTTGGACGGCGCAAGTTGCCTTCTATGCTTACAACAAACAATTCTGCTAATTTAAATAATAAATTATATTGTTTCATCCGAACTTTCATAAATAGGTTACCCTCAAAGTCAACATAAGATGGGTAAGGTGTTGTTGCAAGGTAAAACTTGGACAACCTACCCTCGCTATATACTTCATGAAATTTATTGAGTAAAACTTTTCCATCTAGAAGTTGGTATTCAACGGTTCCAATCACAGGCGTTAAAACTGTTAAACTAAGACCAATTCGCGAAATAATTTCGGCAGGAATTGCAAAGATTGTGTTTTGGAAATTTTTCTTATGAGGATTTTTGAAAGAAAAATGACCATAACCTTTGAAGCTTTTTTCATCAAATAATTCACCTGTCACATCTCCAAGATCAAGTTGCGTAATAACAAAAGATTTTCGTTGCGAATTTAACTGGTTGTTTGTGTGTTGAATGAGGCTTGGTCTAAAATCTTCAATTTTCAATTGTGGTAATGTAATTTTCCAAATCCCTAAATCTTTTGGACTTAAATGAACTTCTTCAGCGTATAAAGTTCCACAGGGATCATCCACGTGTAGGTCATGAATTTTCGTTTGATTTTTACAGTAGTCAACCTTGGCTTCAAGTTTTTGAAAATGATATCCTTTAAATTCAAAATCAGCTCCCAGCAATATGCCTTTAAATTTTGAATTGAATAAATCAAAATTCTGTCCGTCAAAAAGAGACCAATTGCCCTTCAAGCTATACCCTTTTTGGATTTGCCAATTTTTAATTTTTGATGCTAACTCGGGTGGCAAAAATGAAACTAAACGTTGCATATCAAAATTGAAATCACCACTCAAATGAAAAATTCCCGCCTGAAGAGGCTCTTCAGGGTTTCGATAAAGCTGCATTTTAGTTCCTGCAAAAGAGCCTTCGCAAGCTTCTATAGCAAGGCCTGTATCTTTATGATTGCGCCAATTAATAACTAAAGAGCGATCTAGAGGATCAGGTGTTTCCATTTCAAAAGATGCGTCAGAAACAACATGTTCTTCACTATCTCGTAATTCCAGTTTCCCATAATTCAGTGTTGGGGATTTTGAACTAAGGTCCAGAAAAAATTCGTTTCCCTTATAATTATACAGGGTGGACAGTTTAAACTCGCAAGGGTCAAAATCAATTGCAAAGTTTTTAACATGATGATCTTGGTTGAAAAATCTATAAGTACCATCTTTTAGTGAAAGATGCATCGCATAATAGGGTTTGGAAATATCAAGGTTCAGTGTTCCTTCAAAAAAATCCGTTTTTTTTGATTCATTAACGATTTCTAAAACTTGGGTTGTTATTTTCTTTTTAAAAGTTTTAGCTAACAGATCTGTTAAATTTTTTAATTGTGAGGCTTCCAACTTAAAATTTAACCCTTCAACAAAAAGTGCATTCTCGGCAAATTCATAATGAACTTGTAACGCATCAAGCGAAACACTTTTTATTTCTCCAGGCTCATCCTTATTGAGGATTAATGCTGTTTTCATCTCTCCAAAAGAAATTCCTTTATCAGATAGATAATGACAAGATAAATGATCCAGATCCTTAAAGTGCAATCCCAACGCTTGAAAATTGTTGAGGGTACCATTGAGCCGCAAATCGCTTTGAAATCCAAAAAGACCTTTTCCAAGTTCTACTTTTAATTTTCCGGTTCCTTTAAATTTCCCTTTCGGATGAAATTCATCGGCAAAATGTTTTAATGTTATGGATTCATGTAATCGATCTAGATTTGCTTCAAAAAGATGCACATCTGTTATAAAGGCATTTTCTTCTTTGCAATACTCGCCTTTAAGACCTGCCAGCAAGCATGAACCTATCTGAACTCCAAGAAAGTTAATTTTGCATTTATTTTCCTCTGATACAATATCGGCGCCCAGGGTCAGTTGATCTAATTTCAACTCTTCGATAGACCAATTTTGATCAGATTTAGTGCCTTTAAGACTTAAGAGGTCAAACTTATGAGGCCCTATTTCAACCTTTAAACCTTTTAATGAATAGTTAAAAAGAGATTTAGGCTGATCATAATCAAGATGAAAAACAACGTCGCCACAAGCTGTGGTAAGTTCGTTCAATTCTTTTAATAGGGATCGCGATAAGAAGAAAAATCCTGTACGGCTAAAGCGTTGCAGATCTTTGAATAGGTGGCTGATTTTAAATTCAAAATCTAAATTAAGAACTTCAAGCTGTGACCACTCTTTTAAACAGCAATTAAAAGATGTTGGATGCATATCGCCAAAATGGGACAATTCATGATTTAGGGCAATTTCAACAAGCCCCTCATTTTTTGACTTAGTTTTTCCGACAATTCTGATGATATCTCTATTTTTATCTCCAACCCACATATCAAAGGTCGATTCACTTTTTAAATAGTCGGCGAAATGAATGCGGTCCCCTGCAACCAAATATTCTTCAACGCGTCCCGGTTTTCCAACAAGAAGTGTTCCATGCATGTCAGAAAAAATAAGATCATTAGCCTGATGATTATAATCAAAATTAACATTCAAATCTTGAACAGACACATCAAAGTTGTCACTTTTAATAGATCCGTTAGAAATTTCACCTTGGATTGAAGCCTCAAATTGGCAACCATCTGCATCAAATTTACATTTTAAGAAAGCGCCTTCCTGCCTAAAAGAAACATCACTTTCAAGGGGCATTTTCAAAAAAAATGCAGATTTATTAAAATGTGAAAATAAGTGCTGAAGCTCTGAAAATTTTCCTTTCATTGTTTTGATTTGCAAACCTACTTGCAATTCATCATCATTTTTTGGACTGATCTCAATTTCTTGAGCCCCTGAAAAATAGATGCCATTGGAGAATGCCTCAATAAAAGGAGCATTAACTTTAGAGTCGCTTACTTCATAATTGCCATGGATATCGGTGAAAAGAAGGCCATTATTCTTATCAAAATAGGTAGCGTCCCTAATTGGAATGGTTCCTAGGGTAGTTTTTTTTATTAAATCAAAAAGATGACCGGCATTTTTAATTGAAGCTGTTTCCACAATAAAAAATTCATTTTCAAGACTAATATGTTGTCCGTTGTAGGCTACCTGAAATTTTGTTTCATCAAATGAGCCTTCAAAATCAGCATAGCCTTTTAATTGAATTTGATCTTTTGGAAAAATCAGAGGCGCAATATATTTTTCTAAGTTTAAGTGATCTGCCTTGAACCAACCGTTCATTAATGAGTATTTCGGCAGAAACTTATTACCGTCACTCATTTTCTCAAGCTCAAACCCAAATGTACAGGTTTCCTTGCGACCTTTGACTTTAGAAAAAATTTCAGATTCCGCCTCTATTGAAAAGATATCTTCTAATGTCCGTGCATCCACTAATTTTTTAAGCCTAGCGCTTATCTTTATGCCATCTTCTTTAAAAGATTGCAAAAGAGCTCTTCTTTTTAATTCAGGAAAAAAAGGAATAAGATTTGCTGCATCTCTTTCAAAAGCAAAATTCATTAAATAATCATTTCTTGATAAATCGAGATCACCTTTACCCTTTAACCCAAAAAAATTGCCCTCAATGATTGTCGGTTGGCATTTTCCATTTTTGATATGTAAATCTGTTTTGAGATCAGTTAATATTGGGAAATCAAAATCATCCAATTTAATAGAACCGTTTTCCACAAGAAGTGTTCCACTATAATCATCTAAAATATTGCTTGCTAGAAGATCAACCTCAAAATTTGCCAAAATTTGATCTGCTTCAATTTCCAATTGATATTTAGGAAAGGTGGCTTTTAAGTTATTTGATTTAAAATTTGCAAGCTTAAGCTTTTCAACCTTGTCTCCATTAATTTTAAGCTTAATATCTGCATCAAATAATCCCTCATTGATCTCTACATCAGCAAAATTTGGGAAAATACTTTTAAGGGCTTTTTGAGCAATGGTCAATTCTTGAAATCCAAAGTTTTTAACTTTGATTTCTTTCAAATTATCGATCGATTTTAAATTTAACACAATTTTTTCTAGGGAGTTTGAATTGAGAATTAAATCTAGAAAATAAGCATCCTGAATTTTTTCCAACGCTAAATTAACATCAAAATTTTTACAATCGTGATCGGACTCTCCTATCAAATCAATCTTAAAGCTGTTTGTTTTATCAAAATGACATTGTCCCGTCAATTTGTTCAAAGAAAAAAGAGTATTATTATTTTCCTTCATTTCAAAAGAAGCTTCTTCTAAATTCATATGCCCTTGATTTCCATTGTAAAGGTGCAAATGAGTAAAGGGAATAGTTCCTGATATATTTAAAGGCTTGTATATAAATGAAAATTCTTTGGAAATAAGATCTGAGGTTACTTGGATGTTTTTAATTTCATCAAATTCAATGGAAAGAGTTCCTGTTAAGGTTCCTGCCTCAATGAGAAATGAATCGAAATTTCTAAAAGCCGGAAGTAAAATGTGATGCAATTTTTGGCAGCATAATTGATTAAATTCCATGTCTACATGAAAAATTGATGACTCTGATATTCTACCTTTAAGTTCCACCCAATTTTGTTCATCATCAGGAGAATCCATACTTATTTTGACGTTTAATTCCTTTGCATCGATAAAATCATGATCTGAGCTGATATAGATCTCTTGAGGCACTCCATCTTTTTGATATTTCAAAATTCCATTTTTAATTTGGACTTGGCTGTTGATTTTAAACAATCCATAAGTTTCTTGTTTATTTTTCAAAAACTCTGTAAAGATCGGAGAAATTAAAGATAGATCCATTTTTGGATCGATGAAAGTCACGTATAGATCTATTTCTTTTTTTAAAAAATGAGGTTCAAAATAGAGAATTATTTCTTCCGAAACAAGATGGATTTTATCAGGATTTGATTTGTCTACAATTTGTACATTTTCAAAATGGACGATTCGATCTCCATATTTCACGTTTTCAGCTTTTATAGTTGCGGCAAGGCACTCTTTACAAATATTTCGAAAAGAATGTTCTGCAATTGCAACAAGAATTGTTCCCCAAAAAAATACCGCAAAACAAGCGCTAAGGGCAATAATAAGTAAAAGACATTTTTTAATTTTTGACATGATACAACACTGAAATCTCTTTTAATAGAACCCCTAATTTTGAACGATCGGCAAATTGGATGCAATCAAAATCCTTTGGTATTTTTACCATGAGCATGAAAAGATTTTTCTTGTGTAGCAACTTTTAAACATGTAAAAATGAATTTTAATTTTAAGGGGGACATTATGAATTCATTAAAATTTGCATTTGGGTTAGTTGGGGTAGCTTCTGCGCATGAAATTTATGTACAATCTGAACTAAAAAAACTTGAAATTAAGAGTCAAAAAATTCAAGAGTTATTAGATAACCGCGAAACAAAAGATCTTTGGCAATACAGGGAATTTGGTACGAATCGCTTCTACTGTGGCGGGAACGAATATTTGACGATGCCTCAAGCTGAATCTAAGCTGCTCATAGTCAATAATAAAATCAAAAATATGCAACCCTATAGCGTTATTTATCAATTCAATCAACTTTGCAGATCTTAGCAACTATAGAGTTGCATTTTAAACAGAACAAATATTTTGCTAAGGTTCAAAGGACCTCTCTCTAGCTGCGAATGCGGCGAAAGCATGTAGCCGCGAGTGTGAACCCGCGGATAATACAAAAATAAAAATGAGCTGCGTTAGCTGCGACAGAAAAAACAGGGGCTATAGTTTCCTGTCGCCACTTTCGTGGCTTATTTTTTTATTGTTGATTATCCGCGGGTTCACACCCGCGGCTAGCAAATAGAGACAAGCAACTTTGTATGTATTATTAATCTATTGACATTAATATCGATCGCTTTTAAAATTTTGTTAAACTTTATTAAAAACTTACAAATTTATAGGAAAATTAATGATTACTTCATCAAGTGCTTTTGCATCAAGTCTTGCAGCAACAAGCTTTGCCCCTTTCGTTAATGTTATAAATGGCAATTCTCTTGTGTTCTTAGGTGGCGGAATAGCTTTTGCTATAAATAAACTAGCTCATAAAATGTTTTCAAAAAGATTCTAATGCCTCTACTGCAATTAAAACTGTTGCATTTGTAGCAGGAGCCGGTGCTTGTTACTTAATCGCACCTGGTGCTGCCTTTTTTTCGGTTTCTTTAGTTAATGCTACAATTATGGCTATTTCTAACATATTTTGTACCCTTATACTAAAAAAAGTTGAAGATAAGCAGTTGTCCCAAAGATTGACGCCTGGGTCCTATCAGCCTGACTATTTCCTATATGTAAGTGGGGGAATGGCTTCATCCCTACCTATCGTTGGTCTTTTTGGACGCGTGGGTTTGGTGGCACTGGGTATGGGCGGTGCATTAGCCGGTGTTTACCTATCTGATAATTTCTAGATCCTAACATTTGAGTCGGCCTTTCTACTTTAAGTTTTCTACTATTATAAGGCAGGCTGAAGGCCTGCGTTATAATGAAAACTAAAATCTATTGAAAGAAATATTGACATTAATATCTAATTGATTGTAAAATTTTGTTAAACTTTATTAAAAACATACAAACTTAAAGGAAAAATAATGATTACAACATCAAGTGCCTTTGCATCGAGTCTTGCAGCAACAAACTTTGCCCCCTTAGTAAATTTTGTCAATGGCAATGCTCTTTTTCTCTTAGGTGGTGGAATTGCTTTTGCTGTAAATAAATTGGCTCATCAAATATTTTCGGTTCAAAAAAATTCTCATGCATCTAAAGCAATTAGCGCTGTCGCATTTTTAGCAGGAGCTGCAGCCAGTTTTTCAGTTGCACCTCATGCAGCTATTTTTTCATATACTATGCATGATGCTCTCATTTTAGGCTTAGTAATCGCCGTGATTGCGACCATATTTAAGGGAATCTTAGGCTGTGCTACAATACCCATCATTGGGGTTTATGGACACGCAGCTTTAATATCATGCGGCTCAATTGGAGCAGCCTTAGGCGCTATCATTTAACCTTTTTAAAAGACAGCTCAAAAGCCCGGTACATCATGTCGTTTAAATTGGTAGATAATATGCTTGTATTTTGCCTCTAGTATAAGAATTAATTTCAACACCATACATTGTTGTAGGATTGAAATTTAATTCTTAAAATAGAGGTGAAAGACAAGCATAGGATCTATCAATTTAGAGGACGTGGTATACTAAAGGCGATTGAGCTGTTGTTTGACTGCATTGTCAAGTTTTGTGGCAACTTGTTCTTTTTTAGCCTTGATCTTAGGATCGGCATCTTTATCGACTTCCCTTTTTAGATCAAAGGAAGCGCGTTGGAAAAGATCTTTTGTTTTCTGGAATAAAGCCGCCGTTTTTTCTTCTTGTTTGGGTTTAGCCGGCTGGTTTGATAAAATAGAAGCCGAAGGGTGTGATCCAATTTTAGGACTATCTTTAGAAATTGGCATAATCAAGTCTCCTTCTTTTATATTATAAACTAAACATCTGTATAACTTTATTATATAATTTAACAAAAATAAAGTACATATAAAAAGCCTTTTCTAAACACTACTTATAATCTTCCCTAAACTCTTTGATTATATAGAAAAATATAAATATTCTCTTTTTTCAAGAAGTCTTTATTGACATTTATCATTTTTTTGATAGCCTCATATCATAAGCACTATTTGAATGCAAAGGAGACCATGTTACGCCGATTTTTAGACTCACAACTAGCACTATCTGAAAAAGGTAAACCCCTTCACTTCTTAAGACCTCTAATTGAGGCTTCCGACACATTCCTTTTTGAAGCTCCATTAACTACAAAAACAGGTCCTCATATCCGAGATGCAATTGACATCAAACGTTGGATGGTTCTTGTCGTGGTTTCCCTCATTCCCTGCATATTAATGGCAATATGGAATAGCGGCCTACAAAGCGTTGTTTATTCAAGTGGTGATTATCATTTGATGCAGGAATTTTTGACAGCTTCTCAATCTTTCTCAGGTTATTTTAATTTTGCCTTAAAAGACAATCGCTACCTTACCTTTATTGCTGAAGGTTTAAAAATTTTCATTCCCTTAACAATTGTAGCCTACGCGGTTGGAACGTTTTGGGAATATATGTTTGCTTATTTACGAGGTCATGAGATTTCAGAAGGGTTACTTGTAACAGGTATTCTTTATGTTTTGATTCTACCTCCAACAATTCCTTACTGGATGGTAGCTTTTGGTATAACGGCCGGAATCATCTTTTCAAAAGAAGTCTTTGGTGGTTCAGGCATGAATATTGTCAACCCGGCTCTAGCTTGCAGAGCTTTTCTCTTTTTCACATTTCCAGGAAGAATGACGGGCGATGTTTGGGTAGGAACAAACCCTGTGACCGTTCGCAATAGCCTGATTAAAATGAATCAGGAAGCAAAATTGTCTGAAATCGATGGATTTTCACAGGCGACTTCTTTAAATAATTTTAATATCTCATCTGAAATAAAAAATATACATGTCGATGCCATTGCCGCAAATCAGGTAGGGAGTGATTTTTCAGGTTTTGATACAATCTCTCAACATTTTGATAAATGGAAAGGAGTTAGCCAACCGGATGCACTATTGGGAAAACTTAATCCTGATCAAATGCAAAGCTTTGTTACAACTCCTCTTAGCGATGGTGGCTTAGGATTATCTCCTAGTTTTTATGATGATGCGTATCAATTTGCTTACCTTAAATTCGGCCTTGGAAATAATAACGATCTTGGATTTTTCTTTGGCAATAAATTAGGGTGTTTAGGAGAAACTTCAACATTTGCATGTCTTCTTGGGGCTCTATTTCTTATCTATACAGGCGTTGCTTCTTGGAGAACAATTGTTTCTGTGCTACTCGGGGCATTTTTAACAGCTTTCACTTTCGAAATGGCCTCTTATTACTTTGCAAGTGATCATGGTGCTTTTGTAGCCGCGCAGTTTGGATTTCCGGCTTACAAACATCTGATTCTTGGAGGTCTTGCTTTTGGAGCTGTCTTCATGGCAACAGACCCTGTTTCTTCACCTTCTTTAAAACTTTCACAATGGCTCTATGGAATACTTATTGGAATAGTTGTAATCGTGATTCGTGTTGTCAACCCGGCCTACCCTGAAGGCGTGATGCTTGCAATCCTTGTCGGTAATGTATTTGCACCGTTAATTGATTATTATGTGGCTAACTACTCAAGAAAAAGGAGAAACCCAAGTGCCGGAAGAGACGCCTAAAACTACTTACACAAACTCTCAGGTCATTATTTTCATGGTCATTTTGAGTTTTACTTGTGCCCTCATTTTGTCGCTTCTTGCAAGCGCACTTGAGCAACCAAAGGAAATTGCAAAAGAGCTTGATAGAAGTCAACAAATGATGATCGCTGCAAAAATGCTAAGCCATGACGGTTATTTTTTGATGGAAAATGACAAGGGCGAATTCATTCCGGCAAAGTATCAAAAAGGTGGACTCCTAGTTCCGGGAAGCAAAAATGATATACCAACCCGTGCAGAACTTTTAGAAATCTACCAAAAAAGATTGATTCCTGTTCTTGTTGATGATAAAGGCGACTTGACAACGTTTGAACAGACTAATATTGATAAGGATGACTACATCTCAAAATACAGAAAAACAGGATACTACAAACAGCCCTACAAGCTTCTTTACAAAATTATGCCTAATTCTGAAGCTTCCACTGCAGAGGATAATCCTATCGGATATGTAATCCCTGTCAACGGGTATGGGCTTTGGGATGCGATTTATGGCTATATGGCAATCAAACCGGACGGTGATACTATTATTGGAATATCCTGGTATGATCAAAAAGAAACCCCTGGACTCGGAGCTGACATTGCCGCAGGCTACTGGCAGGATTTGTTCACCGGAAAAGTAATTTTCCAGGAGACACCCTCCGGAAAAACCGATTTTAAAACCGCTGCCATTGGCATTATTGTTGTAAGGGGCAAAGTATCTGATGTTCTAGGAAGTTCACCCAAGGCAAAAAGTGCCGTTGATGGAATGGCGGGGGCAACCTTGACGGGAAATGGCGTAACGGAAGCCTACAGTACAGTTTTAAATGCCTATCGCCCATTTTTTATTAAGATTCACGAAGAAAATAGTAAAGGTTAAGGTCTTATGGCTGATGTAAACAAAACAAATATGAGCTATTTAACAGGTCAGCTATGGAAAGAAAACCAAGTTTTAGTAGCTATTTTAGGAATTTGCTCTGCCCTTGGTGTCACAAACCGTCTTTCAGTTGCCATTACCATGGGAATTGCTGTTTCATTTGTCACAGCATGTTCTGCTTTCTTTGTTTCGCTTTTAAGAAAAATTACTCCGGATAGCGTGCGAATGATCACGCAACTTGCAATCATCTCCGTCTTTGTAATTATTATTGATCAGTTTTTACAAGCCTACTTTTTTAGTATTTCGAAAGTTTTAAGTGTGTTTGTCGGTTTGATTATTACAAATTGTATTGTAATGGGACGCATGGAAGGCATGGCAAAAAATGTAACACCGATTCCGGCCTTTATGGATGGTTTGGGCGCAGGACTTGGTTATGCATGGGTTTTATTCATAATCGGAGCAATCAGAGAATTTTTTGGTTTTGGGCAATTATTGGGAATTCAAGTGATACCAAAAGCATTTTATGCCTCTGCAACAAGCCCTAATGGTTATGAAAATATGGCCTTTATGGTGAGTCCTCCTGCAGCCTTTTTTATCATTGGCTGCATGATCTGGATCTATAATAACTACAATAATAAATAACTTTAAGATACAAAAAAACGAGAAAAACTATGTGGATGGGTAATTACGAAACGTTAAATCTTTTTGGACTTTTAATCCAATCTGTTTTGATTGAAAATTTTATTTTTGCCAATTTTTTAGGTATGTGTACCTATTTAGCTTGCTCAACAAAACTAAAAACAGCAAATGGTCTTGGCCTTGCAGTTGTATTTGTGCTTGGTATTTCCGGAATATTGAATTGGTGTGTGCATAAGTTTGTAACGGCTCCCGGCGCTCTTTCATGGCTAAGTGTATTTGGTATTGATGCAGCATCTGTAAATCTTAATTTTCTTGAATTTCTTCTTTTTATTTCGGTGATTGCAGGTTTTGTTCAAGTATTGGAAATCATGATTGAAAAACTCGCTCCAAGCCTTTACCTTTCACTTGGTCTTTATCTTCCACTCATTGCCGTAAATTGTGCCATCTTAGGTGCCTGCCTTTTTGCCGTCACTCGCGATTACCCTTTTTGGCCAAACCTTATTTATGTGTTTGGTTCAGGACTTGGATGGTGGCTTGCTATTGCTTTAATTGCTGCTATCAGAGAAAAGCTTGTAATTTCAAATGTGGTTCCTTCTTTAAGAGGAATGGGCATTACCTTTATCATGACGGGGTTAATGGCAATGGCTTTCCAAGGCTTTACAGGTATTAAATTGGCAGTTCCAACGGGCACTTCAGTCGAGGCAGTGGACGCCAAAACACAGCCACCATCCCCGTACCCCACCACCGACTAACAGGGTTTTTTATCACAAAGTTCACAGAGTTCATGTAGAGAAGTAGGATGTGTGAGTATGCTGTAGAGAGACTTATTTAAACGTGTATGATTTTTTCGACGCAGAGACGCAGAGACGCGGAGAAGCGCGCTTAAGCGCGAAAAACGACAATTTGAATTCTTTTCTAAGGCATTCCCACGGTTAGCTTTTTCTTGTTCTATTCGCGCAATAGCGCGCTTCTCTGCGCCTCTGCGTCTCTGCGTCTCTGCGTTGAAAAAATCATATACGCTATAACAAATGAATCTTGTATATCTTCTTTCTCTTTGTTTCTTGGTGAAAATGTGGTGAAATTATTATTCGAGGGAGAGGATTTGGAGGGCGGTCCAGTCTTGAAACCATTTTTGCATATTGAGGGAAGCGGTCTCGCAACTTTTTTCGTCTTGAATCTCAAGCCATTCACAAATGCCATCAATCGATGAGCCTTCTTTGAAACGCTCGAGAATTTGATACGCTACCGGATCCAAGGTATCGGATAAAATATACTCTTGTCTATTACGATAAAGGATAAAGTAAAATTTGCCCTTAGTTAAAGGAGGGAAATCATTTTCAATCCAATATTCAACCGGTTGTTCAAGCATCTTAGATCTAAATTCAAACAGATTATAGTTCAATTTAAAAAGATGAACATGGGGCTGCAAAGTGATGTTTTTGACTGAAAGTTCTTCTATGTTTTCGATAGAAAAATTAAGAGCTTCTTTTTTTTCGGCAAAAAAACAATCATTATAAGCATAGTCAATTGCAACTGCATCATAAATGAGTGGCTTGTCATTACCTTCATAATCTTCTTCAACCCATTTTAAAAGTGAGGAGCCTAGTAAATTTAATGACCAGTGAGAAGGCGGGTATTTTAAAAGATACGGAACAGCAATGGTTTGATTGAAGCTGTCATAGCCAAAAAGGCAGGTAACAAGAGGAAAATTCTCTTGTAAGATTGTAATCAGGCGCCACCAATATTGTTGATTATAAATTTGAATACGCTTATCAGCCTCCATTGTGGGGCTTGGCAAAATGTATTTTCTTGCCTCATCAATCATTTTTAAGCCTGACGGGGAAATTGACATCATTTTACTATTGGAATCGATTGGCCTTGTGATGATGCTTGCAAACCATTTTTGAATTTCTTTTAATTCGGTTGGCACTTTTGCATCAAAAGTCATTGATGAACCTCATGAATCATCCCACGCATTAACTTTACATCGGATTTTTTTTTGGTTTCCAATTTTTTTTGAAATGCTTTGGCTTTAAGTGCCTCGTCCCATGTTTGTTGAAAACTAATGAAATTATCATCCCATTCAAGCAAGGTGGAAACACCTTTTGTTCTTGGGTAAATTTCACCATACAAAGCCCACACTTCATCCCTTACATAAGCATCATGAGTGTCCAAAACATAAGCGTCATAATCGGTATGCCCTGCCAAATGAATTTGCAGGATTCTATCTATTGGAATGTGATCAAGATAAGTTTTAGGATCAAATCCATGATTTCTGCTCGATACATAAATATTGTTCACATCAAGCATCATGTAAACGTCAGCTTTTTCTACAATTGCGCTATAAAAATCCCATTCACTCATTTCATCGCTTTTATACCCGACGTATGATGAAAGATTTTCTAAGGCAAAGGGAAGTTCAAGATAATCCTGAACGATTCTTGCGCGCTCTGCCACATAATTAATAACTTCTTTTGTGTATGGAAGAGGAAGAAGATCATGATAATTTGCACCGGGAAGCCTTCCCCAGCAAAGATGATCTGATACCCAGGGTGTTTTTGTAATTTTGGTTAAAGCTTTTAAGCGCTTTAAATAATCAAAATCAAGTGGATCCGGGCTTCCAATGGCAAGAGAGACTCCATGCTGAACTACAGGATAAGACTCTAAAATTCTTTGCAAATTTTCCAAAGGCTTTCCGCCATCCACCATAAAGTTTTCGCTGATAATCTCAAACCAATCAATGGCCGGTTTATCGCGAAAAATTTCTTCATAGTGGACAGGTCTAAGTCCTACACCAATACCTAAATTCGGAATCTCTTTTTTCATTACTTCTACTTATTCAATGTATTTGATCTCTTGTCAGCCATTTTTAATTTTTCAGCAGTTACTTTAACAGCTAAGTTTTTATCTGAGAATGCACATTTACCCTTTCCTTTGCAATCGCCTTTTCCCGCACAATCATTTTTATCTGTTTGGCAAGCATTTAGGCCTTTACATTCATTCGTATTATTGCATCTTTGGCTGGCAACTAATCTTGCAAGTTCACGCCCTTTTGGGTCTAATGATTTGTAAAGGGCAGCACCTTTATCATTCAATTCCAACAATAGTTCATCCTCTGTCATTAGATGATAGCCTACATTGCCCTCATTCATATCTAATGATGTGCCGGTTATCCCTTTGGCAGGATGGGCTTTATCTTGAACTGCAGCCCCTTGTAATTGGCTTGAAATTAAAAAACCAGTTGTTAAGCCTAATAAAGCAACTTTTTTTATTTCGTTCTTTTTCATTTCTAACTCCTTCAAAAAATATACTCAAAAAAATAAATCGTTTGCATAAGACACCCTTATGCAAACGATTAAAAAATTATCTGTTTGGTTTCATTGAACCGCAGCCACCTTGTCCAGTTGTTGGTCTTTGATATCCTTGTGTACCGTTATTTGTTGTTGAATATCCCGATGTTGTATTTTCTGGAGTTTGGTAAACTTGGATACCGGCGTTGTTAGTGTCAGCTGTTCCACCATGTGAAATTTCATTTGTATTTGGATTTGTAAAATTGCTGTATTGGCTGTATTGATTGTAATAGTTCTCATTTGATTGAGGTGCATTTGGAGTAGTGTATGTATCAGCCGTATCGGTATTTCCCGGATTTTTTAAGCTATTACAGCCTTTAGCACCGCAACCGCCCGCAAGAAAAGTTTCTTTTGATTCAAATGTAGTGTTAGCACTTAAAGTTACAGTAGAAGTCACCATAGCACCTGATGCAAGTCCCATTAAAGCTAATTTTGATAATTGTTTCTTATTCATAATATTCTCCTCGATTTTTTTAAATTTTAAAGACAAAATTATAATTGTTAAGATTAGTTTACACTTATCATATGTCGGTAGTTAAAGCAAGCATTTACAATAAGTTGCCATCAAACTTGTTAAATTAATCACCTATTCCATCTACAAAATTTCTATTTCTAATCTATTTGAATGGTGTCTAATATTATCGCTATTGTCGTAACGTGTAAGTATTGTAAAACTCGTTCTAAAGTTACCTTTATCAGATAGAAATAGTCATTGCAATACTTTTTTAATACTATTATTTTGCATCCACTGATGGTTAAAAGTCAGTATTTATGGATATTAATGGCAAAAACATGTTAGGATAAGTCTTTTAAACTTAAATTGTTGACGCTAATGAGCCATATGAAACGCTATATAGTACTTGGATTCTTATGGGTCAGCCATTTTTTGATCGATTTCAGCCTAGGCATTTTTCCTATTTATAAAACAATTGCAGGACTTGATATTGCCACCATGGGGATTATTACCGGCATTGCTTTTTTTATAGGCGAAGCACTTCAGCTTTATTTTGGTCTTTTAAGCGATAAGGGTTATCGACAACTCCTGATCATTATAGGGATTGCAGTTACAAGCTGTGCAGTCTTTGCATCTTGCACAAAAGATTATTTTGTACTTTACCTACTCTTCCAGGCGGCAGCATTAGGATCTGCATGCTTTCATCCTTCAGCTGTTGCACTTGCCGGTAGTTTATCAAAAAGCAGTAAGGGATTATTTATTACAGTATTTGCGACAGGTGGGGCTATTGGTTTTGGAGTAAGTCAGCTTATTTTTTCAACTATTTATTTAAAAATTGGATCGTATTGTTCATTTTTAATTATCCCACCCTTATTAATTGTAATAATTCTTATGTTTTACAAACTGGAGCAAAATTTTACAAAAAAAAGTTCTCTTCAAACTAAAATAACTTTCAAATCGATTTGCGATCTTTTTGGAAAAAAGCATTTAAAGTGCCTTTATTTCACTCAAATTTGCAATCAAATTGTTTTTTGGGGAACAATCTTCTTACTACCCGATCTATTATGTGCAAGGGGTTATGATAAATGGATCTGCTTTGGCGGAGGTCATCTCTTTTTTGTTTTGGGTGGAGCTTTAATGATGATTCCAAGCGGCATATTAGCAGATAAATATTCTTATCGAACAGTGATTCTTACTGCATCTTGCCTTTCAGCAATTTTCTTTTTTGCTTTTTTAAATTTTCCTTTAATTTCAAACAGTTCTTTACTTATGCTTTTTTTCTTGATGGGAGCAAGTATAATGACGGTAGGGCCCTTGGTAATTGCTTTTGGAAATAAACTCTACCCTGAAGAATCAGGGATCGTTAGTGCATTTCTCATGGGATTTGCATTATGTCTTGCAAATCCGATCGGGCAAACAGGCGCTGGTTTACTTACAAAATTATTTGACGAAAATGCAGAAACTAAAAGCTTGACCATACTTGGACTCTTTTTCTTCTTGGGTCTTGCCATATCAAGCTTTTTACCGAAAAAAGTTGAAAATTATAAAAACATACAAGTTTAACTATGAAAAACAAAATTTTGACCCTATTATTATTTCTTTGCCTTACCCGCCCCGCTATAAGTTTAGAATCCCCCACAAAGCTTAAAACAAAAAAAGCCAATTGGCGCATTGAAAAAGTATCAGTTTTTGAATGTGGAAGTCCTGAAAAAATTATTTTTTACGCTCCTTCATTGAATGATAAAAAAGAACTTCCTGTAAAAGAAATGTTATACAGTAGATCAGGACACTTAATTCAAGAGACTGATTTATTATGCAAGGATTCGCAATCAAACATTCTCTATCATGGCCCAAGCGTTCAATACGATGAAAAGGGACGTATTGCAAAAGTTTCTTTTTACCATGAGGGAATTCTAAATGGGACGATGAAAGATATTTATCCCAATGGAATCGTTAAAAAAACAACTGCTTATAAGAATGGGGTAATGGATGGGCCTACAGTTGTTTATTTTGATAATGGCCAAATTGCAAAAACTTCTCATTATGTAAATGGCAAACTTGAAGGCGATCTGATCACCTACTACCCAAATGGCCTTAAAGAAAGTCATCTTTTCTATGAAAAGGGTGTTTTACAAAATGAAGCTATTTGCTGGTTTGATGATGGAGCGGTAAAATCCAAAAAATATTATCTTTATGGGCTTCTCAACGACACGTTTTCTAATAGGGCTTTAACAGAGTATTATCAGGCAGGCATTGTAAGCGAAGTGCAAAGCTTTACTTATGGAATCCCTTCTGGTCCGCATATTAGATACCATCCGAATGGCCGTGAAAGTTACAAGGTTAATTATAAAAATGGGGTAAAAGTAGGTCTTGAAACGACCTACTCAGATCAGGGTGACTTAATTGGTGAAGGTGAATACTCTAAAGGAAAACCGATTGGTAGACATTATCTAAAAAATCAAAAGGGAATCCTCATCTCTCAGGCCCATTATGATGGAATAGGATTGTTAAAAGAGCCTATTTTGACATTTTATGAAACCGGTGAAAAAAAAGAACAATATACAAAGACGGAAGAAGGTTACGCCCTAGAATTTTTGGAATGGTATACAAATGGGACTCTAAAAAAAAGATACCATTATTTAAACGATTACTTTGATGGTTTACAAGAAGAGTTTCATGAAAATGGTAAACTCAAACTTGAGTGTCTTTATGCTGATGGAAAAAAAATTGGGACTTTCAAAGAGTGGTTTGCAAATGGACAAATTGCAAGTGAAATTCCTTTAATTAAGGGAAGAAGAAACGGTCTTGCAAAAACATTTTATGAAAATGGACAATTAAAAAGTGAATCTTTCTTCAATAATGCAGGAAACATTGAAGGATCAGAAAAATTTTATGAAGAAAATGGGCAATTAGTTTTTGAGGGCTCCTTTGAAAATGGTTTAAAATCAGGCATCCATCAAGAATGGTATGGAAATGGTGCCTTGAAAAGGAAAACAAATTTTATTAATGGGAAAATTCATGGCGCAGATGTTGAGTACTATGAAAATGGCACACTAGCTTATAAAGCAAATTATGTGGATAATATCATCGATGGAGCTTACTTAAGTTACTTTGAAGATTCAACCATCCATGAGAAAAAGCAATTTGAAATGGGGAAACCTGTTGGCACTCATCTTGAGTATTACAAAAAAGAAACACCCGATTCCACCAATATCCTTGCTTGCACGCTTTGTTACGCAAATGGGAAATTAGATGGCGCACAAAAAAGATTTTATAAAAATGGTAAACCGGAAGTTGTTTTAAATTATAAAAACAATATCTTACACGGTCTTAAATCTTTGTGGAGCACGGAAGGAGATTTACTCGAGGAAGCCACATACTTGAATGGGGATTTAGACGGGCGTTATTTTCTTGTTAAAGAGGATGGGACAAAAATAATTACCCACTATAAAAATAACTTAAAACATGGAACCGAAGAAATTTATTACCCTTTGCACCCTTTATTTGGTGAAGTTAAAGCCTTCGAAGCTACCTATGAAAAGGGGTTGATTCAGGGTGAGGCAGTAGAATTTAACGAAGCCGGAACAAAAGTTGCCTCAACTACCTATGAAAATGGTCTTAAGAATGGTCCTGCACTTTTTTATCACCCGAATGAAACTTTAATGATTGCAACCGAATTTAAAAACGATGAACAACATGGTCTAACATCTGAATACTATAAAAGCGGAAACCTGAAAGTCCAGGTGTTGTTTATAGATGATTTAAAAGAAGGCGAAGAAAAAAGCTACTTTGATACTTCTGCCCAACAAATAGCCACTTCAAAATTCTACAAAAAAGGGATTTTAAATGGTTTATGGCAAGAGTGGAACAAACAAGGGGCTTTAGTTTTTCAGGCAGAGTACTATCAGGGTAAGCGAAATGGATTGCTCTCTAAATATACGGAAGATGGGGTGCCTTATGTCAATCATCGCTATGAGAACGATGTCCTCATCGAAAAATTCGACCTCTAACCAACCCCTGGAAAGCTAACGTTTTTTTAACCACAGAGGTCACAGAGATCACAGAGAGAGAGCGAGAGAGCAAATTACACATGACAAGAGCATATACAATCATTATTATAACCTTTTAGATTTTTTCAACGCAAAGAAGCTACAAAAGACGCAAAGACGCAAAGAATTAAACTAAGGTTTATGCAATCCAAAAGTATTACTTTCTCTTTGCGCCTTTGCGTCTTTTGCAGCTTCTTTGCGTTGAAAAAATCGGGAACTACAGAATAATTATGGGTATGATTCAACTGGAATGGGTATTTACATGAAGAAAATGCTTTGTGGTGTGGTGACGGGACCGTCTTTGAAAGAGGTGCAGCAGCAGATTGAAGAGGCTGTTCAATATGCCGATAGTGTAGAGCTACGCTGGGATTGTTTTGATTCTTTAGATTTTAAAATCAGTTGCCCCATTCCCATGATCTTCACGTTAAGACCTCTATCTCAAGGAGGGTTTTACAAGGGAAGCGAAACTTCAAGGTTGCAGCATTTAGAAAAATTATTAGAACAAAAACCTGATTACGTCGATTTGGAATTTACCGTTTTAGATGAGGATTTAAAAAGGTTTGAAAAGTATCCTGTTAAAATCATTCTTTCTTACCATGACTTCGAATGTACTCCTGATGATCTTGAAGGCCTACTTGCAAATTTGAAAAAAAAACCTGCTGATTTTTATAAAATTGCAACCCATGCAAATACGACTCTTGATAGTTTAAGGATGTTAAATTTTAGTAAAAATGCGGGAAAACAGGTCATTGGCATATGCATGGGAGATTACGGGACGATTACGCGCATACTCAACCATTGGAGCTATGCCTCAATTGGGCAGCCAATAGCAAGAGGACAACTTTCTTTAAAAGAATTGATGGAATGTTATCGCTTTAAATCTATAAATGATGAGACGGCCATTTTTGGGCTAATCGGTGATCCTGTAGATAAAAGCCCTTCAAACTTCACCCACAACAACGTCTTTTCCTTTTACAATCAAAATGCTGTCTACGTCAAAATGAGAATTACAGCTGATGAACTAGATGCATTTTTTAAAGAAATTAAATCGCTTAATTTTAAAGGCTTAAGCGTGACCATGCCATTAAAAGAAGCAGTAATGCCTTTTTTAGATACGATCGATACAAAAGCTTCATCAATAGGCGCCGTCAATACAATTATCTTCCAAGATGATAAAAAAATTGGCTTTAACACAGATTGTACAGGAGCTTTAGCTGCCATCGAAGAAAAAATGTGCGTCAAAGGAAAAAAAATCTTTATCATTGGCGCAGGCGGTTCTGCAAAAGCGATAGCATCTGAAGCTTTGTTAAAGGGTGCTGATGTCACGATATTTAATCGCACCCTAAAACCCAATACAAAACATCTCAATGAAATAACTAACGATTACGATCTTCTAATCAATTGCACACCCGATGAAATGCCTATTTCACCTGAAATAATTAAAGAGCAAAGCGTCATCATGGACATCAAAAGTGTCCCTAAATGGACTACACTACTTGTTGAAGCCAAACTCAAAAACTGCACCCTCATTTTTGGCTACGAGATGTTCATCCATCAAGCCATCGGCCAATTTGAGCTTTGGTCAAATTCCCTAACATTTTCATGCAAAAAAGAAGATTCAAATCTGATCGAAATTTTTAAGCATGTGCAGTGAAAAAATCAGTTAAAACTTGAGAATTAATTATAAAGCAGGCCTACAGCCTGCAACCTAAAATACTAATACCTAGGGCGTTGCCCTAGGCTTTTACAAATCAGGCCTTCAGCCTGGAAAATAGCTCTTTTCAGGGCAACGCCCTGGTTTATGAAAGCCTAGGGCAACGCCCTAGGTATGAGTACGTTATGATCGCAGGCTGAAGGCCTGCTTTATAGTTACTTTTCTTAGCTTAAAGCATATAGGTTTTAACCCGTTGCCTTGTAATGATTTAAGCAACAGGCTAAAGTCTACGGTACAATATTCAATGTCGCTACTTATGCAATTGTCTCGGTAGGGGTAAAAACAAGATGCCAAGGACCAATGGCTAAAGATCCCGGAGGCCAGCAACACCAATGTTATCGTAGTCATAGTTGTTGCCGTCGACGCGGAGGCCAGACAGGGCGAAGCCCCCCACAACTACTTGATAGCCTTGAACATTTTCTTGGCAACGCGTATAAGTCAATGTTTCATCGCTGAATAAACACTTTTTAGACCTTAAATATTCGGCAGCAAGAAGAACAATTGCCTCTACTGTTTTTGAAACCCTGTAGCCGGTTTGACCGTTTTTTTTATTTAGGCTATTTACTAAGATTAGTAGCCTGTCGTAAGTTTCATTTCGACTGTATGGAATCACATCAGTTGTCATTAGCACCCAACAGGATTTAATCGGTTTATCACCCTCTTGTTGAACAATTAAATTCTCAATCAATCGATATCCCGATTCGTGATGGAAAAATTCCAGTTGTTCTTTTAAGAGTGCTCCCAAATTGCCAATGGTGATCGGTTTTCCTTTAATGGTTTCGGGAATACGGACCAACATGTGAGTATCGATAGTTTTATAACCTGGAAAGGCAGGGCAATCACTCTTTAAAATCTCATCGATATTATTGGGTAGTGATGCATAGGCTTTGTCAATTTCATCATCGGATACGGTGCCTTCTCCACAAAATTCATTCCAATGTGAAGGATTAAAGCAAAAACCTGTGTAGATCATTTTTTTGGATAACATAGGATCGTCTGCCAATTGATTCCATTTCCTGTCTACCAAAGAACAATTTCGAAAATCCATAAAGTCACCATCGATTACCTTTGAAAAAATATCTTTCCAGATTTCATTAGGTAAACCGCGTGATAATGATAGTAGCTTAGCAAAATTTACTGGCTGTTTATCAATGGTGACTATCATGAATTCCTATTAGGTTTTGATGTATTGCTGCAGGAAGGAGCGACCGAGCCGTCGGGAACTTTTTAATTGAAGGTGGGTTAATTGATCAACGCCCGGGATGGAATCTTTTGAGTCTTCGATGAAAAGCTCTCCTCCATCCTTTAAAAGATTGCCATCATTAATTTTTTGCAAAATGAGCATACTAAAAGAAACTTGTTCGCCATCGATGAGTTTAAATGCATCATAAGGTGGGTCTACATAAATGATATCAAATTGTTTTTCACGTTTTTCAAGCTTGTCCATTTGGAGGAAAGCATCCCCATAAAGAACATCCATTTGCCTAGGAATTTTAAGGTTTTTACCATTTGCTTCAATGGATGCTAGCGATTCTTTGGACTGATCTATAAAAGTTGCGTGTTTGGCGCCTCGACTTAAAGCTTCCAATCCGATAGCACCGGAACCTGCAAAAACATCAAGGAATAAGGCATCTTCGATGTACCCTTGGCAAATATTGAAAAGAGATTCTCTTAATCTTGCAGACGTTGGCCTGACAATATCCCCTTTTGGGACGATCAATTTTTGATTTTTAAATTTTCCGCTAATAATATGCATGGGTTGAAGATACCATTTTTTTAAGTTGTTTTCAATTCATTTTTAATCTAAAATTTCATGTATTATTATATAAAATGATTGAAAATACAAATGAAAAAAGAAATGAGCGTCGGCGTTGTCATCCCGACATGGAATTCCAAACATCACCTTGAACGTTGCATCACTCCTCTATTACAATCATCCTTAAAACCAAAAATACTTGTCATCGATTCCTCATCAACAGATGGTACCATCGAAATGGCAAAATATCTTGGCGTTGAAACTTACCAAATTCCAAAAAATGCATTCAATCATGGTTTAACACGCGAATTGGCAAGAAATAAATTGATGACCGACATTGTTGTTATGGTCACAGATGATGCTTATGCAGTTGATGAGACAATGCTTGAGAATCTCGTTCAACCTATAATGGAGGGCAATGCCTCCATCGCCTATGCAAGACAGCTTCCGCGTATGGGTGCAGGCTTTTTTGAGTCGTTCCCAAGAGAATTTAATTATCCTGATTCAAGCCACATCAGATCAATATTCGATATCAATATTTATGGTGCCTACACCTTCTTTTGTTCTAATTCATCCGCTGCTTACTTAAATTCTGCCTTAGATGAAATTGGTGGATTTTCAAATGTTTTATTAGGTGAAGATACAGTTGCAACAGCTACCCTTTTAAGAAAGGGCCATAAAATCGCCTACGTTGCAAACGCTCAAGTCAGACATTCTCATAGCTACACATTAAAACAAGAATTTCAGCGCTACTTTGATACAGGAATCGCAAGAAAAAGCTACCAATCTCTGATAACTTCTGAAGGATCTGACAATAAACGAGGCGCAAATCTTTTTAAAGAAATGATGAAACGTCTAACCAAGGAAAAGCCTTACCTTATTCCCTATGCAATCCTTAATAATGCCGCCAAGTTTATGGGCTACCATCTTGGAAGACACTCGGAACACTTCCCTCTTTTCCTAAAAAGAGCCCTAAGCAGCCAAAAGCACCACTGGTCCTAACACATTTTACACCACGAAGAATATTAACGATTATAACGTTTGTGGGTGATTTTTTTACCGCGAAGACCGCGAAGAAGCGCAGCTTCGCTGCGGGAAGAAACGCGAAGGAGCGCAGCTTATGCTGCGAAGAAGAAGGAAAGCCTAAAGACTTAGTTTTATCCCTCTTTGCAAAATGCAAAGAGGGTGATTAGTAAAATTGTTTTGTAAAAAACAATTTTAAACAAAGGTTTTATCAATAGCTATTTGAATGCCTTTTTCGCACGTAGTGCGCTTCTTCGCGCTTCTCCCCGCAGCAAAGCTGCGCTTCTTCGCGGTCTTCGCGGTAAAAAAATCCCCCAAAAGCGGTATAGTCTTTTCTTTGTGGTAAAAACAAATAACTCTACGGGAAAAGAAATGCTAGAGCTTTTTGAGTTTGGCAAGTTTGAGCACGATGCTGCGCTCACGGTCATCCTTTGAAAATTGAATCTTGGCAGTTGTTCCAATCGACCCTTCATAAATATCCCTGATGACGCCGGTTCCAAAAATTGGATGAAAAACAGCATTCCCGACTTCAAATGAAACACCCTCCTCACTATCCGGAACCGTTTGATCCATATCATCCATAAACCGAACTTCTTGAATGACAGGTTTTCTGTAGGATGAATGTGCTGATTGCATGTTGCTTCTGACCCTTTCTACATATTCCGGTGGTATTTCACGGATGAAACGGCTTGGAACTTGTGAGCGCGATATACCCCAGATGTAGCGCTGCATGCAATTTGTCATATAAAGATATTCTTTTGCTCGAGTCATTCCGACATAGCAAAGCCTTCTTTCCTCTTCCAACTGTTTTTCACTGTCACGGGAATTGACATGCGGAAAAAGATCCTCTTCCATTCCAACAAGGAAAGTCACTTTAAATTCCAAACCCTTCCCATTGTGGATCGTCATCAATTTTAGTCGCTCTTCACCGGTGCCTGCCTCATCCAAACTCGTCTTTAAAGATAACTCTTCCAAAAAAGCTGAAAGGGTAGCTTCTTCAGCCTCATCCTCCCATTCAATTGCTTTGGCAATCAGAGCATCAAGGTTTCCTTTTCGCTCTTCATAAGTTTCAGGATCTTCTTTTAAAAGTGCCAAATAATTACTTTTTTCGATCAGTAGTTTTACAAGGTTTCCAAGAGAAATAACTTTTGACGCATCTCTTAAATCATTAATTAAATTTACATAACCTGTTAAACCAAGAAGCGGTTTTTCGGTAAGCTTTACTTTATATTCCAAGGGTGCTTTTTCAACCAATGCACTCACGTAGGTAATAATCGCCATCCCTTCTTCTTTTGCTGCGGCTTGTAATTTATCCAGCGTCGCAGGTCCTAAACCTCGTTTTGGGAGGTTAATAGTTCTTAAAAAAGAGATATAATCGCTATTAGAATGCACAATACGTAAATAGGCCAAAATGTCTTTGATTTCTCGTCTTTGATAAAAGGAAAGTCCGCCAACAATCAGGTAAGGAATGCGTTTATTAAGAAAACTATCTTCAAAGGCACGCGACTGCGCATGCGTTCTGTAAAATACAACCATCTGATTTAATGAAATATTAAGAGTTTGACGCATTTGTTGAATGCGATCGGCAATAAAATGCGCCTCTTCACGCTCGCTTGAGGCTGTATGGATCTTAATTTTTTCACCGGCTCCCAATTTACTCCAAAGCTGTTTTTCATAACGACCTGAATTTCTTGAAATAACGGCATTTGCAGCTTCTAAAATATTTGTTTTACTTCTATAATTTTCTTCTAGACGTATAACCTTAGCACCGGGATAATCTTTTTCAAAATTTAAAATATTGCTGATATCAGCCCCGCGCCATGAATAAATGGATTGGTCCGGATCGCCTACAACAAAAATATTTCCACTTCTTTTTACCAGTTGATGCGCAATTTCGTATTGAGAAGCATTCGTGTCTTGGTATTCATCGATTAAAAGATGAGAATAGCGATTCTGGTAATACTCCAAGACGTGTGGATGTTCGCGAAATAAACGCACCGGTAAATAGAGCAAATCGTCAAAGTCGAGTGCATTGTAGCGTTTTAAATTTACCTGATAGAGCGCATAAACTTTAGAAAATAAGGCTTCTACATCAGATTCAGGCTTTTCGTTAGATGAATCTTCAGGCGATTGCAATTTACTTTTTGCACCAGAAATTAAATGACGAAACGCCTTTGCCTCCATTTTTTTATCATTAATTCCAAGCTCTTCAAGGCAGGTTTTTAAAAGTTTTAAAGAATCATCCTCATCGTAAATAAGAAAATCCCTCCCATAACCCAAATGTTGGATGGATTCCCTCAATATTCTAGCTCCCAAGCTATGGAAAGTACAAATAAGCACATGATTGGAAGTTAATTGATGAACCCGCTCTTTCATTTCTGCAGCTGCCTTATTTGTAAAGGTCAGTCCAAGAATTCGATTAGGAGAAATTCCAAGTTCAATCATATGGGCAATACGGCAGGTTACAACTCTTGTTTTTCCGGATCCCGCTCCTGCAAGAACAAGAAAAGCACCGTCCACTGAATAAACTGCCTGCTTTTGCTCATCATTTAATTGTCTTGTCAATTCATTCATTTAAATGCCTTTATAAGTGGTGTTCTTTTTTCTTTTTCTCGCACACCTAAATTACCATAACGATGATAATCGTTACTAATTGCAACTTCCCTCAGGTAATTTAATAACTCAAATCGACCATTGCTCATTACTTTTGAGACAAGCACATTGCAAGCAACAAAGGCCAAAGCATTTTTGAGGGTTTTTTCAGGTTCCTTTAGAAGACGAAGACGTTTAACTTCGGCCTTCATGACCCGCTCCGTAAATGCATTTTGATTTTCTACTAAGACATTTAAACCTTCAATTTTATGGTCGGCACTTATTTTTAATTCCGTATTGCAAGTGGCTGCAGCCGCAACAACTCTTAGGATATCCACCATTTTATCGCCTTCCTGAATGCGAAAATCCATTTTCATTTGCGGCACATATTTCAAATAATTATCCTGACCGATACATAAACTTTTATCCTTTTTTACACTGAATTCAGCTTTCCAGTAGTAAGCATAACTTCCAATACTTGAGTTAAAAACTTGAAGATCTTTATCTTTTAGATTTCTTCCCAAAGCCCTAATTGATTCTTTTGGGGTATCAACATTTTTTGGAAGCTCTAATTCTTCTGCATGCATAAACTGAATTAAATGATTGGGGCCGCCAGCTTTTAAGCTCGTACCAAAAGAACTTTCTTTGCATCCTCCGAAAGGTTGTCTTTGAACAACCGCTCCCGTAATTCCTCTATTGATATAGCAATTTCCTGCCTCTATATTGTCTAGCCAGATTATTTGCTCTCTTTCATCGAGGGATTGAAGCCCGGAAGTGAGTCCGTAAGTTGTTTGATTTGCCAAATCGATCGCATTTTTTAAATCGGTCGCCCGCATGACACTTAAAACAGGACCAAAAAATTCCGTTAAATGAGAGCGGCTTTTCGGTTTTACTCCAAGCTTGATTCCCGGGGACCAAAGATCTGGATTTTGCAAATCTTGAACAGGCTTTAATAACCACTCCTCTCCCTCATCAAGCGTTGTTAGAGCTTCTAGTAGATTTTTGTTTGCAGGTCCAATTAATGGATTAACCTTTGTCGATAATTTAAATGAAGATCCGACTTTTAAACTTGCTGCTGCACTTTTCAGCTGCTCTCTAAAAGCTAAATCATCATAAACTTCCGCTTCCAATATGGCTAAACTGCAAGCACTGCATTTTTGTCCTGAAAATGAAAAAGCCGACTGTACAAGGTCTTTGATGCTTAAATCCCTGTCTGATAGAGCTGTTATAATCATTGCATTTTTGCCGCCGGTTTCGGCTATAAGATCAAGTCCCGGCCTTAATCTGAAAAAGAGTTTGGCAGTTTCAGTGGCACCTGTTAACACAATAAGATTGACTCTTTCATCCTCGATCAACAACGTGCCAATAGGATCATCCTCACAGACAATAAATTGTAATAAATCTTGTGGAACTCCTGCTTTCCAGCAAATTTTAGCTAGTAAAAAGCCAACAAGAATAGATTCTTTTGCCGGTTTAAAAAGGACGCTATTGCCCGTCATAAGAGCTGCAGTTATTCCTCCAAGAGATATGGAACAAGGAAAATTCCAAGGCGAAGCTACTAAGCATACGCCTTTTGGATTATATTTCACATTTTCAATTTCTAAGAAGTCTTTCATGCTACGAAGATAATACTCTGCAAAATCTATTGCCTCGGAAATTTCAACATCAGCTTCTGTTACAGTTTTTTTATTATCTAAAACCATTGCACCAATGAGCGCTCCTCGTTGAACACGAAGCTCATGAGCAATTGCTGAAAGCATTTTGGCTCGATTTTCATAAGTTAAATTACCATATTTTTTTTGAGCTGAAACAGCTGTGGCAATAGCTAATTCAATTTGCTCTTTATCAGCTAAGGAATAACTGTAAAAGTTTTCATTTTCCTGATGTGGCTTAATTCCTACATTTTTTGTCAAAATGAATTCATTTGCAATATGGAGAGGAATTTGTTCAATTTTTTTTACGATCCATTCTTCAATAATTTTTTCTGCCCACTGTCTGTTTTGAACAAGTGAAAAATCGGTGTCTGCTTCATTAGTAAAAGGTTCAGTAAGCCCAAGCAATTTGGGTTCAAGAAACCGATTTTGGACGCGTCTTTGATAAAAACTAACATTGGAGCTATCTTGGCAAGATTTAGAAAAAATATCTGCTTGTATTTTCCAATCTTTTGTGTCAGGTTTTAGAGAGAAAGCTTCTCTTAAAAAATTGCCGGGGGCTGTGTTTTCATCAAGACGTCTGACTAGGTAGGCTACAGCATTTTGAAATTCTTCTTTGGTAGCTGCCGGGCAATAGAGGAGCATATCATTTGATAATTCCTGCACCACTCGTCGCATATGATCAGCCATCCCCTCGAGCATTTCAAAGCAAACATATTGCTCAATTTCTCTTTCTGAACAAAGTAAAAGTGCATAGGCCAAATCAAATAAATTATGGCTTGCAATACCAAGGTTTGCAGCTTTGACATGTTCTTTTTCGGTTCCGTACATCACCATGCGCTTGTAATTGGCATCCACTTCAGCTTTTGTTTCATATTGTGGTTGAGGCCAACATTTAATCGAAGACTCCACTTGCTCCATAGCAAGATTTGCTCCTTTTACAATTCGTATTTTGATTGGCGCACCCCCACTATTTACCCGTTTCATTGCCCATAGCGTCAATTCTTGCTGAACAAGGTATGAATCCGGAACATAGGCCTGAAGTACAATCCCCGCAGAAAAATGCCTAAATTCATCCATTTCTAAAACGCGTTTAAAAGCTTCCACTGTAAGAAATAAATCGCGATACTCTTCCATATCAAGATTGACAAATTTAGATACCCTTGTTCCATCTTTTCGGATAATTGGGTTATGCTTTGCCTGTAAATAAAGAATTTTAAGCCTTGAAAGAAGAACGCTTAAAGTTTCTTCCCACGAGAGTAAATTAAGCTGGCTGCAGATTGTTGAAATTTTAACGGAAATGTATTCAATTTCAGGATTTGCTAAATCGTTTAAATATGTATTGAGGCGTTTCAATGCTTCGTCTTCACCTAAAATTGCCTCACCCAAACGGTTCAAATTAACTCTGACGCCTTCTTTTTTTCTTAGGCGGATATGGCTATTTAATTTATTAGCTTCACCGGGAAGAATCACCTGTGCGGTTTTGCTTCGGATCATAGATTTTGTCAGATTGGTAAATATAGAAGGGGCGATCGATCCTAAAGATTTTACGATTTTTAATCCCAACTGTTGATCGAGGCTTAAAAATTGAGGTTGACCGCATTTATCAATTAAATATTTAATTTGATTGATTACACGTTTTGAATTTTGGCTTCTAAAGGATTGGTCTGTCATTTGTATAAGAAAATTTTTACCGTTTTCATCCTTCATCATCTTTGCAAGTTCGCTTTGGATCTTTTTTTCCTTGTCAGTTTCAATTGCATGAGCTTCATTTAACATGAGTGCGGCAAGGTCTATTGCCATTTGGCTTCTCTCGTCAATGGTAAGTGATTTTCCTTTAACGCTAATAATCATTTGTTTAGCTTTGGCGATCAGTGTTGATGCGGTCATTGGTTATCCCCTTAATTGAAACTTAAAATGAGTGTTAAAAATAGCAGAAATTCCTATTTAGGAGTAATAATATCTCCGGTTTTCGATTTTTTTACCAGTGAGGCAGTGAGAAAGACATGAGATCAGTGAGAGGTCTTGAAAATCCAACCCCTCACTGATCTCATGTCTTTCTCACTGCCTCACTGGTAAAAAAATATTATAGGTTCGATTCAAGTGGTGTCATAAGTGTTGTAAAATGATGCGTGAAATGATATAATTTCAAATATTTACAACTCAATTTATGGATAATATGAGCAAAATCACATGTACAAGAAAAATTCATTTTTCTTCAGGTCATAGAGTACTTCACCACGAAGGCAAATGCGTAAATCCACACGGCCACAATTACTATGCCCACATTTTTGCAGAAGCTGAACATTTAGATTCTCTTGGACGGGTGATTGATTTTTCGGTTTTAAAGGAAAAAATCGGGTCATGGATTGATGAACATTTTGATCATACTTTTTTAGTTTATGAAAAAGATAGCGAAATGATTGCGGCACTAAACCTTGTCAAAGGTTCAAAACCGCCATTTATTTGTCCTTTTAACCCAACAGCTGAAAATATTGCTAACTATTTGCTGACTGTTGTTTGCCCCGATCTATTAAAAGAATATGCAATTAAAGTTACAAAAGTTATCATTTATGAAACAGATAATTGCTATGCTGAAGCTAAAATGAATCAAGGAGATTAAATATGCTTAAGGAAAATTTAGAGCTAATAAAAAAAACAAAATTATTTAACGAATTTAACTTTGATTTAATTGCAAAATCTCCTTTAACAAAAAATGAACATTCCGAAGATGAAAAAATCGAAATCATTTCCCACCACTTTGAAAAAATTCTAGAAACACTCGGACTAAACTTGGAAGATGATTCCCTTTGCAAAACACCAAACCGTTATGCAAAAATGTTGGTACAAGAATTATTTGCCGGACTTGATGAAAAAAAATTTCCAAAAATCACGACCCAGGAAAATAAATTTCATTATAACCAAATGTTGATTGAATCAAATATCGGTATTAAAAGCGTTTGTGAACATCATTTTATCCCCATTTTAGGCCATTGCCACATTGCCTATTTCCCTGGTGAAAAAGTCATTGGCTTATCTAAACTTAACCGTGTGGCAGCCTATTTTGCTGCAAGGCCGCAGGTGCAAGAAAGAATGACAAAACAAATTAAAGAGTCGCTTGTGCAAGTATTAGAAACAGAAGATGTTGCAGTCGTCATAGATGCCCTTCACCTATGCGTAAGAATGCGTGGTATTCAAGATGAAAATGCGTTGACAAGGACTCTAGATTTTGGTGGAAAATTTCTTGAAAGCTCCATTAGAAGCGAATTTCTCTCAACAATTCCAAATCTAAAAGATTTAAAAATTTAAGAGTCCACTTTCAAAATTTGTGCTTTAAATAATTAGATTTTTTTGAGCTTGTTTTTTGATAAATTTTAAGAGAATATATAATGTACAAATTCTATTTTGAAAAAGGTCTAATATATGAAACTTTTTATTTGTCTATTCCTTGCCTCATTTAATTTATTGATAGGAACGACACGTCAAGTAACTGTTGGTGCTGATTTATTTTTTTCAAAAGAATACGCCTCGCTTCTTAATCAAAATAAATCGGGTTGATCACAAATCAGACGGCCGTTAACGTCAATATGGAATCAACCATCACTCTTTTAAAGCGAAATGCTAAAACCTACCATTACACAATCACAGCTCTTTTTGCCCCAGAACATGGAATAACTGGAGCAAGTCATGCCTCAGAGCAAATCCTCGATGAAAAAGATGAAGACAACATTCCCATCTATAGTCTTCATGGAAAAACAAGACGCATGACAAAAGAGATGTTAAAAAATGTTAATCTTCTTGTTTATGACATTCAAGATATAGGTTCAAGAAGCTATACATATATTGCCACTTTATTTTATTCGATGGAAGAAGCCGCTAAATTAGGTATTGACGTTGTCGTTTTAGATCGTCCAAACCCAATAAACGGAGTTGTTATTGATGGCCCCATGCTAGATGACCCCTTAAGATCCATCGTTGGATACATTAATGTCCCTTATTGTCACGGAATGACCATTGGCGAGCTTAGCCAATTTTTTAATGCAGAGTATAAAATCGGATGTAAACTTCATGTTGTAAAAATGAAGGGCTGGAATAGAAAAATGAGTTTTCCTGATACTGGTCTTGCCTGGATTCCAACAAGTCCAAATATCCCTGAGGCTACAACACCTTTATACTACCCGATGACCGGACTCATAGGTGAACTTCAAATTGTCAATATTGGCATCGGCTACACCCTCCCCTTTAAAGTGATTGGCGCCCCATGGATTGATGCCAAAAAATTTACACAAAAATTGAATGAACAAAAATTCCCGGGTGTCTATTTTGAACCTTTTTACTACAAACCCTTTTACGGTCGTTTTAAAAACGAGGAGTGTGAAGGGGCTCTTATCCTAGTAAAAGATCCTTTAACTTATAAGCCTGTTTCCACCCAATACCTGATGATCGGTATATTAAAAGCACTTTATCCCGACAATTTTTCTGCAGCAATTAATGCTTCAAAAGACCGCCGAGAAATGTTTAACAAAGTCAATGGATCGCCTGAAATCTACAAGATCATGACAGAACTGACCAATATCGTCTGGAAACTACGCTCCTTTCAAGAAAAAGAAAGGGCAGACTTTAAGGAACATCGAAAAAAATACCTCATCCCCGACTACTCCTGAACGTTTGGGACATACACGTTTCTCTTCACCGCTAAGTAGTCATTTTTTTACCGCGAAGAGCGCGAAGGAAGACGCGAAGGCACGCGAAGAAGCGCAGCTTATGCTGCGAAAAGAAGAGAAGAAAGAAGGAAGCTTTTTTGTTAATAGTTTAAAACATCATCTTTAGAAAATAATAGGCCATTAATTGTTGTCTTTTTTCGCAGCATAAGCTGCGCTTCTTCGCGCGCCTTCGCGTCTTTCTTCGCGCCCTTCGCGGTGAAAAAATGCCTACTTAGTGGTTGTCTTGTTAGATCCAGGATTGGACGATGGGAAAGCGTCTTCCAACGGTAAAGGCCTTCTCGGAAACACGAAGACCGGGAGGCGCTTGGCGGCGCTTATATTCATTTTGATGGATTTTTTTGATGAGGTCTTTGACAATATTTAGAGGGTAATTGAATTTGTCTGCGATTTGATCTGGTGACATATGCTCTTCTAAATGGCTTATAAGGACATTATCCACAATTTCATATTCAGGAAGTGTGTCTTGATCCTTTTGATTAGATCGCAATTCGGCTGTTGGGGCTCTTGTAAGAGTGTTTTTGGGAATAATTTCATTTTCGCGGTTAATCCAATGGGACAAAGCATAAACTTGAGATTTAGTTACATCGCTAATTACAGCAAGACCTCCACACATATCTCCATAAAGAGTGCAATAACCAAGGGCCAATTCAGATTTATTACCTGTTGCTAATACAATCGATCCAAATTTATTGGAAAAAGACATTAAAATCATGCCACGAATTCGCGCTTGAATGTTTTCTTCGGTTACATCAAAAGGCTTGTTTTCAAAAAATGGTTCCAAAAGTTCAAGATAAGTTACAAAAGGTGATTCGATAGGAATTTCTTTAAATTCGCAGCCCAAATTTTCACACAGCTTTTTAGCGTCGATGAGGCTGTCAGAGCTTGAAAATCTCGAGGGCATTGCTATGCAAAGAACATTATCTCTGCCTAATGCTTCAACTGCAATGCAGGCCACAAGTGCAGAATCTATTCCTCCTGAAAGACCAAGAACAGCTTTTTTAAAATTAAGCTTGTGAAAATAATCGCTGCATCCAAGAACTAGTGCTTGATAAAGATTCGAATAGCTGTTTTCTACTATTTTTTTAGGTTTTAAACTTAAGGGTAAATCAACTACTAAAAAATCTTCTGTAAACCCTTTTGCCATCTCCAAAAGATCACCTTTTTCATTAAAAACCATGCTAAACCCATCAAAAACAAGGCTGTCATTGGCTCCAACTTGATTGCAATAAAAAAAAGGTGCTGAAATGGTTTTAGCTGCGTTTTCACAGATTGCCATTCTGTTTTTTTGGTGAGTCTGACAATACGGAGAGGCCGAAAGATTTAAAACCAAGTCGGGTTTTTGTTCTTTTAACTGAATGACAGGTTCTTTCAAGTATTTAGATTCATGTTCTGTATGACGCCAGATATCTTCACAAATAGTAATACCCACTCGTTTGTCATTGATTTGCCAAATTTTTGAAAGGTGACCGGGTTTAAAATAGCGCCTTTCATCAAAAATATTATAGGTTGGAAGTAAAATTTTATCTTGATAACCCAAGAGTTTTTGATTTGAAATAACTGCCGCACTGTTAAAAAGGGGCTTACCCCTAGCTTTGTTATTTCTTCTAATCGTGCCAACAACTGCCGTTATCCCCTTTGTTGCTTGAATAATAGTTTCAAGTGCTAATTCATTTTGCTTGATGAAATCAGGCAAAGTCAAAAGATCTTCCGGAGGATAACCACATAGAACAAGCTCTGAAAAAAGGATAATTTCGGCTTTTAAAGTTCTTGCCTCATCAATTGCCATGATGATTTTGGCAAGATTACCTTTAATGTCCCCTATGATTGGGTTCAGTTGTGCTAGAACAATACTCATTTATTGGACTCTTTAAAATTTTTAACTTCCAAAGTCATCCAGAACAATATTTTCACGAGGAACGCCATAATCATCAAGGAGCTTTAAAACACTCTTATTGTGAAGCGGAGGTCCACAAACATAAAAAAGAGCCTCTTCAGGATATTCCATTTGCTTTAATTGTCCAAGCTCAAAGGCCTTAAAAAGATAGTTTGTTTTGAGAGGGTCTTTTGCCGGCCAACCTGATTCAATATCTTCCGGTAGCGGCTCTGAAAGAACTAAATTATAGCTAAAATTAGGAAATTCAGATTGCAGTTTTCGGTATTCTTCCTCATAGATATTTTCACGAAGGCTTCTTGCTCCATACCAAAATGAAACTTTACGTTTTGTTTTTTCTGTTTTAAAAAGCTGTAAAACATGACTTCTTCCAAAGGAAGAGCCGGCCCCTCCAATTAAAAAAACAAGTTCTCTATCATCAGCTTTCATAAAAGATTCACCATAAGGGCCTGACAATTTAATTTTGTCACCAGGCTTTAAACCAAAAGTATAACTAGAACAAATTCCCCAAGGTATGTCTTCGGCTATTTTTCCTTGAACAAAGGGGGGGGTTGCAATGCGAATATTGAATCTAAGTGTTTTACCCTCAGCAGGATAAGATGCCATCGAATACGCTCTAATAATTGCATTGCTTCCGGTAGGTAAATCGGAAAAATCAACTTCTTTTCCAAATAGACTAAACTTTTCCCAATCAGGAAAATAAGCTTGATTCATCGTTTGCTTCCACTCTTCTGTATTCGTTTTAAAGGGAGGAACGTGAAATTGCAAATAACCACCGGCTTTATACGGAATCTCAGAGCCTTCCGGCAATTCAACAATCAGCTCTTTGATAAAAGTGGCGACATTTTCATTACTGATTACGGTGCCTTCCCATTCTTTTACATCAAGAGACTCTTCATCGACATGAATTTTCATATCATTTTTAACTTTATGCTGACAGGAAAGACAGAACCCTTCTTTAAGTTGTTTTTTTGTAAAAGTTGATTTTTCAGTTTCAAGAGGTGGCTCCCCTCCCTCTATCACTTGAATCACGCATTGTTTACAGGTCGCCTTTCCACCGCAGGGACTGGGGATTGGTATTCCGTTAGATGTTAAGGCTAAAAGAATTGTCGATCCACCCTCAACTTCAAGGGTTAACTCAGGATCATCATTAATCATGATTTTGCATTTTTCCTGGGATACAAGCTTTGCCCTTGTAAAAAGAATGAGTGATGCCAGTCCAACCCCAATGATTGTAAAAGCTGCGATGGCATAAAATGAAAGGATCGGATCTATTCCTAAAAAACTGCTTAAAATCATGACTTACCTCATAGTTATTTTATAGCTAATTACTCCATTTCCAATCAACAGCCATATTTATCCGACCAATAATATTTTTTTAACACCGAGCACCGAGAAAGCGAGAGAGTTAATTAAGGCATTACACAAATTGCAATTTGTTTGATTTTTTACCAGTGAGTCAGTGTGATGGACATGAGGGCAGTGTGTGGCTTTGTTTGCAG
>JBBSJT010000006.1:0-39986 GCA_038257035.1 Chlamydiia bacterium
TCTTCCAAGGCAAGATAAATATCTGCTGTCAAAAGAATAATTTTATCATTTTTATCCGGAATTTTTTCCAAAAGCGATAAAGATTCATTATATTTTTTTTCATAATAAAAAAGTTCTGCGATTTCAAATTGAAGAATATTTGAATTTGGTCCTTCGCTCAAAAGCTTTTGGTATTGAACCATGGATTCTTGATAACGACCAAGGTTTTTTAACAACCTAGCATATTCCAAGCGTGCATCCAGGTCTGTTATTTCCTTATTTAATGAATTGTTTTTCACAACCTCTTTAGCTTTAAGGTCTTCTATGTAAATTACATTTAAACTTAAAAATAAAAAGATGAATAAATATAATTTGGTTTTTTTTAAATTATTTTGTTTTGTTGTTTTCATGATTAGTCTCAAATATTTTTTTATATTCAATTTCAGCCTCGTCAAAATTGCCTACCCAAGTTAAAGTTTTAGCTAGCTCTAAACGAGTGTTGGAGTCATTTGGATTTGTTAAAAGGTATTGCCTGTAAAAAGGAATTGCTTCATTAAATTGACCCATTACAACATAGGCTCCTGCCAGCTTTAAGTTTGCTCTTGAGGGGGTTAATCCGGCTTTCAAACTTTCATTATATAAATCAATAGCTGCGGCATATTCTTTTGCATGATATTTATTTTCAGCTTTTCGAAATAAAATCCACTGGGGTTGTGTTAGATGATATAAAATTATTGTTGCAATGATAGTAATCAAAACCATTGTAAAGTAAATAATGTTTTGTTTTGTGTTAATCGATAGATTCATGTTATGAAATTATTTACTTTTTTTTTAAAAATTTTTTCATTAAAAATTTGTTTTTTCCATCAATTGTATGTTTTGTTACTTCGTCCATAATACGATGAATGATAAATAGACCCATTCCGTCCTCAGGAATCGATTCAATATCGTTTTTATCAAATTCTAAATCATGACTTGGCAAAGAATATTTAACTTCATCTCCTGAATCAGTCACATGGAAAATGATTGCATCTTCTTCAAGCATCACATCCACTTCAATTCCATGATTTGGCTGATGATGATACGAATGCTCAATTATATTAATGACTGTTTCAAAAATGCACAGTTCTAAGCTATAAAGAAGGATCTCATCTTCTGAAACAGTATTACAAATAGATCTGACAGCTTTTGATAATAAAGGGACAAGAGATTTTTTACTTTCAATGATAAGTTTAATGTCTTTTGAATTATTAGTATTCATAATGTTTCCTTTTTTTAATTAAAAAGGCCAAACATTCTTCTTCCTTTGAAAAGATGTTAAATACTTGATCCATTCTAGTTATTTTAAATAAATTCAAAATAGGAGTTTTGACTTCACAAATTGCCATCAGGCCCCGTTTTAAAGAGAGTGTTTTTAAAATGGAAACCAAAGCCCCAAGTCCACTACTGTCTATAAAATCAATTTCGTTGAAGTTAAAGATGATATACTTATTTTCTTCCTCGATCAGATCATATACTTTGCTTTTAAAAAAAGTGCTAACTGTTGCGTCAATATTTTTAATTAAGGGTTTTATAATGAGAATTCCGGAATCGTTTTTATTTATTTCAAAATTCATAATCCACCTTTTTTTTAAATTCGAATCCGATCAGGCTAATATCATCTTGATATGCAACTTGATTGGCAAATGACATAAACGATCCATGAACTTCATCAATTATATTTTTGACAGATTTATGCTTTATACTTTCTAGTAAGTTAAAAAGTCTATTTTGTCCATAACATTCTCCGTCTTGATTTCTTACTTCAACGACCCCATCCGTGTATAAAAAAATCTTGTCACCATCTTCCAGCGTTTCAAATCCTTCATCAAAAACTTGTAAGTGTTTATGATTTACATCATGTGTTAAGGGTGTATTATCATCTCGTGTTTTGAGATTTAGCCCAATCATTATTCCTCCTTTATCAAGTACTTTGAAAATTTGATTCTTTTTTAAAATAATAGCAGGAGGATGCCCTGCAGATGAGTAAATCAAATTGCCTGAGCTCTGATCAAGGATAAGATAAAAAATAGTAAAATATCTATCAAACCGCTCTATTGGGAATTCTAAATCAAGCAGTTTAAGCACTTCTTTTGGCGAAAGTAAAGGATTTGTAATTGTGTTTATTTGATTTAAAAATTGAGAGATGGCAATGGTGACAAGAGCTGATGGAACGTCGTGGCCACTCACATCAGCAATATAAAAAACGGCTTTTTCATTCTCATATTGAACAGCATTGAAAAAGTCCCCGCCGATTGTGTTAAGTGGCATCCAAATGTAGGACATTATAAGGTTTTGCAAATTTAAATTCAAAGGAGGCAGAAAACTTTTCTGGATGATCGAGGCTGTATGAAGATCATCATTTAAAGACTTTTGTTTTTGAACTAGCTCTTCATTTGTTTTTTTTAAAGATTGTGTTAGATTTTTAATTTCCAAGTGAATGTTAACCCTTGCTAAAAGTTCTCCTCGATCGATAATCCTGTTTATAAAATCGACACCACCGCATTTAAGTCCCTCAATTTTGTCTTTTGGTGATGTTAGAGAAGAAAAAAAAATAACAGGGATGTCCGAAGTGAGCGGTTCAATTTTTAATTGCCTGCAGGTTTCAAAGCCGTCCATTTCAGGCATAACTATATCAAGCAATATAAGATCGGGTTTTTTTTCGATTGCCATCTGAATGCCATTTTTACCATTTGAAGCCTCAATGGTATCATATCCTGCTGCTTCTAAAATAATTTGGTTGAGTTGTCGGATATCTTGATCATCATTGATGATTAGAATTTTATTCTTCATCTTGTGTCCCTTGGTTTTTTCAACGATCTAATTTGAACTGCTTTGAGTAAATCACCTCTTTGGACGGAATCTAACATGATGCAATTGCACATTCAAGTAAATTTTAAAAAGGATAACAAACTATTGCAAAAATAATCATTTAATTGCATGATAGCCATAAAAAATAGATGGTTTTTAAAAATGTTAAACTTTTTTCCTAAAGGTTGGTTATTGTCTCGTTTACCCCTTCTTCTTTTAATTTGTTTTTTTCTAAATTGCTTTACTTTCAAGAGTTCATATCTAGAATCAAAAGAAAATAATGTACGATCCAATTACGTTCTAGTCAGTGTTGCTCCTCATCGTTTTTTTGTCGAAAAAATAGCTGCAGATACAATTAAAGTGGGTCTTATGGTACCGGCTGGTGCAAGCGCCCATACTTATGAACCGACACCAAAGCAGACAATGGCAGCAGCAAAGGCAGATATTTGGTTTAGAATAGGTGAAAGCTTTGAAACAAAAGCGCTTAACGCTTTAACATGCCATAATATGTTTCTTAAGGTTGTGGATTTGAGAGACAACTTGGACTTGATCACCGACAAAACGCACATTTGCTCCCATCATAAAAATGGTTCGGAAGATCTTCATTTTTGGCTTAGCCCAAAACTTGCTAAAATTCAGGCCGATACTATTGCGAATGCTTTAATTGCAACTTATCCTGAACATCGCGAACTCTACTTAAAGAACTTAAAGGTTTTCAAAAACGACCTTGACGCCATTGATTTAGAAATTGCAGATCAGCTAAAAAATTTAAAAAATCGTACGATCATGGTTTCACATCCGGCCTATGGCTACTTTGTAAGGGATTACGGATTAAAACAATTCTCCATAGAATTTGAAGGCAAAGATCCAACGCCAAAGCTACTTACAAGAATATTGGAAGAAGCTCGAAAAGAAAATATTAAAATAATTTTTACGCAACCTCAATACAGTGATAAGGGTTCTCTTTTGATTGCAGAACAAATTGGGGCAAAAGTTGTTAGCTTAAATCCTTATTCTGAAAACTACTTCGAGTCTCTTCTTACGATTACAAAACAAATTGCTGATCAATAGCTTTAAAAACTTGAATTAAGAAGATATGAAAAAATCTGTTGTAAACTTTGAGCATGTTAATTTTTCTTATCAGGATACTCCTGTTTTAAGAGATGTTTCTTTTACTGTCCAAGAAAAGGAATTTGTTGGAATCATTGGCCCTAATGGGGGTGGAAAGACCACTATGCTAAAACTCATTATGGGATTTTTAAAACCTAATTCCGGAAAAATTCAGGTCTTTGACAAATCTCCAAAGAATGCCTTAAGCTCAATTGCTTATGTTCCTCAAACAGCACGTTTTGATAAACAATTTCCAATTTCTGTGATGGAGCTTGTTTTGTCAGGGCGTTTGTCTACTCTTGCTTGGCACGGACAATATAGTAGCCTCGATAAAGCAAAGGCTCTGGATGCTCTAAGCAAAGTTTCACTTTTAGACTTAAAGAATCAGGCTTTTGGTATGCTTTCAGGTGGACAAGCGCAACGCGCTTTAATTGCAAGGGCTATTGTTTCAGAGCCAAAATTATTATTACTGGATGAGCCAACGGCAAGTGTCGATGCTCAGGCAGAAGCTGATATCTATAATATTTTGACAAGCTTAAATGAGCAGATGACCATCATGATGGTGACTCATGACTTAGGAGCCGTTGTCAATAAACTCGATAAAGTTATTTTAGTCCAAGGGGCTGTTACAACACTCACTCCAAAAGAAGTTTGCGAGCATTTTGCCGTAGGTCTTTATCATGGCCCATTAATTAAGATAAATAATTAAGATAAAGGATTGATGCATGTTTTCTTTTTTTGAGGCTTTACGAACAAACCCCTTACTTTTATCTGCCTTGCTTGCAGGATTAGCCGCCTCAGTGGTGAGTGGAATTATTGGTGCTTATGTGGTCGTTAAGCGCATTGTTTTTATATGTGGCAGTATTGCCCATTCAGTTCTTGGAGGCATAGGTTTTTGCCTTTGGCTTGAAAGATCAAAAGGTGTGGCATGGGCAACTCCATTGCTCGGCGCTTTAGTTTCTGCCGTTTTATCAGCCCTTTTAATTGGATGGATACGCATTTACTATAAGCAACGCGAAGATTCTGTGATTGCAGCTTTATGGTCTGTCGGAATGGCAGCGGGGGTTTTATTTATTTCAGAAACTCCCGGATTTAATGTCGAATTGACCAATTTTTTGATTGGAAATATATTGTGGGTTTCAAATACTGATCTTTATATCTTATTTGGCTTAGATGTTACTGTTTTAATTTTGGTTGCCTGCCTGCATAAGAAATTTTTAGCGATTTGTTTTGATGAGGAGCAAGCGCGCCTTCAAGGATTACATGTCAATGCACTTTATTTGCTGCTACTTGTGCTAACGGCCGTTTCCATTGTTTTACTTATTCAGGTGGTGGGCATTATTTTAGTGATGACCATGTTAACTATACCTGCTGCAATTGCCAATTTGTACACTTATAAACTTTCGCACATGATGGCAATAGGCGTTGTGTTAAGCTCGATTTTTTGTCTTTTAGGGATGATGACGGCTTATCATTTTGATTGGCCGGGAGGGGCAACAATTGCGCTCATTGCAGGCTTAAGCTATGTTGTGTTGCTTATGTTGCCGAAAAAAAGTTATTAAGTGATATATAAGAAAAATACGGAAAGGGAGGGATTCGAACCCTCGATACCCTCACGAGTATGCATCCTTAGCAGGGATGTGCTATCGGCCACTCAGCCACCTTTCCAGAACACGTTGAAAAAAAAGCTTAACTGATATTCCCATTTTTATGCAAGAAATTTAATGATTAAAGGAAAATAAATTTTGAATAACGATTTACCTACGATGAATATGAATGGCAGTTTTATCCTGATGGATTCTCAAAATGATGCTGAACCTCAATTTGTTTTTCAAAATCTGCCAAAAGATGAGGGATGGTTATATGAAATGGGGACAGGCCCTGCCATTGATAAAAAAGTTTATAGTTTTGTAAATACAAGTTATCAGTGTTTTAAGGGCTTAATTACCCCCTCATATCCATACGAGCCAAGTCCAGACCCCTTCACTAAGAAGATGCAAGCAAGAGTAGCGAATCCCGGGTCCCAACTTGGAGGTTATGATATTTATCAATTTATTTCCGGTATTGAAAAATCACATAAGCTTAATCATCTTTCTTATTTTTATTTTCCCTATAGCATTAATAATTATACCTTTGAAGAAATTAAAACAAAAATTGATGAGCTTTCAAAAAATTTTAACCCTGATTTGCCGATAGTCATCCCAATCAATTTTGAAGGCTACGGATTTTTAGAAAGAAATCATATCGAAAGCATTATCATAAAAGATCGCGTTGTAGATTATTATGACTCGAAAGGAGCTTTAAGCGAGTTTAAAATTTTAAAATGCTCACGAACACTTCAAGACGTTTTAAATTATTGCCGTGAAAAGTTTAATTGTACTGCAATCGCTGAAAATTCTTATATTCACCAATACGATGCTCATAATTGCGGGGTATTTGTGTGTCGCCATATCTATTCAAAAATCTGTGAAAATCAGCTGATGGGTACTGTTACAGTCAAGGGGCCTCTGACTTACGAAATTCAAAATTTCAGGGAAACCATCAACAAAATCGCTTATACTTCGTAAATATACCAGAGCGTGTTTTTTAACACGAGAGGACACGAGAGGAGCAAATGAGGGAAGTGAGAGACAAATAACTCATGAAATTGTTTCAAATGCTCCTTTTGTGTAAGAAAAAGTATGTACGGGTCCTAGTTGAAAAAAAAAGGTCTGCTCGGTAGTGTTATAAACCGGATTGGAGAATGTCGTGCAGCCTGATGAGGCCGACAAGCTTCTTGCCATTTTCAAGAACGGGTAAAACGGTAATTGCTTTTTTCTGATCGATTTCCATGATTTTTAAGCCATCTACTGCAAGTTTTTCATGGTCAACCCATTTTGGATTGGCGGTCATAAGCTCTGCCATGGTTTTTTCAAGTACTTCTGCGCCATGATTTTGTAAAGAGCGTCTTAGGTCGCCATCTGTAAAAATACCTTGAAGATGATCTTCAGGGTTAACAATAAGCACACAGCCCGATTTTTTATCTGAAAGCTCGACAAGTACAGTCACAAGTTTGTCTTCTGGACTACAAAGGGGAAGATCCGCACCTTTCACCATTAAGTCTTTGACTTTGAGGTGAATACGTTTTCCAATACGACCTGCAGGATGATTTTCTGCAAATTGTTGTAAGGAAAATTGTTTCTTATTCATGAGTGCAACCGCCAAAAGATCACCAAAAATCATTTGAATGGTTGTAGAAATAGTTGGGGCCATATCAAAGGGACAAAGTTCATTTTTGCAAGGCAGGTAAATAGTCAAATCAGAACCTTTTGCCAATCTGCTTACAAGATTAGAAACAATGGCAACGGTTTTAGCTTGTCTATTTCTTAACGTCGGCAGTAAATTTAAAAGCTCGTCACTTTCACCGCTTTTACTAAATAGAAAAAAAACGTCCCTTTCTGTCACAATTCCAATGTCTCCATGCAATGCATCAAGTGGTGAAATATAAAGGGCTCTTGTACCGGTGGATGTCAGTGTTTGTGCAATTTTTTTTGCAATAAGACCGCTCTTACCAACTCCTGTAAGAAATATAACTCCTTGATTTTCAAGGATAATTTCAAGCAAGAGTTCCATTTGCTTGGTATCGAATGTATCGAAAAAGTCGTTTAAACTTGTCCGTTCTTTTTTTATAAGTTCGTCTAACATATAATTAGATTTTAAATCAGAAAATGATTAATCTCAAGCTATAAGTTTTAATATAAAGGGGACGAAAATGGCTCAATCAAATATTCCAATTACAGTAGCATTCGGTGACGGAATCGGTCCTGAAATTATGAAAGCAACATTGGAAATTCTTAAAAGAGCCGGTGCACCTCTTGACATTAGAACGGTCGAAGTCGGTGAAAAAGTTTATTTAAGGGGCGAATCTTCAGGAATTGAGGCCTCTACCTGGGAAACCATCCGTCAGACAAAAGCCTTTTTAAAAGCCCCTATGACAACTCCTCAAGGGGGTGGTTTTAAAAGTTTAAATGTCACAATCAGAACAAGCATGGGCCTTTATGCTAACGTCAGGCCTTGTATTTCTTATTTTCCATTCGTTCAAACAAAACATCCTAAAATGGATCTTGTGATTATCCGTGAAAATGAAGAAGATCTTTACACAGGAATTGAATACAGACAAACACCGGACACTTTCCATGCATTAAAAGTGATCACACGACCCGGATGTGAAAAAATTATTCATTATGCGTTTCAGTATGCAAGAGCAAACGGCAGAAAGAAAGTGACTTGTTTTACAAAAGACAACATATTGAAACTTTCAGATGGGCTGTTTCATAAAATTTTTGATGAGATTGCTCCACTCTACCCTGAAATTGAAACGGAGCATTGGATTGTTGATATTGGAGCTGCAAAACTTGCCGACACCCCTGAAAATTTTGATGTGGTCGTTTTAGCAAATCTTTACGGAGATATTTTATCTGATGTTGCAGCTCAAATAGCAGGTTCAGTTGGCTTAGCCGGAAGTTCAAATATCGGGCAACACGGTGCCATGTTTGAGGCAATTCATGGGTCGGCCCCAAAAAGGGCAGGGCAAAACGTAGCTAATCCATCCGGACTTATTATGGCTTCAATCATGATGCTCGTGCATCTTGGCCTTGTCGATATCGCTTCTACAGTTCATAATGCATGGCTTAAAACGATAGAAGACGGTGTTCATACTTATGATATTTTCAAAGAAGGGATTAGCAAACAAGTTGTTGGTACTCAAGAATTTGCGGAAGCAGTTATTGCAAGGCTGGGACAAAAGCCTGTTAAGTTAAAGCAAGCTCATTATCAGAAAAGTACGCAAGTCTTACATCATGAACTTAAAAACACAAGTCAAATCAAAACAGAGATTGTAGGTGTTGATGTATTTGTGGAGCATAACAAGTCAGTCGATGAGCTTTACAAAAAAATAAATCCGTTCAGTAATGAAAGAATTCATTTATCAATGATTGCCAATCGAGGCACAAAAGTTTGGCCAAACTCAATGAGTGAAACCTCATGCGGAGATAACTGGCGTTGCAGGTTTATTGTGAAAGAAAAACTATCAAATCTAAAGATTCAAGAAATTGTTGAATTACTAGAAAAATTTGCAAAGTCGGGCCTTGAATTTAACCAGACCGAGCTATTAAAAACCTATGATGGGACACCAGGCTACACCTTAAGCCAAGACGAGCAATAACCGTCTTCTATATTGACCGCTTTTTTTGACACCGAGAGCACAGAGAAACAAGAGAGGTACCATTATACTGGTGCTACCTGATAGAAAAAAAAATACCGTTTTTTTTACCTTTTTTTACCGCGAAGACCGCGAAGAAGCGCAGCTTTGCTGCGGGAAGAAACGCGAAGAAGAAGGCATTCCAAAAGATATAAAATAAGACCCTTATTTAAAATTATTTTTGACAAAATAATTTTACTAATCATCCCCTTTGCATATTGCAAAGGGGAATTTCTAAATCTTTCTTGCTGATTTCTTCCCGCGCGACAGCGCGCCTCTTCGCGTATCTTCCCGCAGCAAAGCTGCGCTACTTCGCGGTCTTCGCGGTAAAAAAAGCTACCCTAACGGTATTTGGTGTTAGAAAACAACGTTAGCAAGAAGTCTCTAATCGATTTCGACTTCGACAAGCTCTCTATGATAATATTGTTTCTCATCAAATTCACCCTCTTGCTTTGAAATGCAAACGGCACAAACAGCATCTCCCAAAACATTCAAAACGGTTGAACCCATTTCACGAATACGGTCGATTCCGGCAATTAGGGCCAGACCCTCGATTGGAAGGCCGACAGAGGCAAAAACAACAGAAAGCATAATTAAACCCGTTCCAGGTATTCCTGCAGCACCAACGGCCGATAAGGTGCCCGTTACAACAATTGTAATAAGGCTTGGCAAATCAAGAACAATGCCGTAGGCATTAGCTACAAAGACTGATGCCATGCCTTGAAAAAGCGCTGCACCATTCATGTTAATAGTACATCCAAGAGGCAGCATGAAGTTTGTGACATTTTTTGATACGCCTAAGTTTTTTTGCACGCAATGCATGGAAACAGGTAAGGTCGCTGTACTGCTTGAAGTTGAAAAAGCAATCATAATAGCATCGCTCATGCCTCTAAAAAATGGCCAAGGATTTAATTTTGCAATGAGTGTAAGCATTCCGCAATAGACAAAGATAAGATGAACAAAACAGGCGAGGTAATAGATTCCAAGAAATTTAAGTAACGGTAAAAGCACAGTCACTCCAAACGTTCCTGCAACCCATGCCATAATGGCAAAAACTCCAATCGGTGAAAATTCCATAATAATTGAAGTCAGTCGATACATCACATCAGCCAAAGATTCTAAAACATGAAGCAGAGGCTTGCCTTTTTCTCCTGAAAAATTAATCGCAAATCCAAGAAATAGGGAAAACACAATAATTTGTAAAATGTTGCCTGTCGCAAGTGAGGCAACAGGATTTGTAGGAATAACCGATAATAAAATTTCACCAAGCGATGGGGTTGCTTGATCTTTAATTGTACCTGTAAATGTAAAATCAAGACCACTGCCCAATGAAAAAAATTTAGAAAAGACAAGCCCTAAAAGAATGGCAACAATAGTTGTTGTCAGATAATAGATAATTGATTTTGTGCCAATCTTACTTAATTTTTTGGGGTCGTGAATGCTTGTTACTCCAATCGTCATCGTCGATAGAACAAGAAGAACGATGATCATATTGATCAAACTTAAAAAAATTGTACCGATCGGTTTGAAAACGGCGGCGTCAGGTCCTAAAGCAATCCCGGTGATCACCCCTAATACTAACGCAATTAAAATTTTTACCCAAAGTTTCATACCTGTAGTCCTTTTATCAGTTCTATTATTGTAAAATTAAAATTTACCTTACTAGAAAATTCTATTTTTCAGTCATGGCGAGATTTAATGAATGATAGCTTTTTTTGCATTCTGAATAAAGCTTTTCCATTCTTCAACGCCATAATTAACTTTAAAATTAACTTTAATAACGAGAATAGGCAATGAAAGTTCCAAATATTTTGGGAGTTTGACGCGGTCTTTTTCAGTGCAGATTAAGATGTCAGCTCCTTGTTGTTTACAATGATCTGAAAATTCTTTTAATTTTGCTAGATCAAAGCTTGTATGATCTGCAATCTTATATTCAGCCAAAATTTCTGCTTTTTGGCCAATAATTGTTCTTTCAAATTTTTCAGGTTTTGCAATAGCACAAAAAAGTCCGACCTTTTTTCCTGCAATTGTTTCAACTTTCACGTCAAAAAGATCGTAAATACCAGAGACAACAAGTTGACAGCCAATGATAGGTGCTTTAATAAAATCAGGTAACTGGTTTTTGATTTCTTCAAATTGTTGAAAGGTGTCTATGGGATTCAAAATAATAAGATTAGCTCTTGATAATGCACTTATTTCTTCGCGAAGGAACCCTCGAGGTAAAAAATGATGATGTCCAAAAGGATCTTTTGCATCCATGACTACAACTTCCAAATCTCTTGCAAGATGTCTATGTTGCATGCCATCATCAACCAATATAAGATCGGCACCCATCTTTGCAGCAAGGTTTGAAGCTTCGTGCTTGTTTTTTCCTACGATGCAAATGGTTTTGGGTAAGGTTTCTGCAATTAAATAAGGCTCGTCCCCACAGTATGAGGCCGGATGAAGAGGTCCTGTACCGGTACTTAAGAAAGTGGGAAAAGATTCTTTTTCAGAAGAGGATCTATATCCACGCGATAAAATCGCAATTTTAAAATCATCATAAAATTGTTCAGCAAGTAAAATGGTAGCAGGCGTTTTACCGGCCCCTCCTGCAACAATATTACCGATGCTAATGATTAAAGGGACGGGTGGACGGTATTTTCTTAATAAGCCGCAATCAAATCCTTTATTCCTGACTGCTACACCTAAACGATAGAGTAGGCTTAAAAAAAAGAGGGGCAATTTTATTAAAGAGGCAAATAATCCCTTTTTTTTTCCTTGGATTATATCAATAATGTAAACTTCTAATTTATTCATTGAAGAGCCGATACTCAATGAGTTCTATAATGATATGCATAGCTGCCATATGAAGTTCTTGAATGCGATCAGAGGTTTTAAATGTTTCAATAATCCATTCAAGATCAGCTTTACCTTTTAATGCTCCGCCCCCTTTACCCAAAAAACAAATCGATTTAATTTTTTTTTTGGAAGCTTCTTCAATTGCATGAATCATGTTTGGAGAATTACCACTTGTTGTTAATGCAATAAAAACATCACCTTCATTACCTAAGGCTTCAACGCTCCTTGAAAAGATAAATTCAAAGCCCATGTCATTACCAACGCAGGTGATGTGACTTGCATCTGAAAGTGCAAGAGCCGGTAAGGCTTTTCTTTTTTTGCGAAAAAAACCGGTCAATTCCTCTGCAAAGTGAGAAGCATCGCAAAGGCTTCCGCCGTTACCTGCAATTAAAACTTTGTTTCCATTTTTAAAACAATCGGCAATTATGATGGCAGCTTGTTCCATAAAGTTTAATGAGGTTTCGTTTTTAAGTTGATTTGCCCCTAAAATGACTTCATTGACAGAATTTAACAGGATATTTTTCATCTAATTTAACCTTGTTTACGCGATATGTAGTTCTGTCTATTGTAGGTCAAAATGTTAAAAATATCAATTAGAATTGCCTTAATTTCATAGATGTGCTCCTCAATTGGCAAAATTTACATAAAAGTTATAGTGAGTGTAAATGGAAGGTTGTGCTATGTGTTATTTAAATTATAAAGGTGATTTATGTACGGAACTCTGTTTGCTCTAATTTTTGCTGGCTTTATTTTTTTTCAGCCGATTGAGCTTGAAAAATTTGGATTTTTTAATATTCTTATCCCATTCATTATTACTATTTCCTTGATTCTTATTTTTATTGAAAATATTGCTTTTGCCTTTGCATGGACACCTCTTCAAAAAGCAAGTAAATCCATCACACCTCACTTATTGAATATATTTAAGAAAGATCGTGTTTTTAGGATTGTCAATGTATGGCTTTTTGTTTTTGTGTTGATTACCTTATTTATCGCAATGGAGATCACTACGAACATTTACTATCAAAATAGTTTAATTGCAATTTGGATTGTTTTATTTGGGTTTTCCTATGATTGTCTTCAATATAGCTTAAAACATGTTTTGAGTTATTTAAACCCTTTTGCCGTCCTTGATCTATTTGAAAAGGAGGGGATTAAGAATATTCAAGATCAGCAGGAAATAGATCTTTGCGATAAAATTGATGCTATTTCAGAAACAGCCATTAAAGGAATAGATAATAAAACACCACTTCTCGCTAATTACGCTTTAAACTCCATCCAAAACATCGACAATGTCTTTTTAACAAGCTCTAAAAACTTGGCTCATAAAACAACTGATAGCCAAACTGAAAATCTTGGCATTCATGATAAAATCACCTATACCCTCACTCATATTTATCAAAGAACAGAATCAATTTTTCATAAAGCTTTAGATGCAAAATTGGAAACTGTTTTAAATTCCTCAATAACAAGAATGGGTAAAATGGCAATATCTGCATCAGAATGCGATATAAGTTTGGCTCTACATCCTTTGATATTTCTTGGAAAGTTTGCTGTGCAAGCTGTCGAAAATAAATTTCCTAACGTTGGTAATCTCGCTATTTGTACACTTTTAGAAGTTGCAAAGGAAATAGTCTCAAGCCAAGATTTAACATACCTTGAGATTCAAGAGCCTTTTCTTTGTCTTATCGGGCAACTGGAAAGTATTTCAAAAGAATTATTTCGGCAAGACAAGCAAATTAAGATCATGGTTTTGATGGAGCCCTTTCTTGAATTGAAGAAGCTTTTTAGTACTGAAAAAATGGTGAATCATCAAGATACGCCCGTCATCATGAAAGATTTGGACAGAGTGATTGCCGAACTACAAATTTTAGAAAATGTAATGCGCACAATGCCCCCGATGATGCCCTTTAGCGAAACAAAAGGGGTATAAAGACTGTAGCGTAGGTTTTAACTTAGCGATGTTTCAACGGGTTTTAACCCGTTGGTTTTGCATTGTTTAACATGCAGGTTAAAACCTACGCTACAGAGCCCCCCCTTCACCCCCCTTTATACTTATTACCCTTGTTGTAAGAGCTACACTGAGGGCATTTGGTCACCTTTTTAGAATGGTCTGCAAGATAGGCAAAGTGGCAATATTCACAAAGAAATAGCTCTTCTTCAGAAACAATTACCTTTTTTTTCCTTAAAGCATAATGTTGATATCCCCATAAGCTAAAAAGAACGATTAACGTCATGAGCAAATATAGCATCACAGCTGTTGTTGTTGTTAAAACGATCATCGATCAAACCCCTGTTGATTCACAATAATTTCGATTTGTCCTGATGAAACAAAGCCTCTATAATCTTTTTCAAATCGAATTCCTTTTAAAAATTCTACCATTATATTGTTGAGAGTGTCATTGAGAAGGTTTTGTTCAGTATCTACATAGAAGATTCGCCCAGTTCTGTTTTCAATATTGACGTTATATATGGCATAGAAGAATTCATTAAACGGTGGTAACAAATTATTTAGATCTTCAATTTTTTTGTTTGCAATCTTACCGCTTAAAACCATTTGTAGGGGTGGCTTATCTTGTTTTATATCATCTTTTGAAAAAAACAAATTATTTCTTAAATCCCTTTCAACTTTTAAAAAAGGGTTGTCCAAAGCACTTAAATTTTCAATATTTTCAAGATGTTGCATGCCCTTTAAATGGGAAATGGAGGGCACCTTGGGTGTTGAAATTGTTGGGGCAAAAGGAATTCGCGATATTTTTCTCTTTCCTTGAATATTTGTTGCTACTTGGGCTTCCGGTTCTAAAACATCAGTTTCGACAAAGGATGGGGGTAGAAGGCCATTATTAACGAGTTTGAAAGGGCCAATATGAAAGATTAAAAAAGCTGCGAAATGCAAAGCAAAAGCAAGACTTAAGGCTTTTACAAATATTTGATTAAAAAAAATCTCTTTTTTTCGAAATTCAAGTGTAATATCGGATGAGTGTAGATTAATTTTTTCAATTTTTAACATTTTGCCTTCTACAAATATTCCACATTTTGATCATCAGATGGTTTATAGACGAGGCGAATTTTGGGACAGCATTCTTGTACAATCGAAAATAATTTTAAAAAAGAACCATATTCCACACGTCTATCGATGCTTACAACGACTGTCGGAACTAAATTTCCATATTGTTTTTTTACTTGTTCAATTTCAATTTCGAGATGATTTTTTAGAGATTCAAAATCAACGATAGCTTTTTTTGAACCGACGTAAATCACGTTCTGAGCATCCATAACAACAAGAAGTTTTGTCGTTAATGGATTCGAATCTTTTGAAAGGGTAGGGTTTTCAATATTTAAGGATTTTAAAGGCAAAATGTCTGATGTAACAATAAAAAAAATTAACATCAAAAAAATCACATCCACAAGGGGAGTTAAATCGATTAAATTATTAGAGTGTTTTAAATTTGTTTTAAATTTCATATGCGATTAATATTTGTAATCCTCTTCACGATGAACAAGCAGATCGACAATTTCGGATGAGGTCGTTTGAATTTCTAAAATAAATCCTTCAATTCTTCCCACAATATAGTTATAAGCAATAACTGAGGGAATGGCAACAACAAGACCTGCAGCTGTTGTGACTAGGGCATATTCCATTGCCTCACCAATCCTTGTTGCAGATATGTCTACAAGGCCACTCATACGCATTTCAGAAAAAGCTTGAATAAACCCAAGAACTGTTCCTAAAAGCCCGATCAACGGGGCAATGTAGGCAATAATAGACAGTATTTTTGCATTCTTTTCAAGATGGGCCACTTCGATAAGTCCTGAGATTTCCATGGCACTTTCAATCTGTTCTTGCTTACGATTGTGTTTAACCAATCCTGACTTAACAATATTTGAAATGGTCCCCGGTGTGTTTTCGCAATAAGTGATCGCTTCGATGATGTTTCCATCTTTAATCATTTTTCTTAAAGCTACAATAAAAGCATTGGTGTCGATTTCAGATTTTCTTAAATGTAAAAATCTTTCAATAAAAATGGTGAAGCTCAATAAGGAGCATCCGCCAATAACAATTAAAATGATGTTCCAATTCTGATATTCCATAGCTTTATCCTCTATTATATTAGTCGTGTAATTAACGTTTCAGATTTTTTACCAGTGAGGCAATGAGAAAAACATGAGGACAGTGAGGTATATTAGTATCCAAAGAATTCATAAATTTAAAAATTTTGAAATCTAAGCTCCTCACTGATCTCATGTGTCTCTCACTGCCTCACTGGTAAAAAATCTTAAACTTTTCATTTTCCAATTGTACCATTATATTACTCTTGTTCTAGATATTATTCTTGTTCTAGTTTTTCGCGAGCTTTTGATGCCCATTCGCCGCCTTTTTTAGCTATAGCTTCTAATTGTTTTCTTGAAAGTTCATGACGTCCCTGTAAGGCATACATTTCGGCACGAAGAAACATCGCTTTAACTCTAAGGTGTGAAACTGAATCATCATTGATCACTTTTGAAAGGATCAATATCGACTGATCAAACTGTTTCAATCCCTGACAGCATAAACTTTGCTGAATCCAAAGGTCAAGTCTTTGTTCGCTATTTAAAATCTTGCCTTTTGCTGAATCTTCTGCTTTTTTAAAAAAAACAAAAGCTTCCGCATAATTTTGTTCCTGCATTTCTAAAGCCCCAAGTTCATACCAGACTTTTGATAGAAAATAACCTTTAGTAGTTGTTATGGAGGCATATCTTTCAAGCATTTCGTTAAATATTTTTTTTGCTTCTTCGATTTTTTCCCCTTTAACAAAAACTTTTCCAAGCCAATAAGAGCTCTCTTCTTGAAAGCTTGGAAAAGGATCAAGGTCTTGCATGTATTTAACATAAGATGTTCCAGGTTTTTTAAAATCTTCTATAATTTGTAATAAAATAGTTTCTGCATAGTCTAAATAAATTTTTTTCTTTGGATTTTTGGACTCTTCAGCAATTTTAAGTTGTGCAAGAGCTCTTTCGAGCATGGCAAGATAACGAATGTTAAGAAAATAATTGATGTTTTCATCTAATAATTTTTTTTCAAATAATTCATCAAATGTTGTTTCAAAAGATTGGAAATAGTCTATTGCTTTAGTTAAATTTCTTTTAGAGATCCATTTACCTTCCATTGTCTTTCGATTGCGCGTACTATCCATTCCAAGTAAATAATAGGCATTTAATACAAAAGGACTTTTTGGAAAAAGCTTATCGAGTGCTTGGCAGTGTTTAATAGCGGCAGGTTCACCTTGAATATAATCCTGATAGGAATAATAAAGAAAATAACTTTCAGCTGCTAGTTCTGAGGTAGGAAATTCTGTAAAGACTCTTTTTCTTAAACTTTTTATCTGGTCAGGGTCAGCGTTTAGATTTTCTAAAGATAGAGCTGCGTTAAATAAAGCGTCTGGTACAAGGGGGGATTTTGGACAATCCTCAACTAGCCGAAGAAATGTGTTTTTGGCTTTATCAAAATCATTATTTTTGTAATAAAAAATTCCTAATAATTTTAAGTTTAAATCTAAATAATTGTTGTTGTAAAGTGTACTAATCACATCTTTTAATATTGATTCTATTAATAGGTCATATGTGTTGTCGTCTTTAACTGATTTTAATTTTAATAGAACGACGGCTTGTAAATAATAGATTTCATCAGAATCGAAGGATAATTCTAAAGAAAGTTTTTCTTGAATAAGATATTCTAAGATTGCATAGGCCTTAGATAAGCTCGATTCCTGATTTTGTTCAATATAACTTAATGCTTCATGCTTTAAACTTGAAGCATACATTTCATTATCTTTATTTCTTAAAAGTTTTGCTGATTCGTGTAAAGATATGACAGCACGTTCAAAAGCCGCCATTGCTTCTTCATATTTTAAAGTAAGTAAGGATTGACCTTCTTTGAAGTCATTTAAACCTCTAAGATAGAGTATCTTAGCGTAAAATAAGCTTGTCTGGTTTTTCTTGAATGTCAATTGTTTATAAAAATTATCTCTTTCAGAATATGAGGATGCGGCTTCAGCTTTTAATATTTCAATTTCAGCTTTAGCTTTATTGGATAAAGGGCAGCCGGGCTTTAACAGTAGTTCATTTGCTTTTAGGTAAGCCTCTTCTTCTTTTAATTCGTGGGCACGGCTCAAATAGCAACAACCAAGTGATAAATAAAAAGATTCATTCTCTTCCATGTTTTTGAAACTGCTTTCAGCTTTTTCAAAAAGATTAAAAGCATGTTCTTTTTTCGGTTGATCTTTAAGTGCTGCTTTCAAGTAGCTCCAACCCAATCGATGTTGCACTTGATTGTACCAAGGGATTGAATTTTTGCTCCTTTTTGGAATGGCTCTTTCAAAGGCTAATGCTGCAGCTTCGTAATCATGTTTTTGGAAAAAAATTTCCCCTTTTAAGTAAGCAAGTTCATTTTGTAAAGGATGGTCTAGGGCAAGATTGTTAAATCCTTCTAAGAGTTGCTCTGCCATTTCGATATTTAATTGGTTTAAATAGATGCGTGCCAAATAGATCCTAGATAAAAAGCCAAGATCTTCAAACTCTGATTCCAATAAAAGTTCAAAATCTTTTTTTGCTAAAGGCATTGCTTTAAGATTAAAATTTGCATAACCCCTTTCAAAGATCACCTGATCATTTTTTTGTAAATCTTTTGAGGTAGCTAATAGAACTTCTTCATATTGTTTGAGCTGATTTAAAGCCATGAGATTTAAAACGAAAGAATCAATGTTATCTAATTGATTCTTAATGGTTTCAACTGTTTTCTGATAGTTCTCGTTTTGGAAATGGGCCTTTGCTAGATCTAAAAGGATTGATTGTAACTTTTGTTTTTTTTGGGAGGGTTCTGCAGTATAATATTTTTCAAAATAGCGAACCAAATCGTTTAGAATATCGATGGATGCATCATACAGGGCTGCTTTTCTAAAAAATTCTGCCTTTTCAATTTTTTCATCAAAAATGGAACCTTCAAGCTTGCACAAAGAGAGAATTAAGAGTGCTGAAAAAATAATGGCTTTCAATGGATAACCACTCCTATAATAATCGGATTAAGCGCTCATTATACATTTATTACCTTATAAAAAAAATCTCATTCCACGTTTAATGTGGGATTTTTTTTACCGCGAAGAGCGCGAAGGAAGACGCGAAGGCACGCGAAGAAGCGCGCTAAAGCGCGATAAGCAGAGAACCTCTCCATTTCGCGCGATGGCGCGCTTCTTCGCGTCTCTTCGCGTCTTTCTTCGCGGTCTTCGCGGTAAAAAAATGTAAAAATAAGGGTATAATAGTTTTTCGTCCTTCGCGGTAAAAAAAAAGAGAAGGGGATTGGGTGGGTTTTGTATATTGCCAAAGTCAAAATGGGCCAAGATGAAGGCAATTTAGCCTTTCGACAATGCTTTTTTGAAGTTGGAATGGCCTTTCATCAATTTTCACCGTTTCTTAAATAGGTAAAATCCGTTTTCTATAAAAATAATTTTTTTTTTTTTATTTATCTTTTTTTTTCATTTTTTTAATTTAAAAAAAACCTTACAAGTTGTTTTTAATTATAATGTAGAGACATTTTTCTAAATTTAAGATTGTTAAAACTAGCTTCTATTTTTTTGACGAAAATAGAAAAAAAATTGACTCTTAAAAGAAATTTATTGCACAATATATCCAAAGTTAATATTTAGTAAATTGTCATGAATCTCTAAAAATAGGAGGGTAAACCCCATGGCATTAAATGATACAATCAAGAATGTAAGAAACCTGCTTGCTAGTATTACGCAAGATTTGGAAAAAGCTGACAATGGAAACAAAGCAGCAGCACAAAGAGTTCGTACAGGAACAGTTAAGCTTGAAAAAATAGCTAAACTTTACCGTAAAGAATCTATTAAAGGCGAAAAGTCTAATAAGAAATCAGGCAAAAAAGCAGCTCCTAAAGCTAAAAAAGCAGCTCCTGCTAAAAAAGCAGCTCCTGCTAAAAAAGCAGCTCCAGCTAAAAAAGCAGCTCCAGCTAAAAAAGCAGCAGCAAAAAGCGCACCTGCTAAAAAAGCTGTTGTGAAAGCTAAGCCAAAAGCTAAAGCTGTACGTTCTAAAGGTGGCCGCGCATTATCTTTCAAGAAACCAACAGCAAAACTTCCTACTAGAAAAGCTGGCAAAAAATAATTGGTTTTATAAGCTACTAAAAGTAGGGAGGCCTGAATTTAAAGCCTCCCTTTTTTTCTTAAATTTTTTTATCTTTTCATTTGATTTAATATCTCATTTTAATTAACCTATTAATATTTATAAGTTCCAAATAACTATTTCAAAGTTATGAACGATGGGACGGTTCGTACAAGTAGACAAACTTTTAATCGACTTGATTTAAAGTAATAAAGTTTTTACACGATTAATTTGTTATGTCAGAACCGTTTCCTAGTACTTTTAAAATTATCATTTGCAGCATACCATATTTATTTGGATAGGAATATTAGGATTATCAATGAGAAAAAAGCAAAATCAATATTTGGAAGTGGAAATTACAGAATTGTCCAAGAAGGGGAATGGAATTGGTTCTGTCATCAAGGAAAGTGGAGCAATTTTAAACGTAGAAGTTCCCTTTGCCATTCCAAAAGATAAGGTTAAAGTACTTATCAAAAGAAAAAAAAATGGGTGTTGTCAGGGTAAACTCGAAGAAATTATTTGTCCAAGCCCTTTAAGAATATTGCCAAAATGTATCCATTTTGGCATCTGCGGTGGTTGTCGCTATCAAAACCTTTCCTATGAAGATCAAATAGAACATAAAGAAAAACAAGTCGCCTACTATTTTAAAGGTCTAATAAATCAAGATGTTAGGGTTTTTCCGATGGTAAAGTCCCCCTTACAATGGCAGTATCGCAACAAAATGGAATATACTTTTTCATCAGATGCTGCAAATAATCGATATCTTGGGCTTATCATGGATCAAGGGCGTGGCAAAGTGGTAAATTTAACAGAATGCCATCTGACAAACCCCTGGTTTATCGAAGCCCTTAAAGCCGTTAGACTCTGGTGGGAAGGCACAGATCTTGATGCTTATCATATGATGCGAAATACAGGGTCTCTTCGTACCTTAACTGTAAGAGAGGGCACGATGACAAATGATCGTTTGGTCATGTTGACAGTGTCAGGAAACCCTGATTTTGCCCTTCAACGCTCGCATCTTGATAGTTTTGTTATGGCTTTGAAAAATGCTGTTGAGCCATCTAGTTTTGAGGGGGCTACTTTAAGCATCTTCTTAAGAATCCATCAGATTGCCAAAGGAATGCCTACAGAGTTTTATGAAATGCATCTCTACGGGCAAGATCATATCGTTGAAAAATTAAATATTAAATTAGGTGACAAAGAAGATGAAATGCCGATTTCTTTTTCATTAAGCCCTACGGCCTTTTTTCAACCAAATAGTAAACAGGCATCAAACTTATATTCCAAAGCCATAGAGCTTGCAAATTTCTCAAAAGACGATGTTGTGTATGACTTATATTGTGGGACAGGCACAATTGGTATCTCTATTGCAAGATATGTAAAAACAGTTGTCGGTATTGAAATTTCTCGTGAATCCTCTTTGGATGCAAGAGAGAATGCAAAAAAGAACGGACTTAATAATTACACTGTTTACACAGGGGATGTCTCTTCTGTGCTTGAAAATACAACCTTACCAAAGCCTGACGTTCTCATGATTGATCCTCCAAGGGCAGGACTAGAAATTGCTGCAATCAAGCAAATATTGGCTTTAAATGCTAAAAAGATTGTCTATATATCTTGTAATCCTGAAACACAGGCTCATGATGTAAAAGAGCTTCAATCTGCAGGATATAAGCTGATTGCAATCCAACCCGTTGATCAATTTCCACAAACCCCGCATATAGAAAATATTGCCTTACTTATAAGATAAAAAATGAAATTTACAGTTGAAAAAAAAGATAATCAATCAAAAGCCCGCATTGGTAAACTTGAAACTGCTCATGGGAGTTTTGACACTCCTGTTTTTATGCCTGTGGGCACAAGAGGGGCTGTTAAAACAGTCACCAACAGCCAGCTGCACGACATAAATGCGAATATCATTCTTGGAAATACTTATCATCTGATGTTAAAGCCAGGTATGGAAATTATCGAAAAGGCAGGGGGGCTGCATCGCTTTATGAATTGGGATCGTTCGATTTTAACAGATTCCGGTGGATTCCAAGTTTTTTCCCTTTCAGACTTAAATAAGACCACAAATGATGGAGTCTTTTTTAAATCTCATATTGACGGCTCAAAACATTTTTTGGGACCCAATGAAAGCATGCAAATTCAAAAAACTTTAGGCTCTGATATTGTCATGGTGTTTGATGAGTGTTCTCCCTACCCTTGTGAAAGGCCTATACTAGAAAGAGCGATGGAAAGAACGCATGCTTGGGCCAAACGCTGCCGCGATTTTGAGCTTCAACCTCATCAAAACCTTTTTGGTATTGTTCAAGGGGGCGTGCACCCCGATTTAAGAGAGCAATCAGCTAAAGCCTTAAGTGCAATTGATTTTGAAGGAATGGCAATTGGTGGTTTGTCGGTTGGTGAACCGGCAGAGATCATGAACCAAGTATTAGATGCAACCGTACCATTTTTACCAGACGAAAAACCGCGTTATTTAATGGGAGTTGGAACTCCAAGAAATATCATTGAGGCCGTTATGCGCGGTATCGATATGTTTGATTGCGTGATGCCAACAAGAAATGCAAGGAACGGTACAGCCTTTACATGGCAAGGTAAGATAAACATCAAAGCAGGGATGTACAAGGATGATTTTTCGCCTTTGGATCCGGAACTCAATTGTTATACTTCACAATTTTCAAAAGCTTATATTCGTCATCTATTAAATGTGGATGAAGTGACGGGTCTTACGCTTGTGACGATACAAAATCTAGCATTTTATATTGATTTTATGCAAAAATTAAGAGAAGCTATAAAATTAGAAAAACTGACAGAATTTTATCAAAAAATCTGCTTGATCTATCCGAATTAACTAGAAACTAGAAAAAGGTATATAACATGAAAAAAATGTTCTATTCGCTCACAATGCTACAGATAATTGGAAGTACAGCCCTATTTGCCCAAGATGACAGGGTTGATCTTCCTCCTCCAACTGATGGTTTGATGCAAACGTTAACAATGATGGCAGTTGCCCTCTTGTTTTTTTATTTTATTTTATGGAGACCGGAGCAAAAGCGTCGTAAAGAAATGGAAAAGCAACGTGCAGAGCTAAAAGCCGGTGACAGTGTCACAGCAATGGGAATTGTTGGAACAGTTGTTAAAATCCAAGAACATACTGTCATTTTGAAAATGTATGATGGTTCTAAAATTGAAGTTGTTAAAGGTGCTATCACAGATATTAACCTTACAACCGATGATACCAAAAAAACCGACATCAGCAAAATCGACTCAAAATAAAAAAAAGACCGCGAAAGCGGTCTTTTTGCATCAATCAAAAATCCCTCCCAAATTCCTCGCTGTTAAAAATATAAAAAAAATTAATTAAAAAAATTAGTTTAACATTTAGAAAAAAAAATTTATTTGCTATGTTAATTTTAATGACCTTAAAATTTAGTGAGGAAAATTTTTATGTTAAATTTTAAAAAAACATTATTTATCTTTTTATTCTGTTGCAATCTTGGGATGTGTGCGGAAGAATCTTTCGCTGTTGACGCAGGGTGTCATCATCGACCGGTAGGAAGGACAGGGGCAACAGGAGCCACAGGCGCAACCGGATTAACAGGTGCCACCGGAGCGACTGGAGCAACGGGCTTAATAGGGGCCACCGGAGCTACGGGAGTAACGGGAGTGACAGGAGTGACAGGAGTGACAGGAGTTACAGGAGTTACAGGAGTTACAGGTGTAACAGGAGTGACTGGAGTACCGGGAACGGCGGCTCTTTCAGGCTTTTCTTCATTTTATTCAACAACATCACAAAGTGTTGCAACAGACACTCCACTTATATTCGATATAGCGGGTCCAACGGATGGCACAGTAACACCTAATGTAACAAATACTGTTTTTACAGCTAATGTTACAGGAACTTATCTTGTTTCATATGGTTTTTTTGGAATAAGTCAAGACGGAAACCCAGCTGTGCGGCCGATTGTTTATGCAAACGTAAATGGCACTGATGTAATTTATTCATCTACAGTTGTCGAAGGCTCAGGCGGACAGCTTAGAGAATATACTACTACATTTCTTTTAACTTTAGCGGCAGGTAATAATGTGTCGATAATTACTAGATTGGGTCCATTAACAGTAGCAGGCCTCGGAAATAATGCTTCAACAGACATTTCTTTTGTTCTAGTCGGCAATTAATTCAGAATCGTGGCACTACATTTTCTGTAGTGCCTCTTACATATCTACTGGTTCTACTCCAATTTGAAAATTTTTTTAATCTTTTGTAGCGTAGGTTTTAACCTGCGCATGTTTTTGCAGGTTTCAACCTGCAATTTAAATAAAATAGAATCAACGGGTTTTAACCCGTTGAACATCGCTAAGTTAAAACCTACGCTCAGCTATTTGCCCAAGATGACAAGGTTGATCTTCCTCCTCCTACAGATGGTCTTACGCAACATTAACAATAATGGCTGTTTCTTTATTGTTTTTTTATTTTATTTTATGGAAACCGGAACAAAAGCGCCGTAAGGAAATGGAAAAGCAACGTGCAGAGCTAAAAGCTGGCGATAATGTCACAGCAATGGGAATTGTTGGAACGGTTGTAAAAATTCAAGAACATAGTGTTATCTTAAAAATGTATGATGATCAAAAATTGAAGTAGTTAAAGGTGCTATCACAGACATCAACCTAACCGAAGATAAAAAAAAGACAGACATCAGTAAAATCGACTCCAAATAAAAGAATATTTGTCATTTTCTAGTCGCGGGTTTACCCGCGACTAGAAAACGTCGAAATTTACTTTATATTTCCTCCCCATCTACATTAATATTCGGACCCCTATTATTATCCTGTATTTGAAATGCTACTTTCTTCTCACTTTTATCGTTTTGATTAACTTGAACTTGAGGTTGAGACGCCTTTGTTATTTCAGCAAGTTCGTTTTGGTAATTCAATTTATCATATTTTTTGTTTTCACCATTCCAGCCAGTCCCTTTTGAAATATCTAATTCACGTTTTACTATTTCGGCCTTAGTGGGAGCAGGTTTTTCAAAAAAGTCGGCTAGATTGTAATTTCCTATCAAATTACTTTCAATATTTTGTTGTCGGTCATGAAGTTTTTTGAACAATTTTCCCATGATTTGAATACGGTCTGCGTTAAATTCTTTAGTTTTGTTAATTTCTTTAGTTTCGCTATTTCCCTCACCAACCAAAAAAGTATCTTGAAAAAAAGTCAATGTCGAGATTGGTGAAGCTGGATTTTCATTTTCCATCTTTCTTAATTTTGTAGAATCCATGGCTATTGATTTAAAATTGACTTGAATTTTTGAATGGTTTTTTTTATTTTTACTAAAGGCAGAAGGCAATAAATCCTTTAAAGATATAGAATACAGTTTAGGGTTAGTTGGACTATCAAACTCACTAAGAGCAAAATATAGTAACCTTGTAGTTGCTGGGTCATTAAGAGATATGCTTTGTTCCGCAACTTCTAAATATTTTTTATATGTCTTTATTGCCTCTTTTTTGTCTTTGCATGAGAGAATATCATTTTGTATAAGATATGTTAATTTATTTTGCATTTCGAGTGATTTCATTGCATTATTAGTTAAAAAGCCCTCTTTACCGTTAAGTTTTTGGTTCGGATCATCTTGATGTGTTTTAAGAGCTTTTTCGTCTTGCTCTTTATTTACTATGTCATCAATTGTTATACTTTGCTGAAGCCCAATAAAAAAGCTGCGTAATTCAAGGGCAATGTCTTCTGGCTTGCCATTCATAAGTTCACCCCATGAAGTTAATACTTTACCTGTATGCATTTCTTGAGGTGGTTGAGGTTCGCTGAGTGCATTCTCATAAATAATAGAAACTTGAGTGAATGTTTTATCAGTTCTTTCGGTGCTGAAAAATGCTTTAACTTGGGGGTCATGATAATCAGTTTTGTGCATTCCTGATTCAAGCCATTTAACTGCAAAAGCATCACATTTATTTTTCTCAAGTTTACTACCTTCATTAAACATTTTTGTAAGCGATGTAAAAAGCTCTTCAGTTGTCATAACAGTTTTATAACCTGCTATGATTTCATTTGGAGTATTAATATTTGCATCCTCATCTAAATCTTCTGCAGCAGTTTCTTTCATGTTTTTAAGAAGAGCAATCCCGCGCTCAACCTTAACTGAGTCGACCTTTGAATTTGTTATTTCTATGGTTCCAGCTTTAACAGCTTCTGATTTAACTTTTGAACCAGTTCCAGTCGTTTCTCTCATGCTTCTAAGAAGATTTAACCCTTTTTCAACATTTCTATGTTTTTTAATGCTAGTAGAAACTACTTTAATTTTTGCTTTCTCTTCTATTGCAGTTAAAGGCTCTTTAGATGAAGATTGAACTTCAGCTGCTGCTGGTTTTATTTTGCTAAGAAAAGCACTTTTAAGATCGTCAGGTATTTCTCCCAAATCTACTTTTGACTTATTTTCTGTTGGAGTTTTAAAGAAATTTTCTTCGTGATCAATTGGCACTTCCTGGTTTTTAACAGATTCAGAGCCACCCATTACTTCATTGTTTTTAGCTTCTTCTTTTATAAGCTTATCTAAATGATTCGTTTTAAATTTTACGGTCAATTTTTCATTTTTAGTTGTAGGACTATCCAACATTTGATTGCGTGCTTTAATACCTGAATCTATAAGTTCATCTAATTCTTTATATATCAATTCATCTTCCGCTTTAATTTCATCCGGCACTTCGGTTTTAGAACTTGAATGAGAAGCTTCGTTGCCACGGGTTGAATCTTTTTTAGAAGATTTAGGACTACCCATTACTTGCATTTGGGCTGTAACACTTTTCGTTCTAATTTTATCTGTTTTAGTTGATGAAGTTGTCGATGTAGTTGATGTTGTCGATGTAGTTGATGTTGATGGAGGCATCCCATTGGTAGGATTATCATTTATAGGATTCATAACACACCTCATAGAATAGTTTAAATTATCTTTTCCTGTTCTTCTAAAGCTGATAATAAATCGAGCCAAACAGGATCAATATCTGAAAAAGAAATAATTTTCTTAGCTTCATCAATTTCATTCGTAGCACTGTCTTGATCTTTTTGATTCAAAAAACACTCGGCTGAAAAAAGTCTTGCACCAATGATTTCGGGGTTGAGCTCTTTAGATAATCCATAAGCTTCTAGAGCCTGATCCATGTTTCCACATTTTTGAGCAGCAATCCCTAAGCGAAACCAATAATCTGAATCTGTAGCATCTAAGCTCGTGAGTAAAACAAATATTGATAAGCTTTCTTGACTTTTTTCTTCAAAAAAAGCGCCTACTGCAATTTTAAAGATAGAAAGCATCGCTTCATCAGATATCTGGAGTAAACTTTTAAGTTGTTCTGGAATTTTTCCTGAAAGATCAATATGTTCTAACATTTCAGAAGCATGATCGAATTCTAAAAGAAGGTTTTCGTGAGTTTGACTATCTAAATAGTGTAAACCTTCGGTTTTTATGAAGTCGAAGGCTGTATCAAGAAATTCAACTAGTTCAGGCATTTGAGCATCTGCTTTTATTTTTTCAAAAAGAGCAGCCTTTTTCATTTGGGGAGTAAGAAGTTTTGAAACATTAGGATCATCTTCAAAAGTGAGACTATCAACGTAGCTTCTAATATCTTTTTCAATAGCTTCATCAAATTTATCTTTAGTTTTATTAAAACTATTCAATTTAAGCTGAAGAGCAGGATCTTTCATAGCCACCTCCATTAAATTAATTATAACATTTAAATAATTATAATATACTAAAGAGTTTTCTGCTAAAAAAGATTGAAAAACACTATGATTTTAGAACAGTCAACTCTATCTTAGAATTGTGAACACTTACCCATTCTAACTGTTCGCCTGGTTGCCATTGTTGCTTAATTGTTCCAACGGAAATTATCTCTTTTACAAGACCTTGTTCGTTTCGATAAGTAATTTTATGACAACCATAGCCTATATAATCTTTAAAAAAAAAACCTTGAGGGACATATTTATCAAAAATAGTTAAAGAATCCTCATTAAACTTTTTGCTATTATAATGAGATATAATTACTTTTTTCTTTATTATGTTTAGAGTCCCTAAATGAAATTTTTTTATGAAGTTTTCTTTGATTTGAAGTTTCGGACTAAGAGGTGATTTATCACATAAAGAAATATTGAGGTTAGCGGCTGCTAGCTGCCAAATCAGATTGTTTTCGGAGTTTTTTACATCTGTATTAGCGAAACGACTCAAATCTTCTAATGAGCAAAGTGAAACAACATGATTTTTCAAATCTTGTGGAAGTTGATCAAAAGGAAAGTTAATTTGCTTAGTATCTTGTTTTTCCGATATTTCATGAATCTCAGATTCGTTCTTATTTTTTATCTTAAAAAATGTTAAGGTTTTAGAAAATTTTTCTTGTATATTCATTTTATATTCCTTTTTCATTAAGTAAAACCCTACAGTACCATAAATGATGTTTTATTAATAGTTTTTTATTGTTTTATAAAATAATGAGTATTAGATTTACCGAGATCGTGAAGGAACAGCTATGTTGGATTTAGAGGTTCTACAGGAAAATGAAAAGTTTCGGATTTTTTTACCAGTGAGGCAGTGAGAAAGACATGAGGACAATGAGAGGCTCTGCTTACATAAACCTCTCACTGATCTCATGTCTTTCTCACTGCCTCACTGTAAAAAAATATTATTTGGTATGATCAAGAGATACCTGCATATAATTTTCATATGGAGTAAAACCAGTATACACTTAATTTTCCTGAACGCAACCGTAGGATTCAATGAATTCTTTGCCAAGTTTATGAAGGAGCGCCTGGTAAGTTATTGTATTTAAAGGATGATCAATGAGTGGGCAGCCATCTTTCCAACTTCCAAGAAGAACCACATTACTGTCTTCATCACAGCAGCCATTATAAAAGCCAAAAGGGTCAAGGTATGAAACCCCGTCTCTGACGCTGACATAATTCACGACACTATGTAAGCCGTCTTTATGAATCATAAAAGGAGACCCTATGGTGACAACGCGAACAAGTTTTTTTTCTTCCGGTGTAAGTAATGTTCTCGCATTCCACGTATCTGATGCCCCAATACTGTGTGCATAGTGAATGATGATGCCACCTGAATGAGTACCACCCATTTCTGCTATTAATTCTTTCCATTTATTTGCTAACAAAGAAGCTTGGGATGACAAAATTCCAAATCTATCAGGAACGCCATTAAGCAGATCATTTGCCCAACCGTTGGTCGGTCTGTAGATATAATGAACGTTCACACCACCATGAGTTCTTGAAATCGATTTAGCATTTTCCATGCAATCAAGGTTGCGATTTAAGATACCGTTGATGAAAGTTACCCTGACCTTATCATCTACTTCTCCAAAACCAAATACACCTGTTTCTAGTGGATGGTTGTAATAGCCTGTCAGTACTAAATAAAGTGAACCAAAATAGCTTTCTGTAAGCTCTTGGATTGTTCCTAAATTTTGACCGTCTAAAAGTCCATTTAAGTACTGAAACATCTCATTTGCAGGGACGATATTATCTTCAATTTTAGAGTTTAATTCTTCAACGTTAGAATAAACTTTTGTTTTAATAAGCTCGCCACTTTCATTATACAAATATCTTTCACACACGAGGGTATTGCCTTTGCCATCTTCCAAGTTCTTTCCAATCAACTTAGAATCCTCTATAAATGCAATTTCCTTATGGGAGAGTTTGCCCAAAGCATCATATTTTTCCATGATCGATTGACCGTTTTCTGTTCTGTAAACGGTTTTGGCATCAAAAGCATCAGTAATTGTGATTGATTTAGCATCATAAGAAAACTTTCCTATCGAAATAGGATCTTCATTTTCAATAAGGCTAAATTGTTGCTTGATTAGACCTTCATATTCACCCGACTCATAATATTCATTCACAATATTGTCCGGTAGACATAAACTCTTTACTTCCATGTTGAGTACTTCAAAGGAATCCTCCATTTCAGAGGCAGAAACGTTCCAACGGGCAAAGAGAAGAAAAATATTAAATGAAATAATAACTAAAATAGTATTCATATTAAACCTTATTTTAAAATTCAATAACCTTAAAATTTTTAAAGAATAAATCTTTAGAAATTTTTTTTTGTAAGGTGAGTTTAAAATTTAACCCCAAAATGTAATATTAATGAAAATTGATATATCATCAATTCATATGTGGATAATCGACATAAGTTGTCGCCTTTCTATGAGGTAGTTCAAGTAAATCTTCAATTTCTTGAAAATGCATTTCTTTCACATTAAATGAATTATTTAAAGCAATTTCGATTTTCTGTCTTAAAAAATCTTTCGATTCATAAAATTGGTTTAACCTGCACAAAAAATCCTTATGCTGCCGTTGTTCACGGTATTTTGGGGTTTTTTGTGGTAATTCCAAGTAATTCATTTGATCTGAATTATAATCAAATAAAAAAGAAGTATGATGTAAAAAGCGATCTTTACAGATATACTGGGCGTTGCCCCCGAATTTTTGATTACCAATGATGTAATCATTTTCCTTGAGTTTAAAATCAAAGTCGTAAAAAACGTCTTTGTAGATTTTTTCACTCCATTTGAAAATGCTTTGTGGATTGCAAAATGTTTGAAGTTCTTCAGCTTGGCAGATAAATGTTGTAAAATAAGTCTCTTCGTTGATAAAGACTGTTCCTCCACCACTGAATCTACGAATAACCGGTACCGGGTTTTTCACGAATCTTTCTTCGTTGATATGTTCTGTGGGGTTTCCCGATATTCCAAGTACTATGGCAGGAGTTGAATTGGTGTTTAATAAGCACCAATTGCGCTTATCTTTTCGAAGCAGTGCCTCTTCAATCTGAAGTTGTTTAAAAATAGGATATTGGTCAAGTTTTAGCAAATGAAGTGTTGGCTTCAGCATGAAACACGCATAAGTGCAATCATCAAAACTGAAATATCTGCAGGCGAGACACCGGAAAGCCTTGAGGCTTGTCCAAGGTTTAGAGGATTTGCCATAGATAATTTTTGACGGGCTTCAGTTCTTAAGCCTGTCACCAAACTAAAATCAAATTCTTTTGGAATTAAGATTTTTTCTACATGCGATAATCGGTTAACTTCCGCTTTTTGCCTTTCAATATACCCTTCGTATTTGCTGTTAATTTCAATTTGAAAATTGATTTCTTCGCCATGATTTATAAAATCATTTGGGTATTCTTCCATTAAGCCGGTATATGTGCTTTCAGGGCGGCAAAGAAGTTGAATAAGTGTTACACCCTTCCCATTAACCTGCTTAAACACTTTTTTGAGTCTTGTTTGCTCATCAAGAATTGTTTGTTCCTTTTTAAGGAATTTTTCAAAACGAGTTGAATCGATAAGGCCAAGCTCATAGCCTTTTCGCCTTAAGCGAAGATCCGCATTATCTTGACGTAAAATCAAGCGATGCTCTGCACGGCTTGTAAACATGCGGTAGGGCTCATCCAACGTTTTTGTAATCAAATCGTCAATCATTACGCCAATGTAGGCGTCAGAGCGCTTTAAAATAAATGGTTGTTTACCAAGGGCTTTATTTGCTGCATTAATACCCGCAATAAGGCCTTGAGCAGCCGCCTCTTCATACCCTGATGTTCCATTTATTTGTCCTGCTAAAAATAGACCTTCTATTTTTTTGCATTCCAATGAAGCATCGATTTGTCCACTGATGACATAGTCATATTCAATTGCGTAGGCAGGACGCATAATTTCAGCATTTCTTAAGGCCGGTATGCTATGAATAAAGGCAAATTGAACATCGAATGGCAAGGATGATGAAACACCATTCACATAGACTTCTTCGGTTGTTAAGCCTTCGGGTTCTAAGAATACCTGATGACGTTCTTTATCGCTAAATCTGACGATTTTATCTTCTATTGAAGGACAGTATCTTGGCCCAATTCCTTGGATTTTCCCCGAATACATAGGAGATCGATGGATATTGGCCTGAATAATTTCTTTAGTTTCTTGTGTCGTATAAGTGATGTGACAGCTTACTTGAGGCAGTTTTTTGATGCCTTCATCGTCAAATGAAAATTTGACGTCATCTTCTCCGGGCTGCTCTTCTGTAAGACTATAATCAATAGATCTTTTATTGACTCGGGGAGGTGTTCCGGTTTTTAAACGGGCCAGTTTTAGCCCAAGTCTTTCAAGTGTTGCCGAAAGACCAACCGACGGTAAATCTCCTGCTCGTCCACCTGCGTAATTGGTTTCGCCAATATGCAGTAGACCACGCATGAATGTACCCGAAGAAATAACTACATTTTTTGAATAGTAGATAATTCCTTCTTTAGTAACGACACCTTGGATTGTATCGTTTTCTACCAATAAATCTTCTGCAGTTCCTTGTTTTATTTCAAGGTTGGCTGTTTTTTCCAAACGATGTTTCATATCGATTTGGTACAGAGCTTTATCGGCCTGTGCACGCGGCGCCCACACGGCAGGACCGTTTGAGCGGTTAAGCATTCTAAATTGAATTCCCGTCGCATCAATTGCTTTGCCCATTTCTCCGCCCAAGGCATCGATCTCGCGGACAATATGTCCTTTAGCGACACCACCAACGGCAGGGTTGCAGCTCATTTTTGCAATTGTGTCCAAATTCATTGTCAAAAGGAGGGTACGGACACCCATACGAGCAGACGCTAATGCAGCTTCGCAACCAGCGTGTCCTCCACCTAAGATAATGACGTCGTATGCGACAGGATATTTCCACATAATAATTAAGCTAAAAAGCCCTATTTCGTCTTATGACGGTTTAGTCTGCTTCTTTTTTTGCGTTTATGCTTTGCAATCTTATATTTTCTTTTTTTCTTTACAGATGACATGATCTCTCCGTTAAATTTATAAACATTAGGAAGCCAATCTTAGAATATTAGCCATAAAAAGTAAAGTGTCATTATTACTGAATGCAAAATTTTAAGCAGCATAGGGGAATTAAAGGACAAAAAGGAGAGAAAGGGTAGAAAGAGTAGAAAGGACAAAAAGGACAAAAAGGACAAAAAGGACAAATTAATTTTATAATTATATCAATTAAGGTGCTTTACGTCAGAGTTAATGCCTATGTATTGCCAAGACGGTGGAAATGTCCTTTTAGTCCTTTAGGTCCTTTTTTTGTCCTTTAAGTCCTTTAAAATCCCTTCTTTTAGTTTTTTAGGTCTACCTTGGAGCAAATTCCCCAAATGCCTCGACATTCGCATCAAAACCCTTTGATTCCCCATTTTCATAGCGAATAGGCGTGTAATTGACAAATTGTGCAATTTCTTTTCTAAATGTTAAATTAACACTTCCAATCGCGCCATGACGGTTTTTTGCAATAATTAATTCGGCCATGCCGGGCTTATCCATCGCATCGTAATATTCACGTCTTAAAAGAAACATGACAAGGTCAGAATCCTGCTCAATACTTCCACTTTCCCTCAAATCGCTCATCATGGGTCGATGCCCAACCCTTTCCTCAACTTTTCTTGAAAGCTGAGATAAGCATAATATTGGAATGTTGAGTTCGCGCGCCAAATTCTTTAACATCCTTGAAATTTCTGATATCTCACTTTGTCTGTTTTCCTGATTGCGAAAGGATCCAGATCCTGAAATCAATTGCAAGTAATCAATCACTAAAAATCTTATGCCATAGACTTCCTTCATACGGCGAGCCCTCGCCCTTAAGTCAGAAACTTTTAAACCTGCCTGATCGTCAATGACCATGACATGATTTTGCATTTGGCTTACAGCTGAAACAATACGCTGATATTCAATACCGTTTAAATTTCCGGTTTTAATTTTATCTGATTCAACTTCAGATTGAGAACAAATAATACGATGTACAAGCTGTTCTGCACTCATTTCAAGAGAAAAAATTCCAACGGGAAGGTTTGCTTTAAAGCAAATATTTTCGGCCATATTCATGGCAAAGGCAGTTTTTCCCATCGCAGGTCGTGCTGCCAAAATCATTAAGTTTGAATTGTTAAGACCATTGATCATTTTATCAAAATCAGTAAATGATGTTGAAATTCCGGTAATACCGGAATCTTGTGGCCCTTTTTCTAAAAATTTTTCTTGTCTTTCTTGAAGCTCTTTTAAAAAAGGAACTTTAGCTTCTGATTTAACCCCAGAAAAAATTTCGCTGATCAATACACCCGAATCTTTATTTGCAGATTGACCAATCTGGTAGAACATGGCTTGAGCTTCATCAAGCGATTCTAAAACATTTGGTGGATCTTCAATCGCCACTTTTTCAATTGTTTGAGCAGCACTTATCATTCTTCTTAAAATGGACTTATTGCGAATGATATCGCTGTACTCTTCAATATAAGCAGATGTTCCGGCATATTGAGCAAGAGTTGTAATATAGGCTACACCACCGACTGCTTTAAGCTTGTCCTGGCGCTTAAGCTCTTCACAAACTAGATGCACATCGGCCGGCTTTTCGCCCATGTAGGCCGCTTTTAGAACAAGAAAAATGATTTTATGTTCCGTAAAATAAAAATCGGAATCATTTAAACTATCAGCTGCTATATTTAATGCGTTGACACTTGTTAACATGCATCCCAAAACCATCATTTCTGATTCTTTTGAACTTGGGGCAACTCTTATTTTTGGATTGGTTTCTGACATGGTCTTTCATTTTTTTAAGTTTTATTGAATAAGAAGAATACAGGTTTTTTTAAGAAAAGCCAAGTGGTTATTTCTTTTTTAAATTTGGAAACTCAACTTTACAAAGAAAGTAGATATTGCCATCAAAGCTACAATTTTTTGGAATATATTAAAAACTTTCTTTTACTCTATAGCCTGCTTGACGAGTTCAAAGGAGTAAGTTGTAAAAAAAGGAAGAAATAAATCGCAACTGTAATTTTTTTGGCTGGATGCGATAAATTTTTTTTCATCAAAATTAGGGTCGATAAGATGGTGATTAATGGGCTTTTTTAACAAAATCCCAATCCCATATCTACTTTCAAGTTGTATGTTTACAATCTTATCAATTTCTGAAAAAGGGACCATTATTAGTGGTTTCCTTTTCCATGAAAAAATAAGATGATCTTCATTTAAAAGAATTTCATGAGGGTTTACTTCAAGTTGTTTAAGCTTCTGGTAGGGGTAAAGACCCAATGTAATAAATAAGAGAGAGATTAAAATAATGAAGGGACCATAAATTTTTAGTGGTTCAACGGGAATGAAAGTGCCAAAAAAAAGGAGGATCAAAATTCCGATTCCCGCCAAAAAAGTGCCTCTAATCAAAGATGAATATAACAGAGTAGGTTTAATCGAAGAGCGTAATTTCAAAAAAATTCCTTTACAACATATTTTAAATTGATTGCATTAAAGAATGCGCTTCCATAAAATGAAACTCATTTGCTGTTGCGAATAATCATTTTAGAAATATCTATATATTAGATCTATCTTTATTTAACTAGGATTTTGCAAAGTCCTAGTAAGCAACAGATTTATCAATTTATTTTTGGGGATAAAAATGGGACAGGAAATTTATCTTGGTTTGATGGTATTGGTGTTTTGCCTTGGCTACATCATGATCACATTTGAACACATTACACATATTAATAAGGCAACCATTGCCTTACTTATGGCGGTGATCTGTTGGGTTTTGGAATTTGGAAGTCAATATTTTACTCAAACTGAAAATATTTCTTTATTATCGGAGCATTTGGGCGCTTTAAGTCAAATTATTTTCTTTTTGATCGGAGCATTGGCTATTGTTGAAATTATAGATGCACATAATGGTTTTAAAGTGATCTCTGATAGGATCAATATTGAATCTAAGAAAAAAATGTTTTGGGTAACAGGTTTTCTAACCTTCTTTTTATCGTCCATTCTAGATAATCTAACAACAACAATTGTGATGATTGCCTTCTTGCAGAAAATGATTGAAGAACGTGAAGATCGATTAATTTTTGGTGGGGGCGTTGTAATTGCTGCAAACGCCGGCGGTGCATGGACTCCGATTGGCGATGTTACAACAACGATGCTTTGGATTGGAAATCAAATCACGACTTTTTCAATAATGAAAGAAATTTTCATACCAAGCATGGTTTGCTTTTTAGTCTCTTTTTTTATTTTAAACTTTGCTCTTAAAGATGGCTCCATCAGAAAACTTAAAGCAGACGGTAGCAAAAAAGAACCATATGGTTCATTGATTTTTTATTTGGGAGTATCATTACTTATTTTTGTTCCTTTCTTTAAAGCCTTTACCGGACTTCCACCTTTTATGGGGATTTTATTTGGTTTGAGCATTCTTTGGTTAGTGACCGACATTTTACATAGTAGAAAGGGCCGAACACATTTAAGAATGCCACATACTTTAGCCCGAATTGATTTGTCAAGTGTCTTGTTTTTTCTTGGGATTTTGCTTTGTATCAACGCATTGGAATCTGCGGGCATTCTAACTCATTTAGCCGTATATTTAGATCAAACCTTTGCCAGCACAACTTTTATTGCAATATTGATTGGTCTTGCATCTGCAGTTGTTGATAACGTTCCGCTCGTGGCAGCAACCATGGGAATGTATGAACTTACACAATATCCAACAGATTCGCCTTTTTGGTCTATGGTTGCTTTTTGCGCAGGAACAGGGGGTAGTATTTTGATTTTCGGATCTGCTGCAGGGGTTGTTTTTATGAGCCTTGAAAAGGTGGATTTTATGTGGTATTTGAGACGCGTCTCATTTGCGGCTTTGGCAGGTTTTTTTGCGGGTATCGGCGTTTACATCCTTTTTCAATAACCAAGTTCCAATTTTTTTTAAAAGGTGAGTGAGGGTGAGGGTCTTAAAACCCTCACTCAGAAAATATGCTAAGTTATTAATATAATAATTTAGATAAACATTAAATTAAGCTAAGGATGAAAGAATAAAAAAAGATTACTTTAATTTATAATATTCTTCGAGGCAATGTCAAAGATTTTCAATCAGAGCTCTCTAGTGTTATGGGAAATCTATCCGCAGAGATAAAATAACTTCTTACAAACAATGTAATAATTTGTTTTTTAATTTGATGTAACGTTAAAATTAAATTGCTTTTTAAAGTTTATTAATCTATTATTTATTTTATATTAATAATTTGTTAAGAGGTTTTAAGTGGTTACATCAATAAATAATTCATGCTCAAAAATCGGTCGTTCTTTTATTGAAAGCGCTCTTCCAGTTGTTCTAGAGGTATCTTTAAGGGTACAGAAAACCGCTTTGGCAATTTTTGAGAGTTTAAAGCCTTACTTAGCAAGACCTTTTGAAATATTATCAGATATTTTTTGGCCTTATGAGACAATTGTTGAGGCTGAACCTGACAATCGAAGCTTTGTTGAACGCATTTTTGGAAATGCCCTTAATTACGCTGAAAATCAAGAAATGAACAAGCTCGAAATCGCAGAAGTTCAACCTGATATGGAAACCTACATTACAGCGCCTGTCACAGCCTTAAGTTTATTTTTAAATTACGCCTTTATTCCTTATTGCGCAGTGCAAAACTCAACAAATTCTTTCCTTGAAACTGCTGTAACGACCAATCAGGCTCAAGACTTCTTAAATTATAATTTATCTAGAGGATTAAATCATAATTTTCTAAAAGATAATGAGTTAATACGCGTTGGAGATGCCATTGATCAAAGCGTTTATCAAGGACTTACACTAATTACAGCAAAAAGTATAGATCTTATAACTTTAGGAAAAGTTCATGGTCCACTTCATTTTACAGTGGCACTAGTTGCAGGCCTTCCTCCTGTGCAAAAATATGTATTAAGTTTGGAACCTGTTCAAGAATTAAATAAGTTCACTCATGAAAAACTAAATGATTTAAGAGAAACAGTTAAGAAGCCTATTGCTAAGAAATTTAAAGAGATGTTGATTAAAAAAAGTAAGGAATATGTTGTTCCTACATTAAACTACGCTGCAACCGGAATTAAAGACGCTTGTGAATTAGAAAATATCGGTATTTTTGATAATTTTATCGGAAAAATGATTGGCACAGTAATAGAAGAAAAAGTCGAAGAGAGCCTTTCAATTCAAGTGAATAAAGCCTTGGACAAAACAGCTAATAGAGCAGCTGATTTTGTGATCGATAGTTCAGTTGGATTAGGAAAGAAAGTGTTTAAGGTTTATTGTTTAAATAAAATGCTTGTAGCATCTGCTACAAAAGTTCCCGTGCTTGGTGCTGTAAGCCTTGTGTTAGATGGAGGAAGAAAACAGACTTTGCGTGAACTTTCTTTAAGGGTGGCAGGATCTGCTATTTATTACTTTACAGGTTCAACATTTTATCCCCTTTTAATTATTCAAATCCCTGCTATGGTTGATACAATGATGGGATTGCGTAAAAGGCATATTAAGAAAATAGGTTTGGCTCAAGACCCGGCAATTGAAGTATTAGGTAGAATGGCTAACAATATGACTTCTTTAAAAGAACCGGCAATTGAAGCCATGGGTAAAATGACTGAGAGTCTATTTTATTTCTTTGATTTAGTTTGTACTGAAATCAATCAATCCTGTTAAATTACGCCGGTGATAATTAGGACAGAAAAATTAAAAACTCTTGTAAACTTAAAAAAAAATGAAAGATATTATCAGTTCAGTAAATCGGTCTAACGAGTTGTTTTTTATTTTTTAAAATAAATGCCTCACAAGTGACCATGGCAAAAAAAATGTTCCAGACGCAATAAGCGAGCATTAAAAAGAGGGGTTGTTTTTTCTGAGCAAACCCTTCGTTTTCTTCCAAAATTTTAAACTTTTCAATTCTTACTAAATGAAATCTAAATTCACCTTTGACTCTTTGCTTGTGAAAAATGTCGGGATCAGTCGATGGCTTTTCCTTAGTGTAGTAGTCAATGAGGTAGTGATGCCAGGCTTTCAACAGTTGGCTTTGCTGCTCTAAAACGGGAAATTCACCGATCGTTGTATTTAGATACTTCATGGCGAGCCAATCTTCTTCAGGGTAAAGCATTGCCTCCTCGCTTATTTTTGGAGCTTCTAGGGTTTGATTATTACAAAGGTAAGCTAAAGCAATAAGTGGTAAAATCCAGACCGCTTGCTTTGCACCCTCCACTTTTTTTAAAAGCATAATGGGGATGACGATGGCAAATAAGATCCACGCTCGCTCAAAAGCTGACATTTTTATCAAAATTAGATTTAATGATTGTTCAACTTTTTTAAAAAATGAAGAAGAAGCTTCTTTGTTCAATTCCTCATACCCAGCTATTAGTCTATCTTTTTGATATTCATCGAGCTCATTGAAATGGGCTTTTGAGGTCGGATCTGTTTTTCCCAGTACATAATCATAAAGTAAAATTTTTGATTTGATGTCGAAGTGATGAGTTAAGAAAGGGCTGCCGGCTGCAAAAAGAAAAGCAGTGAAGGCAAGGCATAATTGAATGATCGATAGAATGCGAGGAAATTTCGGGATAAATGTGCCTTCCGGAAAATTTTTTTTTATTCTTTTCTTAAACATGAGATGTGCCTTCTGGTTTACTTCTGGGGTGTGTTTGGTAAAATTAATCTTATAAGTTTTAGCTTTTAAGTGCGGTATAATAAGTAAGTTAACACTAATATATGCTATTTTTCAAATTTTTTTTTCGTAAAATTTTGATTCCAAACAAAAATATAAAAAAAATAAGCCCTTTTTGCAGTATTGTGAACACGATTTTGAAAAATAAAAAAAAATAGTGTTGCAATAAAGACGTTTAATTATGTATTGTAGTCATTTCAATCGCAAATTGCAGCGTGAAAGCAAAGCAAGACGAAAGAAATAAAACACCTAGAGTGTTTAAGTTATTTGACAGCAAAAGAGAGACAATGTGCAAGTAAGAAGTTAACATGCAA